>NZ_BAAATJ010000010.1:0-188719 GCF_039533345.1 Streptomyces glaucosporus | reverse complement strand
GGAGCAGGAAGTCCGAGACGCCGCCCGCGGCCCTGGCCGCCGGCGCGGCGGCCGGAGGCGGGGCGGCGTCCCTCGCCCCGCCCGCGGCCTCCGCGCTGGGCTGCTTCGCCGCCTCCGCCCTGCTGGAGCCCGCGCGGCTGGACGCCGACGATCCCCGGCGCACGGCCTGGTCGCCCCGCCCCCGCGGGCGTGTCGCCGTGGAGCACGCGATCGTGCCGGTGCTCCTCCTCACCGCCGCGGGCTGCCTGCTCACCGTGCCCTTCGCCCCCGTCGCGGGCCCGCTGCTCACCCTGGCGGCGGTCCCGGCACTGGTCGCCACCGGACTGGTGAGCGCCTACCGCACCCCGGTGCCCGCCTGGCTGCTGTTCAGCGGCCCCGCACTCGCCGGCGCCGGCCCGCTGCTGGGCGTCCTGTGGCACGCCTCCGGGCCGGTCGCCGGGGTGCTGGCGGTCCCCCTGCTGCTCGGCATGCCCCTGGGGTGGCCGGCCCGCGTCGCCGCCTGCTGGCTGCTGGCCCTGTCGATGCTGTGGTGGGCGCGTCACGGCGCCCGTGCCCGCGCGCGGTGACGCGGCGGCACGGCCGTCCTGTCGCACCCCGCGGGTACGGTGTGCGCGCACCACCTCCCCCGTCCCGACCCGTGGAAGCGAGCCGTGCCCGTGACGCCCCCCGACCCGTCCGCCGAGACCCTGGTGGCCGATCTGGTGGCCGACCTGGTGGCCGAGGTGCCCGAACTGGCGGAGTACGTCCGCGCCGCCGTCCTGCTGCGGCCGGCGGCGGGGTCGCCCGGCGTGCGGGACAGCTCCGTCGGCGGCCCCCTGCTGTGGCCCGCCGGCGAGCCGTGGCCGCTGTGCCCGCACCCCCACATGGCGCGGGTGCGGAAAAGGCTCACGGACGAGGAGCGCGAGGCGCTGGAGCGGATGGGGCGGGCCCGGCGCGAGCGCCGCCGATCGGGCCGGAGACCCCCGATGCCGCCCGAGGAGGCCGAGACCCCGGACAGGATCCTCGACGGCGCCTCCTCCCTGGACATGACCACCTGGGAGCGGGTGCGGTGGGTGGCGGACACCGGCGGTCCGGACGTGCCGATGGTCCCGGTGGCGCAGCTCCACGCGCGGGACGTCCCCGGCCTGCCCCGCCCGGACGGCGCCGACGTCCTCCAGGTGCTGTGGTGCCCGAACGACCACAGCGGGCTTCCCGGCCAGCCGCACTACAGCGGGCCCGCGGTCGAGCTGCGGTACCGCGCGGCGGCGGCCGTGGACGCCGTGGCGGACCCGCCCCGCCCGCACCGCGCCCTCGACCTCTGCCTGCCCTCGTCCTGCACGGTCGATCCCGTCCGGGTCGCCGACCTGCCGAGCACGGACGACCTCCCGGCCGCCCTCGCCGAGCGGGCACGGGCGTGGGCCGCGGCACGCGGGGTCGACCACCACCGCTTGGCCTGCCGGTCCGGCTGGAAGGTCGGCGGCCGGCCGAGCCGGCACCTGACCGGCCGCGTCCGGGTCGACCGCCCGTCCTGCGGCGCCGGGACGCGGCTGCTCCTCACGGTCGGGAGCAGCCACGGCGGCCCGGACGTCACCGTGGGCCGCTTCGGCGAGCTCCGCGTCTTCACCTGCGCCGCCGACGCCTCCCACCCGGTCCGCCTCGACATCCAGTGACCCCTCGTCCGGTACCTCTCCAGGAGCCCCCGTGTCCGTCACCGCCCGTCTCGTCGCCTCCCTCGAAGCACCCCTGGACCGCGCCGCGGCCGACGCCCCGTACGTGCTGCGGTGGCCGGGGCGGAGACTGCTCGTCCAGCAGGGGGACGCCGAGGCGGTCGCGTACGACCTGGACGGGCTGACCGCCGGGACGGGCGGGGCCGCGCCGGTCCGCTTCCCCGCGCCCTGGCGTCGCCGCCTCGGTCCCTGCGCGGTGTCGCCGGAGAGGGACCTGGCCGTCTTCTCCGGAACGCACGCCCTGCGCGCGGTGGACGCCGGCGGCCGTGTGCGCTGGGAGATCCGCCACGGCTGCTGGAGTGCGCGCTGCCGTGAGCTGCACGCTTCCGCCGGGGAGTACGACGGCCGCCGCGACCACCGGTACCCCGACCGCGGCTCGGCGGTCTTCTCCGCGGACGGGTCTCTGGTGTGGGCCCACGTCCGCACCCCCCTCGCCTCGGACGGCCCGGACGCGGAGGCGAGGGAGGAGTGGCTGGTGGTCGACGCAGCCGACGGGCGCGTCCTGGGCCGGGCGGACACGCGGACGGCCGTCCACGGCTCGGTGCACGTCCCCCACCCCGACCCCCGGCGGATGGGGCTGACGCTGGGCGAGGGGCAGGACGGGGTGCCGCTGTACTGGGGCCGCTGGGACGGCGAGAAGCTGACCGCCGAGCGCGTCGGGGACGACATCCGCGTCCTGCTCGACGTCAGCCCGTCCGGCGACCGCTTCCTGACCGTCACCCACTACCAGGAGATCCTCGCCGTGCACCGGACCGGGGACCACTCGGTCCTCGCCGAACTGGACGCCGCCCCCGCCGTGCCCCGGCACCCCGGCACCGGACCGGAGGACGGCGGGGAGGACGGGTACGGCGAGGACGACGAGTACGAGCCGGGCTGGGACTACGAGGGCGGCTTCCTCGACGAGGACACCGCTGTCGCGGGGACGGCCGAGACCGACGACGAGTGGGGCCCCGCCCGCCACTGGGCGATCGACCTCACCCGCATGCGCGTGCTGGGCCAAGTCGCCTACCCGGAGCGGGTGTTCGGCTCGCCCCGGCCGCTCGGCGACGGCACCTGGTACACCCTCTCCGAGGCGGGTGACGTCCTCCGGGTGTGGGCACGGGCCTGAGGGTACGCGCGGCGTCGGGGCGTCACTCCCCCGGGCCTTTAGCCTGGGAGGTGATGGACGAACTGATCGCCCCTCTCCTGGAGCACCTGGACCGGGAGAACCCGGGAGACCTCGTCGGCCTCTACCTCCACGGCTCCGCTACCGCCTCGGGGTTGCGTCCGGACAGCGACATCGACCTGCTCATGCTCACCCGCAGGTCGCTGACCGCGCCCGAGCGTGCCGCGCTGGTCTCGCTGCTGTCGCGCGTCTCCGGGTGGCGCGGCCACGCCGAACGCTTCCCCGACGCGGCGCACCGGCGGCCCGTCGAACTGACCGGCATCGTCGTCGACGACGTCCGCCCGTTGACGGGAACGCCTCGCCGCGACTTCCAGTACGGCGAGTGGCTACGCGAAGACCTCGCCGACGGCCTCCTCCCGCAACCCGCGGACGATCCCGACACCGTCGTCCTCCTGGCCACCGCTCACTCGGCGCACCGGGCGCTGCGCGGGCCCGCGTTCGGCGACGTCGTCCCCTCCGTCCCGCCCGAGCTGCTCGGGAACGCTGTCCTCGCCGTCGTCCCGGACGTCCTGGAAGGGATCGAAGGCGATGAGCGCAACGCCCTCCTCACCCTGGCCCGCGTCCTCGTCACGCTCGACACCGGCCGGATCGTCCCCAAGGACACCGCCGCCGAGGCGGTCGCGCGGACGCTCGCGGCAGCCGACCGCGAACTGCTGGAACGCGCCCGGGCCGGCTACCTCGGTACGGCCGCCGACGACTGGACCGGTCTCACCCCGCGGGTGACCGCACTCGCCCGCACCCTCGCGGACCGAGCCCGGCAGCACAGTACGAGGACGCGCCCTGCCCGCCCTGCTCCGGGCGGTGACGCGCCCGGTCACGGCCAGGCCTGACGAGCTGCCACCGGTAAGCGCTACGGGCCGACACGGGCAGGAATGCGTCCGCCTTCCGCCGCTTTCCGTCACGGGCGGTCGTGGTCCAACAGCACCGCTTGGCACACTTTTTTATAATATGCAGAATGCTGACATGACTCGCCTGGCCGGGAAAGCCTTCCGGAATCCGGGCCCGCCACTCGAAGGCGAACCCCGGCGAAGACCGCCACGAGGACAGCCTCCTGGATGCTTCCGGCTCGTTCCTCGCGCTCGTCGCCGCAAGCATGTTCGCGGGCCCGGTGTACGCGGAGGGCGGTGCTCCCTGGGCCCTGTCCGCCGTATCGCTGCTCTGTCTGCCAGGAGGTGCCGCCCTCCGCGCGGGCAAACGGATGCCCGGCCCGGCATCAGGCTGACCGCGCGGAGGCGCGTCCGCGCTACTCCCCCGCCACGTACCGTACGAACCGGTCCCAGCCTTCGCGGCCGACCGCGAAGGCCGGACGGCTCACGTCCTTGGAGTCCCGCACGTGGACGACCTGTTCGGTGACGGCGACCTCGATGCAACTGTCGCCCTGCGCGCTGCTGTAGCTGGACTTGAACCAGTCGAGGTCAGTCGTTCCGCTCATAGCGCTCCTCGCATCTGCTCAAGCAGGCCCACGGATTCCTTCGGGGGCAGGGCCTGCGAACGCAGTCTCGCATAGCGCATGTGCAGCTTGCTGACCTCCTTCGGGTCAGCGATCAAGCGACCGTTCTCCTGCCCCTCCGAGTACCCGCGCCAGCGTCCGTCCGGGGTTTCCAGTAGTTGGATCGGTCCAGCCAGGCACGCGTGGTACTCGGTGCAGGCAGGCATGATCTGGAGCGTCACGTTCCTGGCTTTGACGGCTTCAAGGACGTGATCGAACAGACCACGGGTGACCTCAGCTCCGCCGATGCGACGCATGAAAACAGCTTCGTCGACGATGAAGTCGAAGGCCGTGCTGGGCCTCTCGTGGAGCAACTGCTGCCGCTCCAGCCGCGCCCGTACGGTGGCTTCCAGGGCGTCGTCCGTCAGGGGCGGAATGTCGTTCTCGCAGAGGGCGCGCATGTACCCCTCCGACTGCAACAACCCGGGCACCAGCCTGCACTCGTACGTGCACAGGCTGACCGCCACCCGCTCCAGGCGGGCCCACTGGCGGAACCAGGCCGCCAGGCCCGGTTCACCGCGCGTCAGGTACTTGGCGGCCTTCCGGAGGGCGCCGGTGTTGCCCAGGGCCTCCTCCGCCCGTTCCACGAACGACTCGTCGGGCATCCGGCGGCCCAACTCCACCGATTCCACGGTGTGCTTGGAGTACCGCACCCGTTCGCCGAAGTCCGCGCGGCTGAGGCCGGCGTGCTCGCGCAGGGCCTGGACGACGGCGCCGAAGGTCCGCAGGCTGTCCGACGGGTCGGGCTCCCGTCCCACGTCCCCGCCCGTCGTCGTACAGGCGTCGTCAACGGTCATGGGCGGCCCCTCCACGTGCTGTGCTGTGCGCGGTCTCCCCCGCGGCCGAACCCGTCCAGCCTGACCGATCGGACCGCGCACCGTCCACCCACAGTGTCCGTACTCTGACTCTCCATACGGGCCACGGCGGTCACGGCGTCCCGTTCGGCGACGCGGCTGCCGGGGCGGCCGTACGCGGTCGGCGGCGGTACGTGAGCGGCACGGCCCCTCACCGGGCCGGACATCCGCTCTCCGAGCCCGCGGCCCCGCGTTCGCCGTCCCGCCGTTCCCCGTCCCGCCGGAGGTCGGGCGGGTGGGGCCGGGTGGCGAGGTGCTCCTGCAACTCCAGGTGGCGGAACTGGTAGGCGCCCCCGGCGGCGCGCAGCAGCCCGAGGTCGTAGCAGTGGTGGAGGAGACTCCCGAGCCGCCACGGAAGCCTTCCGCGCGTGCACAGCAGAAGCGCGGTGTGGCGCAGCGTCGCCGGTCCGCCCAGCACGGCGCGGAGTCCCCGGGTGGCGGGGAAGGCGCCCGCCAGCGACAGGAGGAACCCCCACCCGACGACGAGGACCAGTCCGCTGATCGTCATGGTGGGAACCAGCATCGGGCCTTCGAACAGGAAGAACTGCTCGTAGGCGGGCAGGGTCAGGATCTCCACGCTCTCCAGCGCCCCGATGAGGACGGCCGAGACCAGGCAGGCGGTCAGGTCGTCCCGCAGCGCGCTCCGCGGATCGCCGACGGAGTGGTGCCGTGCGCCGAGCGTGAGGTAGAGCAGGCAGCCGAAGCCCATCCAGCCGGGTACGGCCGGCCAGTAGACGAACTCGCCGGCCAGGTACGGGAATGTTCCGGACGCGGAATGGCCGAGCCAGTCGTAGAAGAGATCGCCGCCCACCCCGCCGGCGGCCCCGCCCACCAGCGCCGCGGTCACCGTGCGCCGCAGCCCGGAGGACGTGGCCAGGGGCAGCAGGGACAGACGCGCGGGCTGCGGCCAGGCGACGGCGTAGGCGGCCGCGCCCGCTGTGATCGCCCAGACCATCGCGACGAAGGCCGCGCTGCCGGTCGTGCTGTTGAAGCTGTCGGTGAGGAGGTAGGGCACCAGGAACACCGCGACGACCATCAGGAAGAACAGAGCGCTGACCACACGGGCCCTGCGGGGACCGGCCAGCGGCCACAGCTCGTGGAGCACGATGTCCGTGCCCGACAGCCGGCGGCCCGCGACCGTCCGGGACGGCGTGGCCGCGTTGCCGTGCAGGTAGGCGGCGAGGACCGCCAGGTGACGCCACACGGCCTCCGGGTCCGGGCGTGCCAGGGGCCGCTGCCCGCCCTCCTCCGGCGGCGCGTTGACGGCCGCCTTGACGAAGCGGTCCAGCAGGTAGCCGTGGAGTTCGCCGCGCTCCGCCAGGCGCACCAGGTCCTTCGGGTCGCGGAGGAACTCGCCGCTCCCGGGGTCACGCTCCTCGTACACCACGGCCGCCAGCGTCAGCCGCCAGGGCGTGTCGAGGGCGTCGACCAGCGCGGCGGGGGCCGAGGGCGCGTCCAGCGCGTCCAGCAGGGGTTCCCAGCGGGCGAGGTTCCGCGCCGAGTAGCCGATCCTGGACTCGAGGTAGGAGCGGACGTCCCCGCCGGCCACCCGGACGATCTCGATCCGCGCCGCCCCCTGGAGCTGGGCGTCGGCCGCGACCAGCGCCTCGTAGTGCGGACGGCGGCAGGTGAGCACCACCGGGGCCTTCTCCCCCTGCCACGGGTGGCCCTCGACGGCGCGCAGCAGCTGCGCCGCCCGGGAGGTGTATCCGGGCCGCGGGGCGGCGTCCATCTCGTCCAGGCCGTCGATGACCGGCATGACGAGGTTGGCGTCCACCACGGAGCGGGCCTCCCGGCGGGGCAGGTGGAACGCGCCGGTCAGATGGCGGACGAGCCAGTCCCGGACGGAGCCGCCGGGCCAGGATGCCGCGGACAGCCGGACCGGAACCGGTTCGCCGGGGGCGCGGTCCCGCGTCAGCCCGAGGATCAGCGCCACGGCGAGGACGGTCTTCCCCGTCCCGGCGTCCGCGGAGCCGTCACCGGCGGAGCCCGTGACGACCAGACGCCCGGGGGAGAGCGAGCGGTAGTACGCGGCGATGCCCCGCAGGCTGCCCCCGGCGTGCCCGCCGCCTCCTCCGCCGCCGGCGGGCCCCGATGCCTCGGCCCGGACGAACCGCAGGTCGATCGCGGTGTTGAGGGCCTGGGGGTCGCCGCCCAGAAGCTGCTTGTACTGCCTTCCCTCCTCCGCCAGGACCGCCCCCGCCAGTTCCGTGGCGATCACCGCCGCGGTCCGGTGCTCCCGCAGCGCCCGGACTGCGGCCCACAGGCCCGCCGCCGCGAGGCCCACGCCGGCCAGTCCCAGGAGGAGCCCCGCCGTGTCCGCGGTGCTGCCGCTCCCGTCCCGCAGCGCACCTGCCGTCCAGGCCACGGAGACCAGACACAGCAGCCCGCACGACCAGGCCGCCGCATACCCCACTAAGCGTCGCCGGTTCACCACCATCTCCCCATCATCACCGGAGAATCACGGCTCGCTGGCGGAGAGTGACCGAATCGTGAGGCTTCCCGGACGGGCCGGGCCTGGCCGGTCGTCGGGACGCGGGGCGGGGGCCGTACTCGACGACGAGGCGGACGGCCTCGGCGGCCTCGACGACTTCGACGGCCTCGACGACCTCGTCACCGGCCATCCGGGCGGCCAGGCGGAGGACCGGGTCGGTACCGGCCGAGACACCGGCGGCGGTGGCGTACCCGCCGTAGACGACCACCCGCTCCGAGGCGGGGAGGGCGCCGCCGGTCATTCGGGGTCGGCCAGAAGCGACAGGGCGCGCAGGCGGGTGGCGTACCAGGCGAAGGCACAACAGGTGACCAGGTAGATGACGACGGCCTGGGCCGCGTAGTTCGGATAGTCGAGAATCCGGGCGTCCTGCGTCGGGTCGGTCCCGTGGGCCGGGTTCTCCCTGATGTACGGCATCGCCCACGCGAGGACTCCCCCCGCGCCCTGTGCCGCCAGACACAGGACGGCGAACTCGCCCAGGCGGAGGAAGTAGGCGCGGCGGCGGGCGCGGACCAGGGTGCGGACGCGTGCGCGCGCCCGGCCGAAACGCCACAGGTCGCCCTGCGGCGCCGCCTTGGCGCTCACCTCGGGAGCGACCACCACCGCCGCCACCACCAGCGCCGCCACCACCAGCGCCGACAGCAGCGTCATGCCGACCGCGAGCATCGCCTCGGAGCCGGCTCTGCTGCGCATGAGGTCCGGGACGAGCAGGAGGGCGAGGAGCGGCACGTAGGCCACGACGGTCAGGGCGTACGTGCGTGCCAGGACGCCCGGGGCCGGTGACGCTCGGTGTGCCGCGCCCGGGACGGCAGGGGCTCCGGTCATGGAGGAGGAGCCTAGCCGGGGGCCCACCGCCATGAAGGGCCTCGGCGGACGTCCTGCGCGGCGAACTGTCCGCCAGGGACCGCAACCGGACGTCGCTCACCGAGCTCTCCCCGAAGGCGGACTTCCCGGCGCTGCGCGGGATGCGGACGCCGGCCCCGCGCACACGTGAGGACGCCTTCCAGCTCTGCGGGCGCGCCACGACGGCCCTCGGCCTCGGCCACATCACCACGGCCGAGCGCGGGGCCGCGAGCCTGCGGGAGCTGCGGAAAGCGCACGAGGAGGCCGGGGCCTGAGGAACACGCGGGGCGCGGGACACAGGAGGCCGCGGCGGGCGTCGGCGGGCGGCGTGGCCGGAGGGCGGCTCAGCGGGGGCGGTGGGCGGTCACCAGCAGCGTGTCGGCGGCGCGCGGCCCCTCCCCCGTCGCGGGCAGCACCTCGGTGCCGATCCGGGTGAACCCCGCCCCGTCCAGGACCTCCGCCCAGACGTGTGCCCGGAGCACCCAGCGGCGCATCGTGGCCGTCCCGCCGTCGGGGGTCCTCGCCGGGATCTCGGAGGCCGTGACGTCCGTCCGCGCGGGGGCGCCGCCCACGTGGTGCGCCAGGGTGGAGAACACCAGCCGTCCGCCCGGCCGGAGGGCGGCGGCCGCCGCGGGCAGCAGCTCGCGCGGGTCGGTGAAGTCGACCGCGCCGAAGACGCTGTACAGCACGTCGTAGGCGCCGGCCGCCGTGTGCAGGTGCGGTACGGCACCGGAGAGCACGATGCGCAGGCGCGGCGCGAGGTGCCCGAAGAGGTCGGTGGCGGTCCCGTGCTGCGCCGGGGAGGCGTCGACGGCGACGACCCGGGCGGGTGCGTGGCGGACCGCGAGGTGCGCGGCGTGCCGGGCGGCCCCGGCGCCGAGGTCGCCCACGGTCCGCCCGGAGAGGTCGCCCAGGAGCTCCGGGCCGGGGCCGCCGTCCTGGCTCCAGGTCCAGTGGAAGGCCCCGGGGACGGCGCGGTCGCGCCCGGCTCGGGCGCGGCCGTAGTGGTGCCAGAGGTCTGCGGTGCCGGTCACCCGCCCCATCCTGGTGGGTGCGGCCCGGTGCCGGACCGTGATGCGCGGCGTCGTCACCGAGTCGGCCGAACGGCCACCCGGCGTCTCCGTACGGTGACACGCGGTACGGGGTCCACCGCTGGCAGACGTCCCCGCGCGTCCGCCAGCGTGGTCGCATGCACCTGGCAACGCCCCAAGAGACCGGCAGCGTCCGCACGTTCGCCCAGCGGCTGTCCTCCACCCGCCGCGGAGCCCGCCTCGCCCGGCTGCTCGCCGCCGGGCAGCTCCGCGCCTGGCCCCTGCCGCCGTCCGTCGCCGACCGCGCCGAACAGGTCGTGGCGGAACTGGCCGCGAACGCCGCGCTGCACGGGCGCGTGCGGGGCCGCGACTTCCGGATCGCCCTCACCCTCAACGGCGTGACGGGCGTCCTCCTGGTCGAGGTCACCGACACCCGCGGCGACAAGACGCCCGAGCCCGGCCCGGCGCCGGGCCCGGACAGTGAGTCCGGCCGCGGGCTGCTCCTGGTGGACGCCCTCGCCGACCGCTGGGGCACCGACCCCTACCCGCCCGGCGGCAAGACGGTGTGGGCGGAGTTCGACCCCCCGCCGCGGCCCGCGGGGAACGCGTCCGGACACGGGCACTGACCGAGAGAACCGGCCTCCGGGCGCGCCGCCCGGCGGCCCCTTCGTCACGCCCGTTCGGGTCGTCCGGACGGCACGGCGGCCTCCGTTCCGCCGGCGCCGTCGCGGGGGTTCTCAGGTGTCGACGGCCGTCGGGGCCCGTTCCGGTGCCCGGCCCCCGCTCCGGGCGCCGTGCGCGGACCGAGGAGGAACGAGGAGGAACGAGAGGGTCATCGCCGCGGTGGCCGCCACGGGCACCCAGCCGATGCCCGCGATGCCGATGACCGCGCCGCCGAGAGCGCCCGCCACCCCGGTGCCGAGGTAGAGACCGCAGATGTTCAGCGCGAGGGCGGTCATCGCCGCCCGGGGGCCCGCCGCGCCCATGATGCTCCCCTGGATCGGCGGGTTGAGGCCCCAGGCGAACACGGCCCAGAAGGCGATGACGGCGCCCATCACGATCGGGTTGCCGATGCCGCTGAACACCAGGGCCGCGGCCAGCGCCAGCGCCAGGGCGTGCCCGCCGACGACCAGGCGGAGGCTGCGCCGCGGGCCCAGCGCGTCGGCCGCGCGGCCGGCCAGCACGGCGCCGAGCAGGCCCGCGACGCCGACGGTCAGGAGCACCACCGACAGCAGCCCGTGGGAGCCGCCGGCGACCTCGGCCGTGTAGGCCGCGAGGTAGGTGTAGAACATCAGGCCGCCGCTCGCCGCCAGGAAGGTCACCGTCACCAGGCGCAGCACGGCCGTGTTCCGCAGCGGGGCGAGCCGCTCCCGCAGCGGCGCGGGCTCGCCGCCGGCGATGCGCGGTGCCGTGGCCAGCAGCCCGAGCGCGGCGACCGTCCCCACGCCGGCGATCAGCCAGAACGTCGCCCGCCAGCCGAAGGCACCGCCGAACCACGACCCGAGCGGCACCCCGGTGAACAGCGCCGCCGTCATTCCCGCCGTGGCCACGCCGAGGTAACGCCCCCGCATGCCCTCCGGCGCGCCCATGGCCGCCGTGGCGAAGGCGGCCGAGGTCACCACGGCCGCGGCCAGGGCGGCGAGCACCCGGGCCGCCATCAGCGCCCAGTACCCCGGCGCGACCGCGGCGGCCGCATTGGCCAGCGCGAAGACCAGCAGCCCCAGAACCATCACGGTGCGCCTGGGGAAGCGCTCGAACACCACCGCCAGCGTCGGGGCCCCCAGCGCGTAGACGACGGCGAACACCGTCACCAACTGCCCGGCGGCCGGGACGCCGACGTCCAGGTCGGCCGCGATCGTCTTGAGCACGCCGGCGATGACGAACTCGTCCGTGGCCGTGGCCAGCAGGGTCAGGAACAGTACGAGAAGCCAGCCGGGAAGGGCTCTTCTCATCATGGGCGGACCTCCGTCACACGCGCCGGAACGCCGCCCGGGCGGGAGGCTCACCCTCCGCCCGGGGGACGCGCGCGCTCGCAGCGATGGGAAGCGGGCACCGGGCGGCTTCCGGCTCACGGCCTGCGCCGCGGCGCCACGCACCCACGGGACGCTAGGTGGTGACACCGGTGTCAGGGTCAAGCCCGAGCCCGGGGAGCGGCCGTGAAAGGAGGCCGCACCCTTGGCCGGGGACGTGTCCCGTGTCGTCCGGCGGCGGGGATTCCCGAGTCCGCCCGGCTCCTCACGTCCTCCGCGCGTTCTTGAGGATCCTCTCGAAGTCGTCGGCCCCGGACCGGGTGCGGAGCATCGCGATGCGGCGCACCAGTTCCTCACGGTGCCGCTGCAGCAGCGCCGCCTTCTCGTCGATGACGGCCAGCCGTTCCTCGTACATGGCGATCGCGTGGTCGGCGTCGGAGCAGGACATGAAGTCGGCCATCTCCATGGACAGGCAGGGCTCGACCTGCCGGATGTCCTCGACGGTCAGTCCGGACCGCAGCAGCTCCCTCACGTTGAGGACCCTGTTGACGGCGTCCTCGTCGTACTCCCGCCACCCTTTGCCGGTGCGGCGGGCCCGCAGGAGCCCCTTCTGCTCGTAGTAGCGGATGGACCGCCGGCTCACACCCGTTCGCTCGGACAACTCCCCGATCTGCACGACGTCTCCGTTCACGGCACGGTCCACGGCTCACCAACGGCCACCATGCTCCGGTGCGCGGCACGCGACGGACAACCCCGGCGGTGCGTGCGGGACGCCTCCCGGCCACCGGTGGCGGCCGCGGAAGGCCCTCGCGTTCTTCCTCGTCAACACGGCGCTGGCCGGTCTGTCGTTCCTGGGGGCCGTCGTGTGGGCCGTCGTGTGGGCCGCCGTCTCCGCGCGCGATCTGACCTGTCCGATCCCAGGTTGGCAGCCCCACCCGGTCGACACCCGGTCGGCGCGTGGGGCGGGCCGGCCCCGGCCGGCGCGGTGGCGCTGCGCTTCGCGGCCGGCGTGGTGGCCTTCCCCGTGCCGCCGTGGGCCGTCGTCCACCTCACCGAGTGGCAGCGCGCCGCCGTACGCCGCCTCACCGGCGAGACGGGCCCGCGTTTCCCCTCGGAGGGCCGGGTGACGCCCGCAACCGGCCCGCGGTTCGGAGCGACGCCCGGCCCGGCAGAGTCCGCGTACCGCCGCCACCGTCCCGGGGGGACCGGCCGAGATCCTCGGCCGGAGAGAAGCCGAGCGGAGAGCCGCCGAGTTCCCGGCGAGGGAAAGCGCCGTCCGGGGGTCTTGTCCGGGGTGCGGGCCGTCCCGGAGCACTGCTTCACGGACCGGGGGCGGTTCATCGCTCCCCACGGCCACGTCGGGTACCCCGACCACGGCCGCGGGGACACGCGGCTCGGCGGGAACCTGCCGGTCGCCGTCGGCCTGGGCACCGGCTCCTGCCGTTTCATCACTTGGGCCGAGACGGACGACCTCATGGAACGCGGCCTGCTCTGCCCCGGCGCCGGTCCGAGCACGCGCGACCGGCCTCACCGCAACGCCCCGACGGGACCGGAGTCCACGGTGTGCCGGACGGCGCCGGGTCGGCCGCTCGTTCCCCTGCCCTTCACCGCCCGTGGTACAGGCGGTGGAGGTCGACGAGTTCGACGTCACCGCGCCGGTCGGCCCGGCCCACGACCAGTTCCGGCTCGTGCCGCTGGATCAGCCGGATCCGGCTGCGGCGGTCCTCCGGCCGAGCGCCGGGGGTTCCGGGCGATGCCCTCGTACCACGGCCGGCACGAGGGCTGCCGCTCCACGGAACCGCAGACCAGGACGGTTCCGCGGGGGGAGCGGCCGTTCCGCCCGGCGGGCGCCCGGGGGCAGGCCGGACGGAGCCCCCGGGTCCGCGGGACCCCGGGTCAGGAGCCCTTCTCCGCGGGACCTCGGGTCAGGAGCCCTTCTCCGCGGGCTTGAGGATGGCGACGCACTCCACGTGGTGGGTCATCGGGAACAGGTCGAAGGCCCGCATGAAGTGCGGGACGTAGCCCTCCTCGCCGAAGTAGGCCAGGTCGCGGGCGAGGGCCGCCGGGTCGCAGGCGACGTAGGCGATGCGGCGCGGGCCGAGCGCGGCGATCTGCCGGACCGTCTTCCGTCCGGCGCCGGAGCGGGGCGGGTCCAGGACGACGATGTCGGCCTCGGTGATGCCGGTGCGCGGCAGGACCTTCTCCACCGTGCCCCGCTCGACGCGGACCCGGTCGAGGTCGGCGAGGTTGTGGCGGGCGTCCTCCACGGCGCGCTTGGACGCCTCGATGCCCAGCACCGCGCCCTTCTCCCCGACGCGTTCGGCCAGGGCGCCGGCGAAGAGCCCGGCGCCGCAGTACAGGTCGAGGGCCATGTCGCCCTTGTGCGGGGTGAGGCCGGTCATCACGGCCTCCACCAGCAGGTCGGCGGCCTTGGGGTGGACCTGCCAGAAGCCGCCCGCGCTGATCCGCCAGGTGCGGTCGGCGGCGCGTTCGCGGACGTAGGGGCGGCCGTGGACGCGGTGGACGGTCCGCTCCCCGCCCCGGGCGCGGGACTCCTCCACCCGCATCACCGACACCGGGCGGTCCAGTTCCACCAGCGGCAGCCGCCCGCCGGGGCTGGGGGTGACCAGGACCTGGCGGTCGCCGGAGCCGGTGGCGGCGACGGCCTCGACGGCGGCGGTCTGCGGCCAGGCGCGCTTCTCGACGCCGAGTTCGCTCACGCCGGGCGCGGCGATCAGGCAGCGGTCGATCGGCTGGATCTCGTGGGAACGGTGGCGGCGCAGCCCGACGCGTCCCTCCTCGTCGACGGCGTACTGCACGCGCGTGCGCCAGGCCGGCACCTCGCCCTTGGGGACCTTGTCGCCGGGCGCGGGTTCGACGGTGCCGTCCCAGCCGACGTCCGCGGCCGACAGGCCGGCCAGCCGCTGGAGCTGCTCGGCGATGACGGACGCCTTCAGGCGCCGCTGGGCGCCGGGGGCCGCGTGCTGCCAGTCGCAGCCGCCGCACAGGCCGGGTCCGGCGAAGGGGCACGGCTGCTCGACGCGGTCCTTGGAGGCTTCCAGGATCTCCACGGCGTCGGCGCGCAGGAAACGGGAGTCCTCGCGCCCCTCGGTGACCCTCGCCACGACCCGCTCGCCGGGCAGGGCGTGGCGGACGAACAGGACCCGGCCCTCCTCGGTGCGGGCGACGCAGTGGCCGCCGTGCGCGACGGGGCCGACCTCGACCTCGTACTCCCGGCCGGCCAGCGACGCGGGGGCGGCGCCGTCGGTGCCGGGCTGCGCGGCGGCGGACGTGGTGGGAGGCGTTGCGGGGGACATCAGGGAGTCGCTCCAGGAGGTGGGGTGCGCCAAGGACGGCAGTCGTCCAGACTACCGCCCCCGCGCGGGTGACCGCCGTCTACGGTTCGTGCCGGTCCGCGGAGCCGCGCCGCACCGCGCCGGGCGCGCTCCACTCCGACCGCCGGCGGGCCCGCAGGCGGGCGCGCTCGGAGGACTCCAGCTGGTAGGGCACGGACGTCACCATCACGCCGGGGGTGAACAGCAGGCGCCCCTTGAGGCGCAGGGCGCTCTGGTTGTGCAGCAGCTGCTCGTACCAGCGGCCGACGACGTACTCGGGGATGTAGACGCTGATCACGTCGCGCGGGCTGTTGCGGCGCAGGCTCTTGACGTACTCCACGACGGGCCGGGTGACCTCGCGGTAGGGCGAGTCGAGGGTCTTGAGGGGGACGTCGATGCCGCGCCGGTTCCACTCCTCGCGCAGGGCGCGGGTCTCCTCGGGGTCGACGTTGACGCTGAGGGCCTCCAGGACGTCGGAGCGCACCAGCCTGGCGTAGGCGATGGCCCGCAGGGTCGGCTTGTGGATCTTGGAGACGAGGACGATGGAGTGCACCCGCGAGGGGCGGGCCATCTCGTCGCGGCCCTCGTCCTCGGCCACCGCCAGCTCCTCGGACACCCGGTCGTAGTGCCGCCGGATGCCGCTCATCAGCGCGTAGAAGAAGGCCATCCCGATGAGGGCCACCCAGGCGCCGTGGACGAACTTGGTGGCCAGCACCACGATCAGGACCAGCCCGGTGAAGAGGGCGCCGAAGGCGTTGATGACGCGCGAGCGCGCCATCCGGCGGCGGGCGGCGGGGTCGCCCTCCTCGCGCAGGTGGCGGTTCCAGTGCCGGACCATGCCGGTCTGGCTGAGGGTGAAGGAGACGAAGACGCCGACGATGTAGAGCTGGATCAGCCGGGTGGAGTCCGCGTCGTAGGCGTAGACCAGGGCGCCCGCGGCGACGGCGAGCAGCACGATGCCGTTGGAGAACGCCAGCCGGTCGCCGCGGGTGTGGAGCTGGCGGGGCATGAGGCGGTCCTGGGCGAGGATCGAGCCGAGGACGGGGAAGCCGTTGTAGGCGGTGTTGGCGGCCAGGAACAGCACCAGCGCGGTGGCTCCGGCCAGCACCAGGAACGGCAGCGAGCCGTCGCCGAAGACGGCGGCGGAGACCTGGGCGATGACCGGGTCCTGGTGGTAGCCGGGGCCGGCGGGCTCGCCGTCGATGAGGATGTCCGTGGCCGGCGTCTCGGACATCTTCACCCTCGTGGCCAGCGCGAGGGCGATGATGCCGCAGAACATGGTGACGGCCAGGCCGCCCATGAGGGCCAGGGTGGTGGCGGCGTTGCGGCTCTTGGGACGGCGGAAGGCGGGGACGCCGTTGCTGATGGCCTCCACGCCGGTGAGGGCGGCGCAGCCGGAGGAGAAGGCCCTCAGCAGCAGGAACAGCAGCGCGGCCCCGGCCAGGTCCCCCTGCTCGGCGAGGACCCGGTAGTCCGCGCTGGGCGCCTCCATGGTGTCGCCCAGCACGAGCCCGCGGAAGGCCCCCCAGCCGATCATGGCCAGGACTCCGGCGACGAAGACGTAGGTGGGGACGGCGAAGAGCGTGCCGGACTCGCGCACGCCCCGCAGGTTCATCACGGTCAGCAGCGCGATGATCGCCAGGGCCACGCCGGTCTTGTTCTCGGCGACGAAGGGCACGGCCGAGCTGAGGTTGTCCACGCCCGCGGTGACCGACACGGCCACCGTCAGCACGTAGTCCACCAGCAGGGCGCTGGCGACGGTGCGTCCGGCGCGGGGGCCGATGTTGACGGTGGCGACCTCGTAGTCGCCGCCGCCGGAGGGGTAGGCGCGGACGTTCTGCCGGTAGGACGCCACCACCGTGAGCATGAGCACGACGATGGCGAGGGTGATCCACGGACCGTAGTGGTAGGCGGAGAACCCGGCGACGGAGAGCACCATCAGGACTTCGCCCGGTGCGTAGGCGACCGACGACAGGGGGTCGGAGGCGAAGACGGGCAGGGCGATGCGCTTGGGCAGAAGCGTCTCGGCGAGCCGGTCGCTCCGCAGCGCACTGCCGATCAGAATCCGTTTGGACACGTCGGTCAGCTTGGACACGCATGGGATCGTATGCCGTGCCCCGCCGAACGGACGAACCGCCGTCCACCGGCCGCGGGCGGCGGGAAGCGGCGCGGCGGCGCGGTTGCGGAGGGTGTCCGCGGGGCCGAGCATGGCCGTGTGCGCGGTCACGGGAACGGCGGCGGGACGGCGGACCGGGGCGCCGGGCGGCCGCTCCGCTGCCTGGTCACCGGGGCCACCGGCTACCTGGGCGGACGGCTGGTGCCCGAGCTGCTGGCGGCCGGGTACGCGGTCCGCTGCCTGGCCCGTGTCCCCGGCAGGCTGCGCGACCACCCCTGGGCCGGGGAGGTCGAGATCGTCCGCGGCGACGTGACCGACGCCGCCTCGACGGGCGCGGCGCTGGAGGGGGTGGACGTCGCCTACTACCTGGTGCACTCCCTCGGCGGCGGCCCCGGCTTCGAGGAGACCGACCGCAGGGCGGCGCGGGTCTTCGGCGAGCGGGCGCGGGCCGCGGGGGTGCGCCGGATCGTCTACCTCGGCGGGCTGACCCCGCGCGGCGTCCCCGAACGGGACCTCTCCCCTCACCTGCGCTCCCGGGCCGAGGTGGGGCGTCTGCTGCTGGACTCCGGGGTGCCGACGGCCGTGCTGCGGGCGGCGGTGGTGATCGGCTCGGGGTCGGCGTCGTTCGAGATCCTGCGCTACCTGAGCGAGCGGCTGCCGGTGATGGTCACCCCGCGCTGGGTGCGCACCCGGCTCCAGCCGATCGCCGTCCGCGACGTGCTGCGCTACCTGGTCGGCTGCGCCTGCCTGCCGCCGGAGGTGAACCGCGCCTTCGACATCGGCGGTCCGGACGTCCTGACGTACCAGGAGATGATGCGGCTCCACGCGGAGGCGGCGGGGCTCCGGCGGCGCGTCGTCCTGCCGGTGCCGGTGCTCTCCCCCGCCCTGTCCAGCCACTGGATCGGGCTGGTCACCCCGGTGCCCGCCGCGCTCGCCCGGCCGCTGACGGAGTCGCTGCGGCACGAGGTGGTCTGCGCCGAGCACGACATCGCCCGGTACGTGCCGGACCCGCCGGGCGGCCCGCTGGGCCTCGCCGAGGCGCTGCGCCTGGCCCTGGAGCGGGTTCGGGAGGCGCGGGTGGCCACCCGCTGGTCCTCCGCGTCCGTCCCCGGCGCTCCCAGCGATCCGCTGCCCACGGACCCGGACTGGGCGGGCGGCAGCCTCTACACCGATCTGCGGGACCGGGTGGTCGCCGCTCCTCCCGAGGCGCTGTGGCGCGTGGTGGAGGGCATCGGCGGCGAGCACGGCTGGTACTCCTTCCCCCTGGCCTGGGCGGCGCGGGGATGGCTCGACCGGCTGGCCGGCGGGGTGGGGCTGGCCCGCGGGCGGCGGGACGCGGCCCGGCTCCGGGTCGGGGAGGCGCTGGACTTCTGGCGGGTCGAGGAGATCGAGCCGGGGCGGCTGCTGCGGCTGCGGGCGGAGATGCGGCTGCCGGGTCTGGCCTGGCTGGAACTGGCGGTCGACCGCGACCGGTCGGGGCGGACGGTCTACCGGCAGCGTGCGCTGTTCCATCCGCGGGGCCTGGCGGGGCACGCGTACTGGTGGGGCGTGGCGCCGTTCCACGCCGTGGTGTTCGGCGGGATGGCGCGCAACATCGCGGCGGAGGCAGAAGCGAAGACGGAGGCGGGGGCCGCGGGGGCGGGAGTGGCGGCGGCCGGTTCCGGGAAGACGGGCACCACGCGCGCCGGGCGGCGCCGGTGGTACGCGCTCAGGAGCGGGGCGGGTTCCCGCCGGGGCGGCGCAGCGCGGCCAGTTCCTCGTTCATGGCTGCCAGGAAGCGCACGACGGCGCGGAGCTCGGAGTCGCTGAAGCGCCGCCGGGCGGCGTCGGTGGCCTGCGCGAGGGGACGGAAGTACTCGCGGGCCACCTCCCGGCCCCGGGGCGCGTAGTGGAGGTGAACGGTCCTGCGGTCGGCCGAGTCCCGGGTGCGCCGGATGTGGCCCGCGCGCTCCAGCCGGTCCAGGCAGGCGGTGACCGCGCCGGAGGTGAGCTGGAGCCGCTCCCGCAGCAGGCCGGGGGTGACGGGCCCGTCCTCCCCGCCGTCCAGGATCTCCACCAGGGCCTGCACGTCGGTGGGGTGGAGCCCCTGGGACCGGGCGAAGTCCTGTGCCATCCGGCTGAACTCGCCGTTGGTGCGGCGCAGCAGGACGGCGAACGCCTGGAGGCTGGTGGGGTCGTCCGATTCGCTCACCCGTCCACGATATACATTCTTGGTCGTAAAGCTTCTTGATGGTAAAGATATCTGCCCGCCGGGGCGGAACACGCATCCTTCAGATCAGGGGAGTCGATGAAACCCACACCACGCGTCCTCCGGTGGCTGGTGCCCGCGGCGCTGATCGTCGTCTGGCTGGCGGTCGGCGGCGTCTTCGGCCCGTACGCGGGGAAGATCGGCGAGGTCTCCGTCAACGACCAGGCCTCCTTCCTGCCCGAGAGCGCCGAGTCGACGAAGGTGATCCACGAGCAGGAGGCCTTCCGCACCGACGAGACCGTGCCGGCCGTCATCGTCTGGGAGGCCTCGAACGGGCGGCTCGGCGCGGAGCAGCGCGAGCAGGCCGGCCGCGTCCTGGCCGGGCTGGCCGACGCCCCCGGCGTGGAGGGCCGTCCCTCCCCCGCCCTGCCGTCGAAGGACGGCGAGGCGCTCCAGGGCGTGGTGCAGCTCGCCCCCGACCTCGACGACCGGCTCCCCGACGTGGTCGACTCCCTCCGCGAGGCCGCGGGGAAGGTGGAGGGCGCCTCCGTCCACGTCGCCGGTCCGGCCGCCACCCAGGCCGACCTCTCCGAGGCGTTCGCCGGGATCGACGGCCTGCTGCTGGCCGTCGCGCTGATCGTCGTCCTGCTGATCCTGCTCCTGGTCTACCGCAGCGTGCTGCTGCCGCTGGCCATCATCCTCGGCTCCGTCTTCGCCCTCTCCCTGGCCTGCGCGATCGTGTACTTCCTGGCCAGGGAGGACCTGGTGCGGGTGGACGGCCAGGTGCAGGGCATCCTGTTCATCCTGGTCATCGGCGCCGCCACCGACTACGGGCTGCTGCTGTCCGCCCGCTTCCGCGAGGAACTCGCCCTGCGCGGCGACCGGCTCGCCGCCGGACGGGCCGCGCTGCGCCGCTCCCTGGGGGCGATCACCGCCAGCGGGGCCACCGTCGCCCTGGCCCTGCTCGCGCTCCTCCTGAGCGACCTGCGCAACAACCGGGCCCTGGGCCCGGTCGGCGCCATCGGCATCGCCTGCGCGATGCTCAGCGCCCTGACCTTCCTGCCCGCCGCGCTCGTCGCGCTGGGCCGGGCCGCGTACTGGCCCGCCCGCCCCAAGCCGCCCGCCGACCCGGCCGGCCCGGAACCGTCGGGCGGGGTGTGGGGCAGGGTCGCCTCCCTGGTGGACCGCTCCCCGCGCCGGGTGTGGGCCGTCTCGCTGGCGTGCCTGGCCGTCGCCGCCGCGTTCTTCCCGACGCTGTCCTCCCGGGCCGTACCCCTGAGCGAGACCTTCGTGGGCGAGGCGCGGTCCGTCACCGCCCAGGAGAAGCTGACCGAGCACTTCCCCGGCGGCTCCGGCAACCCCGCCGTGATCATCGCGGACGCCGGCCGCGTGGCGGAGGTCACCGCCGCCGCGCGGGACACCGAGGGCGTGGCCTCGGCCGCGCCCGTCACCTCCTCCGGCCGCCCCGGCGGAGGAGAGCCCCTGGTCGCCGGCGGCCGGGTGAGCGTCCAGGCGACCCTGTCGGACGCGAGCGACTCCGAGGAGGCCCTGCGGACCGTGGAGCGGCTGCGCGAGGCGGTGCACGCGGTGGACGGCGCGGACGCCCTGGTCGGCGGCTACACCGCCCAGCAGCTCGACACCCAGGACACCGCGCGGGAGGACCGGGCGGCCATCATCCCCGTCGTCCTGGTGATCATCCTGCTGATCCTGATGGCGCTGCTGCGGTCGCTGGTGCTGCCGGTGCTCCTGGTGGCGACCGTGGCCCTGAACTTCCTGGCCACCCTCGGCGTCGCCGCCCTGGTCTTCGAGCACCTCCTCGGCTTCAGCGGGACGGACCCCTCCATCCCCCTCTACGGCTTCGTGTTCCTGGTCGCGCTGGGCGTGGACTACAACATCTTCCTGATGACCCGCGTCCGCGAGGAGGCGCTGCGCCACGGCACCAGGCTGGGCGTCCTCAAGGGGCTGACCGCCACGGGCGGGGTGATCACCTCGGCCGGGGTGGTGCTGGCCGCCACCTTCGCCGCCCTGGTGGTGATCCCCCTCTCCTTCATGGTGCAGATCGCCTTCATCGTCGCGTTCGGCGTCCTGCTGGACACCGTCGTCGTCCGCTCCCTGCTGGTCCCCGCCCTCACCAGGGACATCGGCCCCGCCGTGTGGTGGCCGAGCGCGCTGCGTCACCGCGGTGACGCGCCCCGGCCCGACACGGCCCCGGGGGGACCGGGAGGGGGCCCGCCCGGCGGACGCCGGGTAGCGTTACGGCCGGACAACGCCTCCGGTGGGTGCCCCTGACGGGGCGGGAAGGATGATGCGCGATGCTGGCCAGGGTCGTCGCGGCAGGGGAAGGTACGGGGTAGCGGCCTCATGCACATCGTCATCATGGGGTGCGGGCGCGTGGGCGCCGCACTCGCTCGGACCCTGGAGCACCGGGGACACACGGTCGCCATCATCGACCGGGACCCCACGGCCTTCCGCCGCCTGGGCCCGGCCTTCGGCGGACGCCGCGTGGAGGGCGTCGGCTTCGACCGGGACGTCCTGCGCGAGGCGGGGATAGAGGAGGCCGGGGCGTTCGCCGCGGTCAGCAGCGGCGACAACTCCAACATCATCGCGGCCCGGGTGGCGCGCGAGATGTTCGGCGTGGAGAACGTGGCGGCCCGGATCTACGACCCGCGCCGCGCCGAGGTCTACCAGCGCCTGGGCATCCCCACCGTCGCCACGGTCCGCTGGACGGCCGACCAGATGCTGCGCCGGCTGCTGCCCTCCGGGGCCGAGCCGCTGTGGCTGGACCCCACCGGCGGCGTCCAGCTCGCCGAGGTGCACGCCTCCACCGCCTGGGTCGGGCACCGGGTCAGCCGGCTCCAGCAGGAGACGGGCACCCGGGTCGCCTTCATCACCCGCCTGGGAGAGGCGATGCTGCCCACCTCCGACACCGTGATCCAGGAGGGCGACCTGATCCACGTGATGATGCGCTGCGACCAGGTCGGCGACGTGGAGGCGGCGTTCTCCAGGGGGCCGGAAGGAGAGAGGCGATGAGGGTCGCGATCGCCGGGGCCGGGGCGGTGGGCCGCTCCATCGCCGCGGAGCTGCTGGAGAACGGCCACGAGGTGCTGCTCATCGACAAGTCGCCCGCCGCCATCGCGGTGGAGCAGGTGCCGCAGGCCGAGTGGCTGCTGGCCGACGCCTGCGAGATCACCTCGCTGGACGAGGCTGCGCTCCAGCGCTGCAACGTCGTGATCGCCGCCACGGGCGACGACAAGGTCAACCTCGTGGTGTCGCTGCTGGGGAAGACCGAGTACGGCGTGCCGCGGGTCGTGGCGCGGGTGAACAACCCCAAGAACGAGTGGCTGTTCAACGAGTCCTGGGGCGTCGACGTGGCCGTCTCGACCCCGCGGCTGATGTCCGCGCTGGTCGAGGAGGCCGTCAGCGTGGGCGACCTGGTACGGCTGCTGCGGTTCAGCCAGGGCGACGCCAACCTGGTCGAGCTGACCCTGCCCCCGGAGTCGGCGCTCGCCGGGACGCGGGTGGGCGACGTGCGGTGGCCCGAGGACACCTCGCTGGTGACGATAATCCGCGGCAGCCGGGTGCTGACCCCGGGCCCGGACGACTCCCTGGAGGAGGGCGACGAGCTGCTGTTCGTCGCCGCCCAGGCCCGCGAGGGGCAGCTGGAGGAACTGCTGTCGGTGCGGCGCGAGCCCGAGCCTCCGCGCCGTGAGGACGACGAGGAGGCGGACGAACTCTAGGTCCGCGCCCCCGCCTGCCGGCCCGCCCCGGACGGACTCCGGGGCGGGCCGCACGGTCAGGATTCCGCCCGCGCCCCGTCCGCCCGCTGCTCGGCCCCGAGCCGCTCCCGTTCCCGCTCGGCCGCCTCCTCGGCCTCCATCTCGGCGATCACGTCGATCGGCGGCGGGGCCTTGGAGAGGAAGACGTAGGTCAGGTAGACGCACAGCAGCAGCGGCGGGATGCCCAGCGCCACCTTCACCCAGCCGAGCTGGGTGACGTCCCCCCAGAAGTAGATGGGGAAGAGGATCGCCGACTTGCCCAGCAGGACCAGGCCCCAGGCCCAGGTCGCCTTGGTGTACGCCTTCAGCCGGCCGGGGTTGCGGGTGCGCCAGGAGAGGTTCTCCCGCATGAGCGGCCCGAGCAGCACGCCGATCAGCGGGAAGCGCAGCACCGCCGAGAGGCAGTACGCGACCGCCAGGCCCAGGGTGTAGAGCATGCCCGGCAGGTAGAAGTTCTTGGCGTCGTCCGACATCATCGCGAAGACCGCGCCGATGCCGACCCCGAAGACACCGCTGAAGGCGTGCTTGAGGGTCTCGCGCCGCACCAGGCGGATCAGGGCGAGCACCACGCTCAGCCCCACGGCTGCGACGGCCGCGAGGTGCATGTCCCGCTGGATCGTGTAGATCAGCACGAAGACCAGTCCGGGCACGGTGGTGTCCACCATGCCCCAGACTCCTCCGAAGGCCTCCATCAGGGCCTTGTCCGTCACCGTCGGGCCGGACGCGCCGGCCTCGGCCGTGCCGGGGGCCGGCTTGTCGTGAGGGGTCACCCGCTACTCCTGTCCGCTGTCCTGTCCGATGGGGCGCAGCTCGTACTTGGGGTTGAACAGCACCGGACGGCCGTGGTTCATCGCGATCCGGCCGGAGGCGATCAGCCTGCGGCCCGGCTCTATGCCCGCGATGGACCGCCGGCCCAGCCACACCAGGTCCAGGGGCGCGGATCCGTCGAACAGCTCCGCCTCCAGTGCGGGCACGCCGGCCCGGGGGCGCTGCGTCACCGTGCGCAGCGTACCGGCCACCTTGACGATCTGCCGGTCGCCGCAGTCGCAGATGCGGGTGCAGCCGCTGTCCTCGGTGTCGCGCCGCAGCTCGGCGGAGAGCAGGTCCTCCTGCGAGGACGACAGCCGGCCGAGCAGGCGACGCAGCCGGCCGCCCTGCCTCTCGAGTCGGGTAACGCCACTCATGCGGCCAGCGTACCCGCGCCCCTCACCGGGGGTAACTCCGTCGGCGGCCGGAAGCCCGGATGTGTCGAGAGTCGCTTCGGACCGCGCTCAGGACGGGCTGGGAACCGGCCTGCGCTCCGGGCCCGCTTCCCTCAGCAGGCCGTCCCGCAGCTCCAGGACGCGGTCGGCGCGGGAGAGCAGCCAGGCGTCGTGGGTGGCGACCAGGGCCGTGCCCTCCCGGCGGCGCACCAGGGTGTACAGCAGCTCCAGGAGGGCGGCCCCGCACTCGGCGTCGAGCTGCGCGGCGGGTTCGTCGGCGACGAGCAGCGCGGGACGGTTGGCCAGGGCCCGGGCGAGGGCGACACGCTGCCGCTGGCCGCCGCTCAGTTCGTCGGGACGCCGTCCGGCCCGGTCGGCCAGACCGACCTCGGACAGCAGCAGGGAGACCCTCTCGTCCCGTTCCCCCGGCGGCACGTGGCGCAGCCGCAGCGGCACCCCGACGTTCTCGGCCGCGGTGAGGACGGGCAGCAGGCCGGAGGAGGGGAAGACGAAGCCGATGCGGTCGCGGCGCAGCCTGAGCCGCTCCTGCTCGCCCAGCTCGTCCAGCCGCACCCCGTCGACGGTGATCCGGCCGGAGACGGGGCTGTCGAGCCCGCCGACGAGCCCGAGGAGAGTGCTTCGGCCGACACCGGGACGCCCGGTGACCGCGACGAACTCCCCCTGCCGGACGGTGAGCGACACACCCCGCAGGACACGGGTGACGGAGGGCTTCTGACCGTAGGAGTGGTGCAGATCCTCGACCTCGACCACGGTGTTCACACGGTCTCCCCCTTCCGGACGCCCGGACGGTGTCGAGCCTAGCGTCCCGCCCGCCGCCGCCGTCGGCGAACGGATGCTCCCCCGGCCCGCGGGCCGGGGGCGGCCCGCCGGCGGCGGGACCCTGCCGCCTGCGCGGCCGCAGGGCTCCGCCGGACCGGGGGTCAGCGGACCTCGGTGATCTCCGGGCCGCGGTGGAGCTTGTCGATGCCCCCGGCGAAGCGGGAGCCCTCCTGGGCCGGCTCCTGCTGGACGCCGTCGGGCACCATCTGGGCGTCGTTCGGCAGCTTCAGGACGATCGGGTCGCGCGGGGCCATCGGGCCGTCGCCGCGCACCACGACCGTGTCCCGGAAGATCTGCTCCAGCAGTCCGGCGGCCTGCGGCTGCACCGCGCCCTGACCGGAGATGACACCGCGCAGGAACCAGCGGGGACCGTCCACGCCGACGAAGCGCACGACCTGCATGCCGCTCTTGCCGTCCGGGAGCTGGACCGGCACCTGGGCGCGCAGCTCCCAGCCCAGCGGGCCCTCGACCTCGTCGATGATCCCGCCCTGCTTGGTGATGCCGCTGGCGATCTCCTCGCGCACCTCGTCCCAGATGCCCTCGCGCTTGGGCGCGGCGAACGCCTGGAGCTGGATGGCGCTGTCCTTCAGCACGATCGTCGCGGCGACGATGGCGTCGCCGGCGACCTCCACCCGCAGCTCCATGCCCGGTACGCCCGGCACGTACAGGCCGCCCAGGTTGACGCGGCCCTCCTCCGGCGCG
Source organism: Streptomyces glaucosporus (assembly GCF_039533345.1). Classification (NCBI taxonomy): domain Bacteria; kingdom Bacillati; phylum Actinomycetota; class Actinomycetes; order Kitasatosporales; family Streptomycetaceae; genus Streptomyces; species Streptomyces glaucosporus. Next base: position 163,011 of record NZ_BAAATJ010000010.1, on the reverse strand, counting down.
CGCAGTTCGCTCACGTCCCAGGGGCCGTCCGGCCGGGGCGCCGGGGGCAGCTTCACCCGGGACGGTGCGGCGGAACCGTCCGACGCGTCGGCGCTCTCGTCGGATCGTTCCGTCTCGAACTCGTCCGAGGCGCCCTCGGGCCCTACCTTCTTCTTGCGACGACGTCCGAACACGTCACTGTCCCTTCAGGTCCGCGGCCTCGTCGGCCGCGACCGCAGCGTAATGGTTGTGCTGTGCAGCGTGGCCCTGTGCGGCGTGGCCGCCCGTGGAGCCGAAACCCCCCGCCGCCCGTGCCGAGTCCGGCAGCTCCTCCACCTCGCGGAAGCGCACCCTCTCGACTCGCTGGACGACGAGCTGGGCGATGCGGTCGAAGCGCTCGAACCGCACGCTCTCGCGCGGATCCAGGTTGGCCACGATCACCCTGATCTCCCCACGGTACCCGGCATCGATGGTCCCGGGGGCGTTCACGAGGCAGACCCCGCAGCGGGCGGCCAGGCCCGACCGCGGGTGCACGAAGGCGGCGTACCCCTCGGGCAGGGCGATGGAAACCCCCGTGGGCAGCACGGCCCGCTCCCCGGGGGCCAGTTCGGCGGCCTCGGTGGTGACCAGGTCGCAGCCCGCGTCGCCGGGGTGGGCGTAGGAGGGGAGGGGCACCTCGGGGTCGAGGCGGCGGATCAGCACGTCGAGGGACGGACGGCTCACGGGTTCACCTCGAAGGCGCGGGCGCGCCGGACGGTGTCGGGGTCGGCCATGGCCGCCTCGATCTCCTCCTTGCGGCCGTTCTCCACGAAGTGGTCGACCTTCACCTCGATGAAGAGCGCGTCGGCCCGGACCGCGAGGGGGCCCTCGGGGCCGCCGATCCGGCCCGTGGCGGTGCAGTAGATCTTGCGTCCGCGGCGGGCGACGGCCCGCGCCTCCAGGTACAGCACGGAGTCCACGGGCACGGGCTGCAGGAAGTCGGTCTCCAGGCGTCCGGTGACCGAGATGGTGTGCATCAGCCAGTTGAGGGACCCCAGTATCTCGTCCATGGCGGTGGCCAGCAGCCCGCCGTGGGCGAGGCCGGGCGCCCCCTGGTGGGCGGGCCGGACGGTGAACTCCGCGGTGACGGCGACGCCCTCGCCCGCCCGCGCCTCCAGGTGCAGTCCGTGCGGCTGTTCGGCGCCGCAGCCGAAGCACTGGGCGTAGTGCGCGCCCAGCGGCTCTCCGGGCGCGGGGGCCTCGGGGTGACGCACCGGGGCCTCGGCGTCCTCCGGCGGAGTCAGGGATGTCTTGGTGTCGCTCACGGGTGCTGACCTTACCGCCGGGTCAGGGATCCGGTCGCGGGCGTGCCAAGCTGGACCCATGCTCTCTCCCGGCGTGCTGTACGACGAGCGTCTGACCGCGCCCCGCTCCTGGTGGCTGATCGCGGCCCTGCTGGGGACCTCCGTCGGCCTGGTCCTGTACCCCTACGGCGTCCTGCCCCTGCTGGGCGGCCTGGTGGTGGGCACGTCGCTGGCGGCCGTCGCGGTCAGCGCCTACGGCTCGGCCCGCGTCCGCGTGCTCTCCGACTCCCTGGTGGCGGGGGACGCCCGGATCCCGGTGTCGGCGCTGGGCGAGGTGCGCGTCCTGGACGCCGGGGAGGCTCTCGCCTGGCGCACCCACCGCGCCGATCCCCGTGCGTACATGCTGCTGCGCGGCTACGTCCCCACCGCCGTCCGCGTCGAGGTCGCCGACCCGGAGGACCCCACCCCGTACCTGTACCTGTCCACCCGCGCGCCGCGGGCGCTGGCCGACGCCCTGGAGAGGGCCCGCGCCTGAGCGGCCGGGCGGCGGGGCCGTCCGCCGCGCGGGGGCGCCGGCGGGGGGCGTCTTCTCAGCCCTCGTCCGTCCCGGGTGCGCCGCCGTCCTTCCCGGGCGCCTCCGCCGCGGGGAGGGCGTCCCAGGGGGTCCGCCTTTGGCGCAGATCCTGGCGGATCCGCTCCGCGAGTCTTCTGGTGTCGCGCCGGTTCATCAGCGCCCCCACGGCCGCTCCGATCATGAACGGCGTGAGGTTGGGGAGGTTGCGCAGGGTGCGCTTGAGGAGTCTCTGGCGCAGTGTGCGCCTCATGTGGCTGCCGAAGGCGGCGCCGAACGACGCCGGCCTGGTCAGCTCCAGGCCGCGTTCCTCGGACCACTCGGCGAGGTAGGCGGCCGCCCGCTCCCTGGCGTTGCCGGGCGGGCGCAGGCCGTAGACCTCGTGCAGCTCGGCGATGAGCTTGAGTTCCACGGCCGCCACGCCGACGACCTCGGCGGTCAGTTCGGCCGGCATCGCCGGGGGCACCGGCAGCATCGCCGAGGCGCCCACTCCGGCGCCGACGGTGGCGGTGCCCTTCATGGCGCCGGATATGAGCCTGTCGGCCAGCTCCTCGGGCCCCAGCCCCGGGAACTGCCGGCGGAGCGTGTCCAGGTCGCGGACGGGGATCCTGGGCGCGATGTCGACGATCCGGTCGGCCACCACGCCCAGGAACGCTCTGACCGTGCCGCGCCCGCGCGGTCCCCGCTCGTGCCTGTCGAGTGCCCGCGTCCTCCCGAGGCGCCGCAGCCCCCGGCCACGGGTGGCTGCGGACGCGGACGCGGGTACGGGTGCGAGCGAGTCCTTCCGGTCCCGCTCGCCGTCACGTGCGTCGTCGACCGCCATCAGCCGGCGCTCCGGCTCAGGCCGCGCAGTCGCGGCAGATGGGCTGGCCGTTCTTCTCCGCGGCGAGCTGCGAGCGGTGGTGGACCAGGAAGCAGCTCATGCAGGTGAACTCGTCGGCCTGGCGGGGCAGCACCCGGACGGACAGCTCCTCGTTGGAGAGGTCCGCTCCGGGCAGTTCGAGACCTTCGGCCTGCTCGAACTCGTCGACGTCGACGGTCGAGGCGGACTTGTCGTTCCGGCGGGCCTTCAGTTCCTCGATGCTGTCCTCGTTGACATCGTCATCGGTCTTGCGTGGAGTGTCGTAGTCGGTTGCCATATCGCTCTCCCCCTCTGGGTGTCTGTGGTGTCTCCAGCGCACGTAACGCGCGAGAGGCCGGACTTGTGCCCGACCCGAGGCGCAGATTTTGCCTCACATCAAGCCCTGTTACTCAATCGACACCCAACCGCGCCCCTGATGGGGTGATGGAGCTGGCCGCCGACCAGGGCCGGGAACGGCCCGGAAGGTGCGCTTCACACGCACCGTCTCCCCTCCTTTCCACGATCACGACCTGCGGAAACATGGATTTTCCGGCATTTTTCGGCAGGGTCTCGGCCGTGGATCGTACGCGACCGAAAAATCGTGTGTGTGATCGATCACAACGGTCGCAACAAACCCGTCATTCCTCGCATCAACCCCGTATCACTCGCCGACGGCCCGGCCGTTCCATGATCGTCCGGCCGCCCCCGGACGTCATACGGGCAGGGTGACCCGCACCAGCAGACCACCGTCCTCGCGCGGCCGGGCGAGCACCATACCGCCGTGGGCGCGCACCACCGACCGCACGATCGACAGGCCCAGGCCCACGCCCTTGTCGCTGCCCGTGCGCTCGGTGCGCAGCCGCCGGAAGGGCTCGAAGAGGTTGTCCACCTCGTACGCCGGGACCATCGGCCCGGTGTTCTCCACCTCCAGCACCGCCTGCCCCGGCTGCGCCCGGGTGGCCACCGAGACCCATCCGTCCTCCGGGACGTTGTAGCGCACGGCGTTCTGCACCAGGTTGAGCGCGACGCGCTCCAGGAGCACGCCGTTGCCCTGCACGTACGCGGGCTGCCGTACGCCGCGCAGCTCCACGCCCTTGGCCCTGGCCTCGCCGCGCGCCTGCTCCAGGGCCTGGGAGGCGACCTCGGCCAGGTCCACGGGCTTGCGGTCGACGATCTCGTTCTCACTGCGGGCGAGCAGCAGCAGTCCCTCCACCAGCTGCTCGCTGCGCTCGTTGGTGGCCAGCAGCGTCTTGCCGAGCTGGACCAGCTCCGGCGGGGCGTCGGGGTCGGAGAGCTGGACCTCCAGCAGGGTGCGGTTGATCGCCAGCGGGGTGCGCAGCTCGTGCGAGGCGTTGGCGACGAACCGCTGCTGGGCGGTGAACGCCCGGTCCAGCCGGTCCAGCATCCGGTCGAAGGTGTCGGCCAGCTCCTTCAGCTCGTCGTCCGGCCCGTCCAGCTCGATCCGGCGGTGCAGGTCGGAGCCCGCGACCTGCTGGGCGGTGCGCGTGATGCGCCCCAGCGGCGAGAGCACCCGGCCCGCCATCACGTACCCGAAGGCGAACGCTGCCACCGCCAGGCCCAGCAGCGCCAGCAGGGAGCGCTGGAGCAGGACGTCCAGGGCGATCTGCCGCTGGCGCTCCATGCACTGCTGGACGGCCGCGGTCAGCTCCGAGGTGGTCAGCCCCCCGCCGTCCGCCCGGCTCGGGAGCGGGCAGACGGCGTCGGTGGTCTGGTCCCGCACCCCGATGATCTGGAAGGGCAGGTGGCTGCCGTCCTTCAGCGCCTGGGCCGCCAGCAGGTAGATGATCGTCAGCAGCACCATCCCGGCGATCAGGAACATCCCGCCGTACAGCAGGGTGAGCCGTATCCGGATGGTGGGTCGCAGCCAGGGGTGGGCGCCCCGCGGCTGGAAGGGGTCCCAGGTCGGTTTGGGGGGCGCGGACGGGGGCGGGGGCGGTGCGGCGGGAGCGCCGGATGTGCTGGTCGTCATGGGAGCTCAGATGCGGTATCCGGAGCCGGGCACGGTGACGATCACCGGCGGCTCGCCGAGTTTGCGGCGCAGGGTCATCACGGTGACCCGCACGACGTTGGTGAACGGGTCGGCGTTCTCGTCCCAGGCCTTCTCCAGGAGCTGCTCGGCCGAGACCACCGTCCCCTCGCTGCGCATGAGCACCTCCAGCACCGCGAACTCCTTGGGCGCCAGCTGTATCTGGCGGCCGTCGCGGAACACCTCGCGGCGGTTGGGGTCCAGCCGGATGCCGGCGCGCTCCAGCACGGGCGGCAGGGGCGCGGTGGTCCGGCGGCCGAGCGCCCGCACCCGGGCGACCAGCTCCTTGAAGGCGAAGGGCTTGGGCAGGTAGTCGTCCGCCCCCAGCTCCAGGCCCTCCACACGGTCGCTGACGTCGCCTGAGGCGGTGAGCATCAGCACCCGGGTGGACAGCCCCAGCTCGACGATCCTGCGGCAGACGTCGTCGCCGTGGACCAGCGGCAGGTCGCGGTCGAGGACCACCACGTCGTAGTCGTTGACCTCGACGCGCTCGAGGGCCGCGGCGCCGTCGTAGACCACGTCGACGGCCATGGCCTCCCGGCGCAGCCCGGTGGCCACGGCGTCGGCCAGCAGTTGCTCGTCCTCGACGACGAGTACGCGCACGGAGTGTCCTTTCCTGCGTCGCGGTGAGGGGCGGTGCGCCCCGGACACGTCCCCCGGCCGCCGGAGCCGGCAAACGCCTCCGAAGCCGGGACACACCCCCCATCCTGCCTCCGACGTCGGTAAACGGACCGTAAGCGACTCCCGCCGCAGCCGTTCACCTAATTTTCGTCCCCATTGAGGTTTCTCTGAGGTTTGGGGTGGGGAAGACGACAGCACACCCGCGATCACGCCCTGTAGACGGCAGGTCACGACCCCCTTCCCCACCGCAGCGGAAGGATCCGTCGGTCGACCGTTCCGGGGACCGCACCGTGATCGTCCCATCCTCGGCACACCCCCGTGCCAACGACCATGACGAGGGGGCGCACCATGGACGCGTTCACCGCAGGCATTCTGCAGCGCATACGGAACACCGAATCCGACCTGATCCGCGCTCGCGAGTCGGGCGACGACTACCTGGTGGACGTCGAGCAGGCAGAGCTCGACGACCTGCGCCGTCTGGCCGCCGAGTACGGAGTGGAGGTGGAGGTCGGCGCCTCCGGCGCCTGACCGGTCGCGGAGCCGTGTGAACCTGTCGGCGGGGCCCCGGGCCACGGGCCCGGGGCCCCGCCGCGTGTCCGCCCCGCGGCGGCCGGGTCAGTCGTGCCAGGCGCCCAGCTCGTCCAGCAGCGGCCGCAGCACGGCGAAGACCCCGGGCGAGGCGGCCACCGTCAGCTCGAAGCCCGGCGCCTCACCCGGCCGGCCGCCGGTGAGCGCGCCCGCCTCGCGGGCGACCAGGTCGCCCGCGGCCACGTCCCACGGGTGCAGTCCCCGCTCGTAGAAGCCGTCCAGCCGCCCGCCGCCGACGTCGCACAGGTCGATGGCCGCCGAGCCCGACCGGCGGATGTCCCGGACCTTCGGCAGCAGCTTCCGGACCACCTCGGCCTGCGCGGTGCGGCGCTCGGCGACGTAGTTGAAGCCGGTGCCGATCAGCGCCTGGTCCAGCGGCGGCGAGGGCCGGCAGCTCACCCGCTCCCCGTTGCGCCAGGCTCCCCCGCCCAGCACGGCGTGGTACGTCTCGCCCCGCGGCGGCACCTCGACCACGCCGACCACGGTCTCGCCCCGGTACTGGGCGGCGATGGAGACCGCCCAGGCGGGGAGCCCGTAGAGGTAGTTCACGGTGCCGTCGATCGGGTCGACGATCCAGCGCACCCCGCTGGCGCCCTCGGTGGACGCCCCCTCCTCGCCCAGGAAGCCGTCCTCGGGGCGGTGCTCGGCGAGGAAGCCGGTGATCAGCCTCTCGGAGGCGAGGTCCATCTCGGTGACGACGTCGACGGGGCTGCTCTTGGTCGCCGCCACCCCCAGGTCGGCGGGGCGGCCGTCGCGCAGCAGCTCCCCCGCCCGGCGGGCGGCCTCCAGGGCGAGGTCGAGCAGTTCGGTCCTGAGCCGGTCGTCGGTCACGTCTCTCCTTGGGTCTCCGCTCGGATCTCCGCACGCCTCCGGGGTCTCCGGACCCTCCGGGAAGACCCGGGGCCCGAAGACCCCGGGCGTCAGGCGTACGGACTGTCGGCGCCCGCCGCGGCGGGCCTGGGGGTGCGGCCCGGGCAGCAGCCCACGGGGCACACGTCGTGGCTGGGGCCCAGCGCGCCCAGCGCGCAGCGTTCGGGGCGCCCGCCCCGCTCGGCGGCGGCGCGCTCCACCACCAGGTCCCGCACGGCCGCCGCGAAGCGCGGGTCCGCGCCGACGGTGGCGGACCGCGCCACGGGCAGCCCCAGTTCCCCGGCCTTGGCCTTCGCCTCGGTGTCGAGGTCGTACAGGACCTCCATGTGGTCCGAGACGAACCCGATCGGGACCATCACCGCGGCCGGCGCCCCGCGCTCGCTCAGGGCCTCCAGGTGGTCGCAGATGTCCGGCTCCAGCCAGGGGATGTGCGGGGCGCCGCTGCGGGACTGGTAGACCAGCTCCCAGGGGCGGTCGACGCCCGTCTCCTCGCGCACCGCGTCGGCGATCACCCGTGCCACGTCCAGGTGCTGGGCGACGTACGCGCCGCCCTCGGGGCCGGAGGTCTCGGCCTGCGAGGTGGGGATGGAGTGGGTGGTGAAGGCCAGGTGCGCCCCGTCGCGCACCTCCTCGGGCAGTTCGGCGAGGGAGGCCAGCACCCCGTCGACCATGGGGCGGACGAAGCCGGGGTGGTTGAAGTAGTGCCGCAGCTTGTCCACCCGCGGCGGCTCCAGCCCCTCCTGCTCCAGGGCGGCGAGCGCGTCGGCCAGGTTCTCCCGGTACTGGCGGCAGCCGGAGTACGAGGCGTAGGCGCTGGTGGCCAGGACCAGGATGCGGCGCCGTCCGTCGCGGACCATCTCGCGCAGCGTGTCGGTCAGGTACGGGGCCCAGTTGCGGTTTCCCCAGTACACCGGCAGGTCCAGGCCGTGGGCGGCGAAGTCCTCGCGCAGGGCGGCCAGCAGCGCGCGGTTCTGGTCGTTGATCGGGCTGACCCCGCCGAAGAGGTAGTAGTGCTGCCCGACCTCCTCCAGCCTCTCCCGCGGGATCCCCCGTCCGCGGGTGACGTTCTCCAGGAAGGGGACCACGTCGTCGGGCCCCTCGGGCCCTCCGAAGGACAGCAGCAGCAGCGCGTCGTAGGGACGGACATCAAGCTCATCGGGCATGTCCCGATCCTGCCACCCGGTCCTCCGCTCCCGACCGGGACCCACCGCCGGACGTCCGGGCGGACGCACGAGTATGATCCCTCCACCGGCCGGCCGGGCCCGCCCTCCCGCGCCGGGGACTTCCGGTGACGCGAGGCACGTGGAGCCTATGGGGAGGGCCCGCACGGATGAGCACGCACACCACCCGGCGCGGCCGTCCGGCCCCGCCCACATGGCGCAACTGGGCGGGCAACGCCACGGCCCGGCCGCTGCGGACCGTGGCCCCCTCCACGACCGGGGCCCTCGCCGAGGCGGTGCGCCGGGCCGCCGAGGACGGCCTGACCGTCAAGGCCGCCGGGACCGGGCACTCCTTCACCCCCGTGGCCGTCACCGGCGGAATGCTGATACGCCCCGACCGCCTCACCGGCATACGCCGGATCGACCGCGAGGCCGGGACGGTGTCCGTCGCCGCCGGGACCCCGCTGAAGCGGCTCAACGAGGCCCTGGCGGCCGAGGGGCTGTCCCTGGCCAACATGGGCGACATCATGGAGCAGACCGTCTCCGGCGCGCTGAGCACGGGCACCCACGGCACCGGCCGCGACTCCGGCTCGCTCGCCGCCCAGGTCCGGGAACTGGAGATGGTCCTGGCGGACGGCTCGGTCCTGCGGTGCTCGCCGCGGGAGAACGCCGACGTCTTCGCCGCGGCCCGGGTCGGGCTGGGGGCGCTCGGGGTGATCAGCGAGGTCACCTTCGCCGTGGAGCCGCTGTTCCTGCTGACGGCCCGCGAGGAGCCGATGCGCCTCGACGCGGTGCTGGCGGACTTCGACCGTCTGGTGCGCGACAACGAGCACTTCGAGTTCTACTGGTTCCCGCACACCGACCGCTGCGTCACCAAGCGGAACAACCGCAGCGCGGGGCCGGCCGAGCCGCTGCCGCGCCTGTCCGGCTGGCTGACGGACGAGTTCCTCTCCAACGGGGTCTTCCAGGCGGCCTGTTCGCTGGGGCGGACCGTGCCGGCGGCCGTGCCGGGCATCGCCCGGATCGCCGGCCGGGCCCTGTCGGCCCGCACCTACACCGACATCCCCTACAGGGTCTTCACCTCCCCGCGCAGGGTCCGCTTCGTGGAGATGGAGTACGCCCTCCCCCGGGCCGCCGCGGTGGAGGCCCTGCGCGAGCTGAGATCGGTGGTCGACCGCTCGGACCTGCGGGTGAACTTCCCCGTGGAGGTGCGGGTGACGCCCGCCGACGACATCGCTCTGTCCACGGCCTCGGGCCGCGAGACGGCCTACATCGCGGTGCACATGTACCGGGGCACCCCGCACGAGCGGTACTTCACCGCGGCCGAGCGGATCATGACCGCGCACGAGGGGCGTCCCCACTGGGGGAAGCTGCACAGCCGCGACGCGGAGTACCTGGCGGGCGTCTACCCCCGCTTCGGGGAGTTCACCGCGCTGCGCGACCGGCTGGACCCGGAACGGGTGTTCGGCAACGACCACCTGCGGCGCGTGCTGGGCGACTGACGGCGCGGGCCGGCTCCGAGCCCCCTCCACTCCGACGCCGTCACCTTCCCTCCCCGTCCGTCCCCCTTACGGGCCGGGTCGCACACGTCTTCCCCGGCGGCCGGAGGACGCGTTCCCGGCCGGGGCCGCGGCCCGGCGCCGGCGGGCCACCGGCGCGTTCCGTGACGGACCGCACAACCACAACCGGCTTTTTACCCCCGCCGCGGTGGCCAACTCCCCGCGGCTGTGAGAACTTGGGCGGCGTGCCGATCCACTGGCATGGTCCCAATGGAGTAGTGTGGCGAGCCCTGGCCTTGGTCCCGGTCGGCCAGTACCACGCGGAGCGGCCCTCGCGGTCACTGTGCGTGGCCAACAGGCAACCGTGCCACACCGGCGGACGTGGGCGCGGGCCCGACACGCCGGGCAAGTCGGCAAGGTTGTGGCAGGCTGCACCCGGGCACGCCACACTCGTCTAGCGGGAGCAGCGACGCACGTGACGTCGGCAGGCACCATCCGGGAGGTTCCCATGCCCGAACTGCGTGTCGTGGCCGTCAGCAACGACGGCACACGGTTGGTGCTCAAGGCTGCCGACAACACGGAGTACACCCTTCCGATCGACGAGCGGCTGCGCGCCGCCGTCCGCAACGACCGCGCCCGGCTGGGGCAGATCGAGATCGAGGTCGAGAGCCACCTCCGCCCCCGCGACATCCAGGCCCGGATACGGGCCGGTGCCTCGGCCGAGGAGGTCGCCCAGCTCGCCGGCATCCCCGTCGACCGCGTACGGCGGTTCGAGGGGCCGGTGCTGGCGGAGCGCGCCTTCATGGCCGAGCGGGCCCGCAAGACCCCCGTGCGCCGCCCCGGCGAGAGCACCGGCCCGCAGCTCGGCGAGATCGTCTCCGAGCGCCTGTCGAGGCGCGGCGCCGAGAAGGAGACGGTGCAGTGGGACTCCTGGCGCCGGGACGACGGCACCTGGGAGGTGCTGCTCGTCTACCGGGTGGCCGGCGAGCCGCACTCGGCGAGCTGGACGTACGACCCGCCGCGGCGGCTGGTGCAGGCCGTGGACGACGAGGCCCGGGCGCTGATCGGGGAGAGCGACGACACCCCCGAGCCGAGCTTCCCGTTCGTGCCGCGCATCGCCCGGCTGCCGCGCGACCGCTTCGACCGTACGGACCGCCCGGACCGCTCGGAGAGTTCCGCGTCCGAGCCGCCGGAGACCGTGGGCCAGGACGGCCGGGGCGAGCGGGACTCGCTGACCAGCCTCCTGGAGGCGGTGCCCAGCTTCCGGGGCGATCTCGTCGTGCCGGAGCAGTCGTCCCCTCCGGACGTGCCGGACGAGGCCGACGAGGAGGCCGAGCCGGTGGAACCCCCGGCGCCGGCGGCGAGCGCGGGAAGCGCGTACGCCGACGTGCTCATGCCGCGTTCGGTGTCCGGCCACCGCGACCGCCTCACGGGCAGCACCGACCGCCAGGCCGAGGCCGACGGCGTACGCCCGGGCCGCCGGGCGGCGGTCCCGAGCTGGGACGAGATCGTCTTCGGCACCCGCCGCAAGAAGAAGGAGTGAGCGCCTCCCCGGGCCCTGCGGGCCGGCCGAGCGGCCGGTCCGCGGGGCCCGGCGGGTCTCAGCCGGGCTCGGGGCCCGTCGCCACCGGGCGGGAGGGGTCGGCGCTCCACTGCGACCAGGAGCCCACGTACAGCGCCGCGTCGATGCCCGCGACCGCCAGCGCGAGGACCTCGTGCGCCGCGGAGACGCCCGAACCGCAGTAGACGCCGACCTCGGTGTCCGCGTCGATGCCCAGTCCGGCGAAACGGCCCGCCAGTTCCGACGCGGGCCGGAGGCCGCCCCCCTCCGCGTCGTTCTCGACCGTCGGGGCCGAGAGCGCGCCGGGGATGTGCCCGGCGACCTTGTCGATCGGCTCCACCTCGCCCCGGTAGCGCTCGGCCGCGCGGGCGTCGAGCAGCACACCGGTACGGGCCAGGTCCGCCGCGCCGTCCGCGTCGAGCACGGGCACCGATCCCGGCCGGGGGGTGAAGTCGCCCTCGGGTGGGCGGGGGGTTTCGCGGGTCAGCGGGCCGTCCCAGGCCGCCAGACCGCCGTCCAGCACCCGTACGTCCTCGTGGCCGGCCCAGCGCAGCAGCCACCAGGCGCGGGCCGCCGCCCAGCCGTGGCCGCTGTCGTAGGTCACCACCGGGCGGTCGTGGCGGACCCCGGCCCGGCGCATCGCCGCGCCGAACACCTCCGGATCGGGGAGGGGGTGACGCCCCGTCCCCTCCCCCACCGGCCCGGCCAGTTCGGTGTCGAGGTCGATGTACACGGCGCCGGGCAGGTGGCCCGCCTCGTACGCGGGGCGGCCGGGTGGGCCGCCCAGTTCCCAGCGGACATCGAGCAGCACCGGCGGGGTATGAGTTCCGTTGAGTTCCTGCGCCAGCTGGGTAGGGGAAACGATGACTGCCATGGCCGTATCTTCGCGCGGCCGTGCGCTCCGCGTCCCGCTTCCCTCCCGGCGCGGCCCGCACCCGCGCGCGGAACACGCGAGGGAACGGGCGCGAGGCGGCGTGCCGGATGTTCCACCCCCTGGGGAGTCCCTTTCCCGGGTACGGCCCGGAGGGTTCCGGGACGGCGGATGAGAGCATGGGCACCGGCAGTGCGCGGACCATCACCGAACGACCGCATCGACGACGGTCACGAGGAGAGAAGTGAACAGATGACCGAGGCTGCGACCCGGTGCGCTCCGGGAACCCCCTGCTGGGTGAGCCTGCTGGCCGAGGACCCGGCCGCGAGCCAGGAGTTCTACCACGAGCTGTTCGGCTGGGAGTACCGGCCGGGTCCGGGGCCGGGAGGGGCCGGGCCGCACGCCCGCGCCGTACTCGGCGGACGCGAGGTCGCGTGCATCGGCCAGATGCCGCCCGGGCGGCAGTGCCAGGCCGCCTGGCTCCCCTACCTGGCGGCCGACGACACCGACGCGGCGGCGGACCTGGTCCGCATGTGCGGCGGAACGGTCGGGGTCGGGCCGCTGGACATGGACGGGACCATGCGCGTGGCGATCGCGGCGGACCCGGCCGGGGCGTCCTTCGGGATCCGGCAGGCGGGCACGCGTCCCGCGGCCCACATGGACGGCGGTCCGGGCACGGTGGTGTGGAACGAGCTGATCACCCGTCGGACGTCGGCCGTCGAGAAGTTCTACCGGACGGTCTTCGGCCTGGAGACCGGCCCCGCCGAGGGGACCGCGCCGGCGTCCGGCGAAGGGCCGGAGGGGGACGGGGAGTTCGGCTACCTCACCGTGACGGCGGGCGACCGGGTCGTCGGGGGCATCAACGGCATGGGCGCCTCGATGCCGCGCGACCGCGGCTCCCACTGGCTGATGTACGTCGAGGTGGAGGACACCGACGCGGTGGCGCGCCGGGTGACCGAGCTCGGCGGACGGGTGCTGACGGCCCCCCAGGACTCGCCCCGGGGGCGGCTGGCACGGCTCGCCGACCGCGAGGGGGCGCCCTTCGCGGTGATCCGCAGGGAGGGCTGAGCCCCGCCGGCGCCCGCGGCCGGCCCCGGCCCCTCCCCCCGATCAGCTCCGGGAGGGAGCCGGGGCCTCCACGCCGTCCACGGGCAGCACGTCCGGGGAGAGCGCGCCGGCCCGGGCCGTGGCGGCGGTGAGGCGGCGCCGGTGGTGACGTCGGCACAGTACCTCGTAGCCGACCTCCTCCCCGGTTCCCCCCACGTCCCCGACGACGACCTGGGCGCCCTCGACGACCATCCTCCCGCCGACCGTACGGGCGTTGTGCGTGGCCCGGGCGCCGCACCAGCACAGCGCCTCGACCTGGAGCGACTCGATCCGGTCGGCCAGTTCGATCAGCCGCTGGGAGCCGGGGAAGAGCCTCGTCCTGAAGTCCGTGGTGATGCCGAAGGCGAAGACGTCGATGCCCAGGTCGTCGACGACGCAGGCGAGCTGGTCCACCTGTTCGGGGGCCAGGAACTGCGCCTCGTCCGCGATCACGTAGTCCGTGCGGCCGCCCGCCGTCAGGTGCTTCACCAGATGGGCGTGGAAGTCGAACCCCTCGCCCGCCTCGACGGCCTCGGTGACCAGGCCGAGCCGGGAGGACAGCAGCCCCTCCCCCGCCCGGTCGTTGCGGGTGAAGATCATGCCCGACAGGCCCCGCGCCGAGCGGTTGTGCTGGATCTGGAGGGCGAGAGTGGACTTCCCGCAGTCCATCGTTCCGCAGAAGAAAACCAGCTCGGGCATGGGGGGTTCGGGACCTTTCGGCGGGTCGTCGGGGGCATGGCTCCACAGGGCGCGCGGCCCCGGGCACGGGTTCTAGGTGCGGACCTCGAGCAGGGGGACCAGCTGCTCGGCGGGCGTCATGGAGCCGTGCATGCCGACCAGCTCGGACTCGTTGGGCTCGCTCTCGGTGGCGACGACCGCGACGCCGTCGCTCATCGCGGCCACCACGTCGCCGATCCGGGCGCGCACCCGGTCGTCCACCCGCGGGCCGAACCAGCCGAGTTCGATCGCCTCGTCCCGGGTCGCCACCCACGCCCGGTCCCCCAGGACCTCGCGCCAGACGGCGTGGACGTCCCCCGCGGCGCCCGGCACGGCGTACAGGTGGCGGGCCCGGCCCTCGCCGCCGAGACGTGCCACGCCCGCGCGCAGCTCCCAGTCCTCGTCGAAGTCGTACCGCGCCTCGGGGTCGCGGGGGATGTCCACCATGCCGTGGTCGGCGGTGATGTAGAGGGCCGAGCGCGGCGGGAGCTGCTCGGCCAGGCGCTGGGCGAGCCGGTCGACGTACATCAGCTGGCCGCGCCAGGCGTCGGAATCCACACCGTAGCGGTGGCCGTTGCCGTCGAGCTCGGCGTAGTACGTGTAGACCAGCGAGCGGTCGGCCGAGCCCAGCCGGTCGGCGGCGAAGTCCATCCGCTCCTCGGCGGAGAGCCTGCCGTGGAAGGCCCCGCCGGACAGCGCGATCTTCGTGAGCGGGGTGTGCTCGAAGTGCGGCGCCGTGACCTGGCAGGCGGCGATCCCCGCCGCGTCGGCGAGCTGGAAGACGGTGGGGTAGGGCTGCCACAGGTACGGGTCGGTCCACGGCTGCCAGCGGAGCTGGTTCATCAGTTCGCCGGTCGCCGGGTCGAGCACGGTGTAGCCGGGCAGTCCGTGGGCCCCGGGGACCTGCCCGGTGCCCACCGAGGCGAGCGAGGTGGCGGTCGTGGAGGGGAAGCCCGCGGTGATCGGCTCCCCCGTGCCGCCGCGGGAGGTGGGCAGCAGCGAGGTCAGGAAGGGCGCCTCGTCGGGGTGGGACGCCAGCAGCTCCCAGCCCATGCCGTCCACGAGGAAGACGCAGACCCGGTCCGCCGGCTGGAGCTTCAGCCCCGACGTCACCCCCGGCACGCCCTGTCCCTCGGCCACGGCGGGGAGCAGGTCGGCCAGGGACGCCTCGCCGTAGCGCGGCACGGGGGCGGTGCGGGGGTCCAGGGGCACCGGGTCGTACGGGGCCGGGCCCTGCGCGGGGAACCGGGCCATCAGCGGGCGCCGGCGGTCGCCGCGGTGGCCTCGGAGAGCGCCTGTGCGAAGGCGAGCGCCTGGCGGACGGTGTCCGGCCCGTCGCCCGTCTCGCTGACGCGCAGCGAGAGGTCGTCGGCGGTGAGGGAACCCGTGTACCCGTGGTCCGCCTCGCAGTTGGGGTCGCCGCAGTTGGCGGGCTCCATGTCCAGGCGGGAGACGGCGCCCCAGCCGATGGTGAGGACCACCTCGCGGGGCAGGGTGCCCGGCGTGTAGGACTCGGGGTTGGCCACGACGCGGCTGAGCACGACGGAGGAGATCCGCTCCAGCTTCACCGATTCGGTGGAGGTCGTGGCGTACGGGGTCGGGGAGGTGCCGTCGGCGGGCTGCTCGTCGGTGTGGCTGACGATGAACCGGGTGTCGGTGAGCACCAGCACCGTGACGTGACGGCGCACCTCGTTGGAGTCGAACGTCGTCTCCTGGTGAACCAGATACGAGTCCACGGGCTCCCCGCCCACGGCGGATTCGACCGCCTCGGCCACGAGAGCCGGGTAGTAGCCGCTGCGCTCGATCGCCGCGCGCAGCCCCTGGGTCGTCGTACCGGTCTTCGCCATGCCGCCCATCCTACGGTGAGCGGGCGGCTCAGTACGCGGGCAGGCGGCGGGGCCCCAGGTCGGCCCAGGCGGGGTTGCCCGTGCCGAACGCCGCGGGAGCGTCGGCGACGCGGACGGCGGCGTCCAGGACGGTCAGGCCGCGTGCGGCGACCACCACCGGTTCCAGGTCCACGGAGACGATCTCGGGATGCTCGTCGACGAGCCGGGAGACGCGCAGCAGCAGCTCCTCCAGGGCGGCGGTGTCCACCGGCTGCGCCCCGCGCCAGCCGAACAGCACGGGCGCGGAGCGGATGGAGCGGACCAGGTCCGCGGCGTCCCGGTCGGTGACGGGGACGAGCCGGTGGGCGGTGTCCCCCAGCAGCTCGGAGGGCGGGCCGGCCAGGCCGAAGGAGAGCACCGCGCCGGTGGCGGGGTCGACGGCCGCCTTCACCACGGTGTCCACGCCGCGGGGGGCCATGGCCTGGACGACGGGCCTCAGTTCCGCGGGCCTGCCGAGCTGCTGCGTCATCTCGGCGTAGGCGTGCCGCAGCCCGGACCTGTCCGTGATGTCCAGCCGTACGCCGCCGAGGTCGGGCCGGTGGCGCAGGTGGGGGGCGGTGGTCTTCAGGGCGACGGGGTAGCCGAGCCGCCGCGCGGCGGCCAGGGCCGCGCCCATGTCGGGGGCGGGCAGGGCGCGCTGCACGGCTATGCCGTAGTGCCCCAGCAGCTCGGCCGTCTGCTTCCCGCTCAGCGGCACGCTGTGCCGCGGATCGCGCTCCCGCTCCAGGACGCGGGCGAGGAGGGCGGCGGCGGCCGCCTCGTCGACGTCGTCGTACTCGGGCACCCGGCCGGGGGTCCGGGCCCGGTTCCGCCACGTCGCGTAGCGGACGGCCTCCGACAGGGCGTCCACGGCGCGCTCGGGCGAGGGGTAGGCGGGCAGGCCGTGCTCGGCGAGCGCGGCGTCCAGGCCCTCGATGGCCAGGTGGACGATGACCACCGGTTTGGCGTCCGCCCCGGCGTCCCCGGCCTCCCCGACCGCTCCGCGCAGCGCCCCGGCCAGTTCGGCCGCGCCCCACCCTCCCCGGGGGTCGTCCACCCACGGGATCGCGGTGACCACGACGGCGTCGGTGGCCGGGTCCTCCAGCGCCCGGCGCAGGGCGGCCCGGAAGTCGCCGGGCATGGCCTCGGTGGTCAGGTCGGTGACGGGCTGGGGCCGCAGCCCCCGGGCGAGGCAGGCGTCGTAGGTGAGCAGGCACAGCGACTCGGCATTGCCCAGGATGCCCACGCGCGGGCCCGCCGGCAGCGGCTGGGCGGCCAGCAGGACCCCTGCGTCGACGAGCTCGGTGACCGTGTCGACGCGGATCACCCCGGCCTGCCGCAGCAGCGAGGAGACCGTGGCGTCGGGGGTGCGGCTGACGGGGACGACGTGTCCGGGGGGCGGGGCGCTGGCGTTGTGCCGGGCCCCCTTGACCACGACGATCGGCTTGCGGGCGGCGGTGCGCCGGGCCAGGCGGTTGAACTTCCTCGGATTGCCGAAGGACTCCAGGTACATCAGGACGACGTCGGTGTCGGGGTCGTCGTCCCAGTACTGGAGGACGTCGTTGCCGGAGACGTCGGCGCGGTTCCCGGCGGAGACGAAGGCGGAGACGCCGCCGAGCCCGTGGCCCCGGCGGTGGAGGGCGTCGAGCACGGCGATGCCGATCGCGCCGGACTGGGTGAACAGGCCGATGCGCCCGCGCTCGGGGGTCTCGGTCGACAGGGTCGCGTTGAGCCGGACGCCGGGGGCGGTGTTGATCACTCCGAAGGCGTTGGGGCCGATGATGCGCATCCCGTACGAGCGGGCCCGGCGGACCAGTTCGCGCTGCTCGCCGCGGTCGAAGTCGGCGGAGAGGACGACCAGGCCCTGCACGCCGCGCTCGCCGCACTCGGTGACGACGCCCGGCACCCGCTCGGCGGGGACGGCGACGACGGCCAGGTCGACGGGCTCGGGGATCTCGCGCACCGACCGGTGGGCGGGCACCCCCTCCACCTCGGCCGTCTCCTGCGGAAAGGCCTGGTTGACGGCGTAGACGCGGCCGGTGAAGCCCGCCTCGCGCAGACTCGCCAGGACGGTGCGCCCGGCGCCGCGCGGCCCGCGGCTGACCCCGATGACGGCGACCGAGCCGGGGGACAGCAGCCGCTGCACGGAGCGGGCCTCGGCGCGCTGCTCGCGGGCCCGCATCACGGCCACCGACTGCTCGGTCGGCTCGATCCCGAAGGTGAGGTGGACCGTGCCCTCCTCGAAGCTGCGCTTCTGCGAGTAGCCGGCGTCCGTGAAGACCTTGACCATCCTGGTGTTGGCCGGCAGCACCTCGGCGACGAAGCGGCGCACGCCGCGCTCGCGGGCGCAGGCGGCGATGTGCTCCAGCAGGGCGGAGCCGACACCGCGCCCCTGGTGGTCGTCGCGGACGAGGAAGGCGACCTCGGCCTCGTCGGCGGGGAGGGAGGCGGGGCGGCCCGTGCCGTCGATGCGGTCGTAGCGGACGGTCCCGATGAACTCGTCGCCGACGACGGCGGCCAGGGCGACCCGGTCGACGTAGTCGTGGTGGGTGAACCGGCGCACGTCGCGGTCGCTGAGATGGGGGTAGGGGGCGAAGAAGCGGTAGTACTTCGACTGGTCGGAGACCTGTTCGTAGAACCGGACCAGGCGGTCGGCGTCGTCGGGGGCGATGGGACGGATCCGGGCCGTGCCACCGTCCCGCAGCACCACGTCGGCCTCCCAGTGGGCGGGGTAGGCAGGCTCGGTCGGCGTCCGCATGAGGTCAGCCTAGCCACCGGCACCCCGGTTCGCGGCCCCCGGCGGGGGCTTCGGCGGGACGTCCGCGGGGAGCGCGGGCGGGCGCGCGGGCCGGGCGGGGAACGGGCCGGGGGCGTCCCTTGCCCCGCCCTGTCCTTCCCGTGTGCAAAGCTGGCCCGGACAGCCGATCCGACCCGAAGGACGACACCATGGCTGAGCGCCGCGTCACCGTCGGCTGGGCCGAGGGCCTCCACGCCCGTCCCGCCGCGATCTTCGTCCGTGCCGTGACCGCGTCCGGCATCCCCGTCACCGTGGCCAGGCCCGGGGGCGATCCGGTCAACGCCGCCTCGATGCTCTCGGTCCTGGGGCTGGGCGTGGAGGGCGGCGAGGAGGTCGTGCTGGCCTCCGGCGCCGGGGACGCCGACACCGCCCTGGACCGGCTGGCGAAGCTGGTCTCCGAGGGCCTGGACGAGCTCCCCGGGACCCTCTGAAGAACGCAGGAGGACACAGGAGGACGGCCGGGAGGAGCACGCCGGGCGGAAGGCGCCGCGGGAGGCTCCGGGAGAAGACAGCGGAAAACACCGCGGGAGGCGGCGGGGCATTGCGCTCCGCCGCCTCCCGTAATATCCGGGGGAATCACCCGGTCAATTCATCCGTGTGTTTTCCGCCACGGACACCCTCATGGATATACGTCCGCCGTTACGGATTACCGCTTCCCGTGTTGAGGGAATGTTTCGTCCTTCTCACGGCGGCCCCGCCGCGGGAGGCTCGCACGGCCACCGGACGCTGCTCGCGGCGGACGGCGACGGAGCGCTCCACGTGCGAGACCGCCAGGGCCCTCGCCCGCTCCGCGTCCCCGCGGGCGATCGCGTCCACGATGGCGCCGCGCTCCCGCCAGACGTCCGGGACCCGTACCGCCGGCTCCGCGGCGTAGACCCAGGTGATCTTGCGGCGCAGTTGCGTGAGCAGTGCGGCCAGGGTCGGGCTGCCGGACGCCCGGGCCAGGGTGTCGTGGTACCAGTCCCCCAGGACCCGCAGGTCGGAGAGGTGGCCCTGCTCGGCGCGCTGCTGCCCCAGACGGACCAGGCCGCGCAGCACCCCCAGCTGCGCCTCGGTGCGCCGCCGGGCCGCCCGGGCGGTGCCCAGCGGCTCCAGCAGGGCCCGGACGTCGAGCAGGTCGGCCGCCTCCTGCTCGGTGGGTTCGGCGACGCAGGCGCCCGCGTGCCGGCGGGTGGTCACGAAGCCCTCCGACTCCAGGGTGCGCAGCGCCTCGCGCACCGGGATCCGCGAGACGCCGTAGCGCCTGCCGAGCAGTTCCTCGGTGAGCCGGGCGCCGGGCGGGAAGAAGCCGGAGACGATGTCGTCGCGGACCGCAGTGCACACCATGTGCGCCGAAATGCGCATGGGCCGACCTCCGCCGTCGTCTCCGCGTTTCCGATGGCTCCGCAGACTCGAACTGTATTCCACCGCCACGGAAATTCCGATGCCCACCGGAGAACAGGCGGAAAACATGCCTCCCGGCGCGGGCCCGCCGGACGCGGAGGCGCCCCCGGCCGTATGGCCGGGGGCGCTCGATCTCCGCGGTCGCGTCCGTGTCGCTCCGGGGTCCCGTCCGGGGATCAGCGGACGTCGACGCCCTTGGCCGCCAGGTAGGCGACCGGGTCGATGTCGGAGCCGTAGTAGGCGCCGGTACGGGCCTCGAAGTGGAGGTGCGGACCGGTGCTGTTGCCGGTGGAGCCGACCGCGCCGATCTGCCGGCCGCCCTCGACCCGCTGGCCGGGGCTCACGCTCGTGGCGGACAGGTGGCCGTACTGGGTGTAGCGGCCGTCGTCGTGGCGGATGACGACCTGGTTGCCGTACGCGCCGCCCCAGCCGACCGTCACCACGGTGCCCGGGCCCACGGCCCGCACGGGGGTGCCGGAGGCGGCGGCGAAGTCGACGCCGCTGTGCGTGCCGGAGGACCAGGAGGCGCCGGCCTGCTTGTACAGGGTGGTGGTGTTCACGCCCGCGACCGGGTCGACGTAACCGCTCGCGGCACGGCGCTCGGCGGCCCGCTCGGCGCGGCGCTCCTCGGTCGCGGCGCGCTCCCGGGCGGCCTCCTCGGCCGCGGCGGCCTTGCGCGCGGCCTCGCGCTCCTTGGCGACCTTCTCGGCCTTGGCGGCCTTGGCGGCGGCGATCTCCTCGGCCTTCTCGCGCGAGACGTCGGCCGCGCGCTGCTGCGCCTCGGCCTGGGCCCGGACGTCGTCGGCGATCGTGTCGCCGACGGCCATCGCCTGCGCGAAGCCCAGGGCGTAGGTCTTGTGGGTGTCGCCCGAGTCGGCGACGGCGGGGGTGGCGATGGTGCCCACCACGCCGGTGGCGGCGAGGGTGGCGGCTCCCAGCAGGCCGGCGCCCGTGCGGACGGCGCGGCCGGAGAGCTGGTGCTTCTCGGAGAGCTTCCCGGTGAAGGCGGTGACCTTCTCGGTGACCTTCTCGGTGGCACGGGTGAACGCCATGTGCGGCGTGCTCCTTTCCTTCCGTGTCGCCTACCGGGTTAGCTGACGGGTTCGGAGCAGGAAGGTCTCCTACGAGCACTCGGCTCGATTCACCCCGGTGGGATACCCCTCGCGCGCTGGAGGCGGAGGGTGGGTCCCCGGCTCCCCCAGACGGGGGACTCGGCGATGCGCAGGCCGGCGGCCACGGACGTGGGCGCTTCTGACGGCCAACGGATTCGAAGCTAAACGGCCACGCTTGAGCAAGCAAACAAATCGGGCATTTTGTATCTCATGCCACATCCCGCTTCCACCGGAAGCGCCAATCCGCCCATGACAAAGGCCCTTGATATGACAAGCACACCAAGGGCCCCGGTCCTGAGGGGACTTGCCGGCCGCCCGAACGTGACGGCCGCCACTTCCCCGATGTGGCGGCCGTCACCTCCGGTGTGCCGCGGCCCTCTTGAACCCGTGACGGCCGTCACCCCGGGCGCGCCGCGACCCCTTCCGGGCCGTGACGGCCGTCACCACCGGATCGTCCGGCTCCCCCTCAGTCGGTGACGACCGTCACCTCTCCGATCCCCAGGTCCCGCACCGGGCCGGCGATCTGTGACGCGTCCCCCACCAGGACCGTCACCAGGCGGTCGGCCGGGAAGGCGGCGACGACCGCCGCCGTCGCCTCCACGGTGCCGGTCTCGGCGAGGCGGGCGTAGAGCTGCGCCTGGTAGTCGTCGGGCAGGTGCTGCTCCACCTGATCGGCGAGGGTGTCGGCCACGGCCGCCGCCGTCTCGTACCGCAGCGGGGCGACACCCACCAGGTTCTGCACGGCCGCGTCCCGCTCCGCGTCGGTGAGGCCCTCCTCGGCCAGGGTGCGCAGCACCTGCCACAGGTCGGCCAGTGCGGGCCCCGTCACATCGGTGGCCACCGAGCCGTTGATCGCCAGCAGGGAGGCGCCGGTGCCGTCCGGGGCCGACCGCAGCACCTGGGCGAAGGCGCGCACGCCGTAGGTGTAGCCCTTCTCCTCGCGCAGCACCCGGTCCAGGCGGGAGGTGAGCGTGCCGCCCAGGCAGTACGTGCCGAGCACCTGGGCGGGCCAGACGCGGTCGTGCCGGTCCGGGCCGACCCGGCCGATGAGGAGCTGGGTCTGCACCGAGCCGGGACGGTCGACGATGACCACCCGGCCCGTGTCGTCGGCCGTGATCGGCGGCACCCGCAGGGGCTCCGCGGAGGTACCGGTCCAGGCGCCGAGGGTGTCGGCGAGCGACTTGTCCAGGTCCACCCCGGTGAAGTCGCCGACCACCACGGCCGTGGCGGCCGAGGGCCGCACGTGCGTCTCGTAGAAGGAGCGCACGGCCGCGGCGTCGATGCGCTCGATGGTCTCCTGGGCGCCCTGGCGGGGACGGGAGAGCCGGGAGGCGCCCGGGAACAGCTCGCCGGAGAGCGCGATGGCCGCCCGGCGGGCGGGGTTGGCCAGCTCGTGCGGGATCTCGTCCAGCCGGTTGCGCACCAGCCGCTCGACCTCGCTCTCCGGAAAGGCCGGGGCACGCAGCGCGTCGGCGAGCAGGCCGAGTGCCTTGTCCAGCCGGGAGGCCGGGACCTCCAGGGAGACCCGCACCCCGGGATGGTCGGCGTGCGCGTCCAGGGTGGCGCCGCAGCGCTCCAGCTCGGCGGAGAACTCCTCGGCGCTGTGCCGGTCGGTGCCCTCGCTGAACGCGCGGGCCATGATCGCGGCCACACCCTCCAGCTCCCGGGGCTCGGCGTCCAGCGGCGCCCGGAGGCTGACCTCGACGGCGACGACCTTCTGCCCGGGGCGGTGGCAGCGCAGCACGGTCAGGCCGTTGGACAGCTCGCCGCGCTCGGGGGCCGGAAACGCCCACGGCTTGGGCTGCCCGCCGCTGGGCTGGGGGTGGAACTCCATCGAGACGCCGTTCTCCGGGTGCTCGGACTTCTTCTCGGACTGGTCGGGGGACTGGGCAGCGGCGTCGCTCACTGGGCGGCCTCCTGGTCGTCGTCGGTGTCGGAGACGGTGGCACCGTCGGCGACGTCGGCCGCGGTGTCGGGGGCGGTCGCCTCGGTGGGCTCGTAGACCAGCACCGCGCGGTTGTCGGGGCGCAGCCGGGCCGCGGCCACCTCGCGGACCTCGTCGGCGGTGACCTGCAGCACGCGCTCCACCGCGGTCAGGGCGAGCTGGGGGTCGCCGAACAGCACGGCGTACCGGCACAGTTCGTCGGCACGGCCGCCGACCGTGGCCAGCCGGTCCAGCCACTCGCGCTCCAGCAGGGCCTGGGCACGCTCCATCTCCTCGGGCGTGGGCCCCTCGGCTGCGAAGCGGGCCAGCTCCTCGTCGACGGCCCGCTCGATGTCGGCGATCTCGGCGTCGCCGGAGGTCTTCACGTCCAGCCAGCCCATCGAGGGCGCGCCCGCCAGCCGCAGCATGCCGAAGCCCGCGGTGACGGCGGTGCGGTCGCGGCGGACCAGGCGGTTGTGCAGGCGGGAGGACTCGCCGCCGCCGAGCACGGTCAGCGCCAGGTCGGCGGCGTCCGCCTCGCGGGTGCCGTCGTGCGGCAGCCGGTAGGCGGCCATCAGCGCCCTGGAGGGCACCTCCTCCCGCACGACCTGCTTGATCTCCTCGCCGATGACGTCCGGCAGCGTGCCGTCGCGCGGCGGCCGCTTGGCGTCGTGGGAGGGGATGGAGCCGAAGTACTTCTCGACCCAGGCGAGCGTCTGCTCGGGGTCGATGTCGCCGACGACCGCCAGCACGGCGTTGTTCGGCGCGTAGTAGGTGCGGAAGAAGTCCCGCGCGTCCTCCAGGGAGGCGGCGTCCAGGTCGGCCATGGAGCCGATGGGGGTGTGGTGGTACGGGTGGCCCTCGGGGTAGACCATCGCCGTCAGCTTCTCGAAGGCCGTGCCGTAGGGCACGTTGTCGTACCGCTGGCGTCGTTCGTTCTTCACCACGTCGCGCTGGTTCTCCATGGACTCCTCGTCCAGGGCGGCCAGCAGCGAGCCCATGCGGTCGGCCTCCAGCCACAGCGCCAGCTCCAGCTGGTGGGCGGGCATGGTCTCGAAGTAGTTGGTGCGCTCGAAGCTGGTGGTTCCGTTGAGCGAGCCGCCGGCGCTCTGCACGAGCTCGAAGTGGCCGTTCCCCTTCACCTGGGCCGACCCCTGGAACATCAGGTGCTCGAAGAGGTGCGCCAGACCGGTGCGGCCCTCGACCTCGTGGCGGGAGCCGACGTCGTACCAGAGGCACACCGCGGCGACCGGCGTCAGGTGGTCCTCGGAGAGCACCACGCGCAGGCCGTTGGACAGGCGGTGCTCGGTCGCTGTCAGGCCGCCGGCGGTGGGCGGGGGCGTGGCCGTGTGAGCCATGGGCAGGGAGTCCCTTCGATCGCGATCGCGGACCGCGTTCTCACAACGCGTGTGTGGTCACTGTATGCAAGCGGCCCGACAAAGCGCGAAGTTCCCGTACGGTTCGGGGCGGGGATCCGGCTGTCGGTGCCGAGGTCCACAATGGTCACCGTCCGCGCCCCGCCCGGCGGGAGCCGGCACAGCCCGCACCAGCGAGAAGCAGTACGCAAGAAGGAGTCGCAGCCGCGATGGCCCGCCGCAGCACGAAGACCCCGCCCCCCGGGGAAGAGTTCGAGGAGCGCATCCTCGACATCGACGTCGTCGACGAGATGCAGGGCTCCTTCCTGGAGTACGCCTACTCCGTCATCTACTCCCGCGCCCTGCCCGACGCGCGCGACGGCCTGAAGCCGGTCCACCGGCGGATCCTGTACCAGATGCACGAGATGGGGCTGCGGCCCGAGCGCCCGTTCGTCAAGTGCGCACGCGTCGTCGGCGAGGTGATGGGCAAACTCCACCCGCACGGCGACAGCGCCATCTACGACGCGCTGGTGCGCATGGCGCAGCCGTTCTCGATGCGGCTGCCGCTGGTGGACGGGCACGGCAACTTCGGCTCCCTGGGCAACGACGACCCGCCCGCCGCGATGCGGTACACCGAGTGCCGCTCCACCCCGGCGGCCGGGCTGATGGTGGAGTCCATCGACGAGGAGACCGTCGACTTCGCGCCCAACTACGACGGCAGCGAGTCCGAGCCCGCCGTCCTCCCGTCCGCCTACCCGAACCTGCTGGTCAACGGCGCCTCGGGCATCGCGGTCGGCATGGCCACCAACATGCCCCCGCACAACCTGGGCGAGGTGATCGCCGCCGCCCGGCACCTGATCAGGTACCCCGGCGCGGACCTGGAGACGCTGATGCGTTTCGTGCCCGGCCCGGACCTGCCCACCGGCGGCCGGATCGTCGGGCTGGACGGGATCAGGGACGCGTACACCAAGGGCCGCGGCACCTTCAAGATCCGCGCCACGGTGTCCGTGGAGAACGTGACCGCGCGGCGCAAGGGCCTGGTCGTCACCGAACTGCCCTTCAACGTCGGCCCGGAGAAGGTCGTCTCCAAGATCAAGGACCTGGTCAACGGGAAGAAGATCCAGGGCATCGCCGACGTCAAGGACCTCACCGACCGCCAGCACGGGCTGCGCCTGGTCATCGAGATCAAGAACGGCTTCAACCCCGAGGCCGTGCTGGAGCAGCTCTACAAGCTCACGCCGATGGAGGAGTCCTTCGGCATCAACAACGTGGCCCTGGTCGACGGCCAGCCGCTGACTCTGGGCCTGAAGGAGCTGCTGGAGGTCTACGTCGACCACCGCTTCTCCGTGGTGCGGCGGCGCAGCGAGTTCCGGCGCGGCAAGCGGCGGGACCGGCTGCACCTGGTCGAGGGCCTGCTGGTGGCGCTGGTCGACATCGACGAGGTCATCAGGATCATCCGGTCCAGCGAGAACGCCGCGCAGGCCAAGGAGCGGCTGATCGAGCGGTTCGGCCTGTCCGACGTCCAGACGCAGTACATCCTCGACACCCCGCTGCGCCGCCTGACCAAGTTCGACCGGCTGGAGCTGGAGGCCGAGCGCGACCGGCTGAAGGCCGAGATCGACGAGCTGACCACCATCCTGGAGTCCGACGCCGCCCTGCGGAAGCTGGTCTCCTCGGAGCTGGCCGCGGTCGCCAAGAAGTACGGCACCCCGCGCCGCACCCAGCTGCTGGAGTCGGCGGACGTCCCGGCGGCGGCCGTCCCGCTCCAGGTCGCGGACGACCCGTGCCGGGTGCTGCTGTCCTCCACCGGTCTGCTGGCCCGCACCGCGGGCGGCGAGCCCGTCCTCGACTCCTCCGCCAAGCGCCGCAAGCACGACGTGATCGTCTCGGCCGTTCCCGCCACGGCCCGGGGCGAGGTGGGCGCGGTGACCTCCCTGGGCCGCCTGCTGCGGCTGTCCGTCGTCGACCTGCCCCAGCTCCCGGAGAACTCCCCGCCGAACCTGGCGGGCGGCGCGCGGTTCACCGAGTTCCTCTCCCTGAAGGAGGGCGAGGAACTGGTCTGCCTCACCACGCTGGACGAGTCCTCCCCCGGCCTGGCGCTGGGCACCGAGCAGGGCGTGGTGAAGCGGGTGGTGCCGGACTACCCCGCCAACAAGGACGAGCTGGAGGTCATCACCCTCAAGGAGGGCGACCGGATCGTCGGCGCGGTGGAGCTGCGCACCGGCGAGGAGGACCTGGTCTTCATCACCGACGAGGCGCAGCTGCTGCGCTTCCCGGCCGGGCAGGTGCGGCCGCAGGGCCGCCCGGCGGGCGGTGTGGCGGGCGTCAAGCTGGGCCAGGGCGCGAAGGTGATCTCCTTCACCGCCGTCGACCCCGCCTCCGACGCGGTGGTCTTCACGGTCGCGGGCTCGCGCGGCACCCTGCTCGACTCGCTGGGCACGGCCAAGCTGACACCGTTCGACCAGTACCCGCGCAAGGGCCGGGCGACGGGCGGGGTGCGCTGCCAGCGCTTCCTCAAGGGCGAGGACTGCCTCACGTTCGCCTGGGCCGGTGCCGCCCCCGCCCGCGCGGCGGACGCCAAGGGCTCACCGGTCGAGCTGCCCGAGGCGGACCCGCGCCGCGACGGCTCGGGCATCCCGCTGGCCAAGCAGGTCTCGGCGGTCGCCGGTCCGGTGTGACGGCACCGGCCTCACCGGCCTCACCGGTTTCCCGGAGCCCCCGCCGCGGTGCGCGGCGGGGGCTCCGCGGTACCGGGGGGCCGGGGGCGGCCTCAGGGGCGCGTGTAGCGCAGGACGCCCCACATGCTGTCGGGGCCGGCCTCCTCGGGGGAGCCGGTCCTCTCGCAGGCCGCCAGTTCCCCGCGGACGGCTCCGGCGTCGATGCCCGAGCCGATCAGCACCAGCCGCGTCACGCGCGGCTCGTCGCGTCCCCACGGCCCGGGTGTGAAGCGCAGGAAGCGGCCGACCGCGTGGACGGTGAACTTCTGCCGGTGTCCGGGCACGCCGAAGTGCACGAAGCCCTTGATGCGGTAGAGGCCCTCGGGCCTGCCGTCGAGGAACTCCATGAGCCGGCGCGGGTCCACGGGCCGGTCGGTGGTGAACTCCACGCTCTCGTAGGCCGTGTGGAAGTGGGCGCCGTGCCCGCCGTCCTCCTGCTCCCGCAGCTCGGCCCACACGTCCTCGAAGGAGAGC
The DNA here is from genome assembly GCF_039533345.1 of Streptomyces glaucosporus. Classification (NCBI taxonomy): domain Bacteria; kingdom Bacillati; phylum Actinomycetota; class Actinomycetes; order Kitasatosporales; family Streptomycetaceae; genus Streptomyces; species Streptomyces glaucosporus. Next base: position 135,690 of record NZ_BAAATJ010000010.1, on the reverse strand, counting down.
TGCCGTACGGCCCGCGTCTCCTCCTGCCGGGGGCGCCGGTCGAAGAGCAGTTCCGGGTCGACGCGCCCGTGGACGGCGGTGACGACGGGCGCGCCCCGGCCCAGCCGCCGCAGTTCGCCCCCCAGGGCCTCCAGCTCGTCCTCTCCGACGCGGTCGGCCTTGTTGAGCACCACCAGATCGGCCAGGGCGAGGTGCCGTTCGATCTCCGGATGCGCGGCCCGGGTGGCCTCGAACTCCGCCGCGTCGACGACCTCCACCAGCCCGCCGTAGACGGCGCGCTCGTCGGTGCCGGCGAGGATCATCCGGACCAGTGTCTCCGGCTCGGCCAGACCGCTGGCCTCGACGACGATGACGTCGATGCGTGCCGAGGGACGGGTGAGCCGGGCCAGCATCTCGTCCAGGTCGTCGGTGTCGACGGCGCAGCACAGACAGCCGTTGCCCAGGGAGACCATCGAGTCGACCTGTCCCGCCACCGCCATGGCGTCGATCTCGATGCTGCCGAAGTCGTTGACGACCACCCCGATGCGGGTTCCCCCGCTGTGGGAGAGGAGATGGTTGAGCAGGGTGGTCTTCCCCGAGCCCAGGAACCCCGCCAGGACGACGACCGGGATCCTCTTCGTGACCAAGCTCGCGCCTCCATCGTGCGGGTGCGTGCGGGTGCGTGCGGGTGGCAGTCCTGCGGGACGGCTGCCGATCGTAGCCGACCGCCCGGCGCCGGCAAGGTGGTCGGGGAGAACGCCGGGCACCGCGGAGATTAGGCTCGCCTGTGTGAGTACCTGCTCGGCCGCTTCCCAGGCCCTGTCCGAACCCCTCGCGGCCACCGCCGCGACGGCCCGGACCTGGCTGCTCGTCGAGCAGCCCGGGCCGTGGGGCGCCAAGGCCGTCTCCCACAGCCACCTCGATCCGGACCTCGGCCGCGCGCTGGAGCGGGCCGCCAAGGGCACCGGGGTGCGGATCGCGCTGATCCGCCGCCCGGGCCGCCACCCGGACCGCCACGGCCCCTCCCACCACCGGGTCTATCTCGCCCACACCCTCCCCGGCCGCTCCTGGGTGCGCACCTGTGTGCTTCCCGATCCGGAGGCGCTGCGCGACCTGGACATGACGGCCCTCGGCGAGGGGGACCACGGCGGTCTGTGGGAGCCGTACGCCGGCGACCCCCTCGCGCTGGTGTGCACCAACGGCAGGCGCGACCGCTGCTGCGCCCTGCTCGGCCGCCCGCTGGCGGCCGAGCTCGCCGCCTCCGACGCCGGTGAGGTCTGGGAGATCACCCACCTCGGCGGCCACCGCTTCGCCCCCACTCTGCTGACCCTGCCCCACGGCTACACCTACGGCCGGCTGGGCGGCCACGCCGTCAAGGACGTCCTGGACGGCGTGCGCCGCGGCCGTGTCGTCACCACGGGCTGCCGCGGCCGGTCGGCGTGGGAGCGCCCGGGGCAGGCGGCCGATCTGGCGGTCCGCGGGCTGACGGGCGAGGCGGGGGCCGACGCCCTGACGGTCTCCCGCACCGAGGGCACCGCTCCGGAGTGGACCGTCACGGTGGACCACCTCGACGGCCGCTCCTGGCGCGTCACGGTCGCCGAGGACACCGCCGTGCCGCCCCTGCCCGCCAGTTGCGGAACCTCCCCCGCCCCTCAGCCCCGGATGACGGTCACGTCGATCGCACCGCGGTGAGCCGGCGAGCCCTCCGGGCGCCGGCCGGAGGGCCCAGGAGGCAGGAGGGACGTCCGGCCGGCTCCCGATGAAGCCCGGCCGGGGGGAAGGCGGTCACCGGACCGCTCCGCTCCGCCCGCCACCCGACTCGCCGGACGGGTCCCCGACGCGCCGGCGCGGGCGGGTGTGCCGGACGTACGCCCGGGCCAGCAGGGACACCGCGGAGAACTGCGCGAGTCCGGCGAGGAACCCCACCGTGAGCGGTCCGCCACCCAGAGGGCGGCCCATCAGGTCCGGCGCGGCGGTGGCGGTGACCGCGTACGCCGGGCACCAGACGAGGAAGGCCACGGCGGCGGGCAGCGCGAAGCGGCGCCGACGGCGCGCCGTCCGGCCCGAGGGGGCCGCGCGGGCGCCGGTGCGGTCCTCCGGCCCGGCGCCGGGCCGCTCCGGGACGGTCCCCGCGGGATCCTCGGGCCTCCCGTCCCGGCCGGAGGCGAAGGCGTCGTACCAGGGGTCGTCGATCCGCATGCCCCAGGATGGCCGGATTCGCGACACCCATGCCGGGGCAATCAGGGCTTCTCACCCTTTCAGGGGGTGCCCCGGGAACCGGGAACCCGGACCGCAGGAAGACGCCGTCCCCGCTCCGGGCGGCTCCGGGAGCGGGGACGGCGCGGGCGGCCGGGGCCGTCAGATGTCGATCCGGGAGCGGTCCATCGTCGCCGCCGAGGTGGTGATGAACTCCTTGCGCGGCGCGACCTCGTTGCCCATCAGCAGGTCGAAGGTCCTCTCGGCGGCCTCCAGGTCGCTGATGTTGATGCGCCGCAGGGTGCGGTGGCGCGGATCCATCGTCGTCTCCGCGAGCTGGTCGGCGTCCATCTCGCCCAGGCCCTTGTAGCGCTGGACGGAGTCCTTGTAGCGGATGCCGCGGCTCTCCAGCTCCAGCAGCGTCTGGCGCAGCTCGTTGTCGGAGTACGTGTAGATGTACTTGCTCTGCCCCCGCTTGGGGTTGACCAGCTCGATCCGGTGCAGCGGCGGAACCGCCGAGAAGACCCGGCCCTGCTCGACCATCGGCCGCATGTACCGCTGGAAGAGCGTCAGCAGCAGGCAGCGGATGTGCGCCCCGTCGACGTCGGCGTCGGCGAGGAAGATCACCTTGCCGTAGCGCGCCTGGTCGATGTCGAAGGTCCGGCCGGATCCCGCCCCTATGACCTGGATGATCGCCCCGCACTCGGCGTTCTTCAGCATGTCGGAGACGGACGACTTCTGGACGTTGAGGATCTTGCCCCGGATCGGCAGCAGCGCCTGGAACTCGGAGTTCCGGGCGAGCTTGGCGGTGCCCAGCGCCGAGTCGCCCTCGACGATGAACAGCTCGCTGCGCTCCACGTCGTCACTGCGGCAGTCGGCGAGCTTGGCCGGGAGCGAGGAGGACTCCAGCGCGGTCTTGCGGCGCTGGGCCTCCTTGTGCTGGCGGGCGGCGATGCGGGTGCGGGCCGCGGCCACGACCTTCTCCAGCACCGCGCGGGCCTGCTGCTTGGCGTCGCGCTTGGTGGAGGTCAGGAACGCCTTCAGCTCCTTGGCGACGACCTGGGCGACGATCCTGGAGGCCGCCGAGGTGCCCAGCACCTCCTTGGTCTGCCCCTCGAACTGGGGCTCGGCCAGCCGTACGGTGACGACCGCCGTCAGACCCTCCAGGGCGTCGTCCTTGACGATGTCGTCCTCCGCCACGCGCAGCAGCTTGGCGGAGCGCAGCACCTCGTTCACGGTCCGGGTGAGCGCCCGCTCGAAGCCGGCGACGTGGGTGCCGCCCTTCGGCGTGGCGATGATGTTGACGAACGACCTGACCGTGCTCTCGTACCCCGTCCCCCACCGCAGCGCGATGTCGACGCCCAGGTCACGAGTGACCTCGGTGGGGATCATGTGGCCGCGCTCGTCCAGGACCGGGACGGTCTCCTTGAAGGTGCCCTGCCCGGTGAGGCGCAGCACGTCGCAGATCGGCCTGTCCTGGGCGAGGTACTCGCAGAACTCGCTGATGCCGCCCTCGTAGTGGAAGACCTCCTCGGCGGGCGGGGCACCGTCGATTCCGCGCTCGTCGCGGACGACGATGGTCAGGCCGGGCACGAGGAAGGCCGTCTGGCGTGCGCGGGCGTGCAGGTTCTCCAGGGAGAACCTGGCGTCCTTGAGGAAGATCTGCCGGTCGGCCCAGTACCGGACCCGGGTCCCGGTCCGGTCCTTGGGAACCTTCTTGCCCTTGCGCAGACCGCTCGCCGGATCGAAGGGGGCGTCCGGGCCGGGCTCGGTGAAGATCCCGGGAACACCGCGCCGGAAGCTCATGAAGTGGGTGCGTCCGCCTCGGTCGACCTCGACGTCGAGACGGGCGGACAGGGCGTTGACGACGGACGCGCCGACGCCGTGCAGACCGCCGGAGGCGGCGTACGAGCCGCCTCCGAACTTTCCGCCGGCGTGCAGCTTGGTCATCACGACCTCGACGCCCGACAGCCCCGTCTTGGGCTCGACGTCGACGGGGATGCCGCGGCCGTTGTCCCGCACCTCGACCGAGCCGTCCTCGTGGAGGATCACCTCGATGTGGTCGCAGTAACCTCCGAGGGCCTCGTCGACGGAGTTGTCGATGATCTCCCAGAGGCAGTGCATGAGGCCGCGGCTGTCGGTGGACCCGATGTACATGCCGGGCCGCTTGCGCACCGCCTCCAGCCCTTCGAGGACGAGCAGGTGCCGCGCGGTGTAGCTGGAGCCGTCGCGGTCCGCCCCCGTCAGCAGGGCGGTGGACGGCATGGGGGTCCCCCTGCCGGAGGCCAGGGGAGTCTCGGCGGTCACGCGGTTCGCTCCTCGCTGAATTTCGCTGGGGATGGCTGTCTTGCGGGTCAGAGGGTACCGAGGCTCAGGAGAGCCGAGGTGATGCCACCCAGGAGAAGGCCCATGGTAACCCAGCGTCGACAACGTGTTCGATAACTCGTTCGGGTGACGTGTACATCACGTTCCCTTCCGGGCATGAACCATCTAGGCTCCGGGCACGTCCTCAGGAACAGACCGGGAGACCGGCTCCGGAGGAGAAAACCGAACAGACAACGCAAGACGGCAAGGATCAACACATCTCTGTAAACGGCTCATTCGCCGCCAACCCGGCAACATGTCAGCCACCTCACACAGAGATTTTCGAGGAAAAGCCACGAGCGGGAACGTTTTCGGCCTGGTTGGATGTTGACCCTGGTACGACAGCTCGTCGAGCTAGAGAAGAGGCGACGTGACTACTGTTCTGACCCCCGCGAGCCCGCTGACGGCCGCTGACCGCTGCGATCGCTGCGGCGCCCAGGCATACCTGCGTGTTGTGCTCGCCAGCGGTGGAGAGCTGCTGTTCTGCGCCCACCACGGCCGCAAGTTCCAGCCGGAGCTCAAGAAGATCGCCGCGGAGATACAGGACGAGACGGAGCGGCTCAACACCACCTCCGCGAGCGAGACCGACGGCGAGCACTGACGGCAGACCCGGCGGCACCCGCGTCCCCATCCGACGAGCTCGGACCGGCACAAGGCCGGACGCGACGGGCGGTCACTCTCGCCGGGAGTGACCGCCCGTACCCATGCCACTCCGCCCCGCGAGGGGCCCCCGGGCACGGGACGGAACCGCCTCTCCCTGCCGCCTCCGCGGATTTCCGCCTCGAGCGGCTCCTCCGCTCCTGACGCAACGTCCTCCCGCTTCATTCCGTATCCGCACTCCGCACACTCCCGGCGCACTCCCGACCGGGCGGGCGGAGCGCACATCAGCCGGGCGGCCCCTCGCCGTCCCGCTCCGGGCGCTTCTGTGACGGCCCGCGCGCAGCCGTGCGTCCGTCCCTGTCAGGGCAGCCCCTGCCGGAACAGATCCACGGGGCCTCCCTGACCGTACAACCATCCCGTCCCATCCAGCGTGGGCCATGCGAGCGGTATCCGCATCCCGAGGAACCCCGGCTGCTGTGCATGGCGAAGGCCGGTACCCCATGTGGGGTACCGGCCTTCGCCATGCACAGCAGCCGGGACGCGGATCAGTCCAGGTAGTCCCGCAGCACCTGGGAGCGGGACGGGTGTCGCAGCTTCGACATCGTCTTGGACTCGATCTGGCGGATCCGCTCGCGGGTCACGCCGTACACCTTGCCGATCTCGTCCAGCGTCTTGGGCTGGCCGTCGGTGAGCCCGAAGCGCATCGAGACCACGCCCGCCTCGCGCTCGCTGAGCGTGTCGAGAACGGAGTGGAGCTGCTCCTGGAGGAGCGTGAAGCTCACCGCGTCGGCCGGCACGACCGCCTCGGAGTCCTCGATGAGGTCACCGAACTCGCTGTCGCCGTCCTCGCCCAGCGGGGTGTGCAGGGAGATCGGCTCGCGACCGTACTTCTGGACCTCGACGACCTTCTCCGGGGTCATGTCGAGCTCCTTGGCCAGCTCCTCCGGGGTGGGCTCGCGGCCCAGGTCCTGGAGCATCTGGCGCTGGACGCGCGCGAGCTTGTTGATCACCTCGACCATGTGCACCGGAATGCGGATGGTGCGGGCCTGGTCGGCCATCGCGCGGGTGATGGCCTGGCGGATCCACCAGGTCGCGTAGGTCGAGAACTTGTAGCCCTTCGTGTAGTCGAACTTCTCGACGGCGCGGATGAGGCCCAGGTTGCCCTCCTGGATCAGGTCCAGGAAGAGCATGCCGCGACCGGTGTAGCGCTTGGCGAGGGAGACCACCAGACGGAGGTTGGCCTCCAGGAGGTGGTTCTTGGCCCGGCGCCCGTCCTCGGCGATGATCTCCAGCTCGCGCTTGAGCTTGGGAGCGAGCTTGTCGCTGTTGGCGAGCTTGTCCTCGGCGAAGAGTCCGGCCTCGATCCGCTTGGCCAGCTCGACCTCCTGCTCGGCGTTGAGCAGGGGGACCTTGCCGATCTGCTTGAGGTAGTCCTTGACCGGGTCCGCGGTGGCGCCCGCGGCGGCGACCTGCTGGGCCGGGGCGTCGTCCTCGTCCTCGTCGGACAGGACGAATCCCTCGTTCTCGCCCTTGGCGTCGACCGCGGGGTCGTCGGCGGCCTTGCCGCCCTTGAGCGGAGGCTCGTCGATGAGTTCCTCGTCGTCGAGCAGGTCGTCGACGTCCGACTTCTTGGCGGCGGTCTTCGCCGTGGCCTTCTTCGCCACGGCCTTCTTGGCGGTGGTCTTCTTCGCCGTGGCCTTCTTCGCCACGGCCTTCTTGGCGGGCTTGGCCGAGGCCTCCTCCGCGGCTTCCTCCACGTCCTCGACCGGGCTCTCCACCTTGGTGGCGGCGGTCTTCCTGACGGTGGTCTTCCTCGCGGCGACCGTCCTGGTGGCGGTGCGCTTGGCCGGGGTCTTCGCTGCGACGCTCTTCCGGGTGCGCTTGGGGGCCTCTGCGGCACTCACCATGAGCGTCACACCCTCCTCGTCGAGGATCTGGTTGAGGCTACGCAGGACGCTCTTCCACTGGGTGGGTGGAATCTGGTCAGCCTCGAAGGCCCGACGCACATCGTCGCCGGCGATCTGCCCCTCGGCCTTTCCCCGCTCAATGAGCGCCATCACAGACGCGGACTCGGCGATCTCCGCAGGGAGCGTACGGGATGTGCTGGCCGACACGAACAACCTCTCGGAACGATGGAAACGGCTTCGGCCCCGCCCACGAAGGATCCGGAACCTGCAAGCCCCGGCGGGGATGACCGGCGGCTCGGGTGGTAGCGACGGGAAACGCGGAGCCGAACACGGCGTCGCGTTCCCCAGCGGCTGCCACCTCTTGACTCATCGCGCTGCCGCGCGAAGCGTTACGCCTAATTAGAGTGTCCCGAGTCACAGGACATATACGGCCAGATCGCCTTTTACACGCTGAAGAACCGGGTTGTGGGCCCGGCTCGCAGGCGCGGCGGAGTGGGCCGGGGGCTTCGACGGAAGTGGATCAGGGGCTCCCGGTGCCGCCGGAACCCTGCGGGGTTCGGGTGACACCGGGAGGGCAGGCCGGCGCCGACTGTCAGTGCTCGCGCGGCGCGGGCACCACGTGGTCCGGGGATCCGCCCGCAGCCGGCGCCTCGGGCGCCGGCCCCGCGGCGGTGGAGGCGGGCGCCGCGGCCGGCGCCCCCGAGGCCGCGGACGCGGTCGCCTCGGGGGAGCCCGTGAGCAGCCTGCGCATCGCGCTCTCGGCGGCTGCGGCCTCCCCCGAGGCGACGGCGTCGGCGATCCTGCGGTGGTGGGTCACCGACGCCTCGGTGGGGCGCTCGCAGCCGGCGGTGGGGGCTCCGGAGACCTGGAGAGCGGCGGCGACGATGCCGGAGAGGTGCTCCAGCATCCGGTTTCCCGCGGCCTGAAGCAGCAGGGCGTGGAACTCGGCATCGGCCCGGGAGAAGGTCAGGGCATCCCCCTGAGCGAGCGTGTGTCCCATGATCTCGACCATGTCGGCGAGACGCTGCTGGATCTCGTCCCGGCCGTGGTCTGCGGCGAGGCGGGCGGCGAGCGGCTCGATGGCCCAGCGCAGCTCGCACAGTTCACGGCGCTGGTCCTCGCGCTGGGGGCCGAAGGCACGCCACTCGATGATGTCGGGGTCGAGGAGGTTCCAGTCGCTGACCGGGCGGACTCTCGTGCCGACGTTGGGGCGGGCACTGACCAGGCCCTTGGCCTCCAGCACCCGGAGCGATTCGCGGACGACGGTGCGGGAGACCTCGAAGCGCTGGCCGATCTCCTCGGGAACGAGGGGACGGTCGGCGCCGAGGTCGCCGGAAACGATCATCTGACCCAGTTGCTGTACGAGTTGGCCGTGCAGCCCGCGCCCCCGGTTCCCGGCGGTACGGCGTCCGGCCCGGGCCATCTCCGACTCGCCGCCGTCCCAGGCGGAGACACTGGTGGCACGCACCGCGCCGGTCGACTCGGCATAGGCGTAGCGGTCCGCCTCGCCCGGGCCGGCGGAGCCGGAATCGACGGAACGGGCCGAGGTCATCATGGTGTGCGCAAGGGTAGTCACGCATCCTTTGTCGGCGGTGCTCCGGACGGCCTTGAGGGCTTTGGTGAAAAGCACACGAAAGGGTGATCGGCGCCCCCTGCATAATTGACGCCTTATCGGAAGGAAACGCTCTTTCGGCCAGGCGTACACGGAAGTTGACGCGCACCGGCGGCGATCGGCTCCCGTGGCGGGGGAACCACCCGGCGGCACGGCTCCGCGGCGGGAGGACACGAGACGCGGAACCCGCGGTCCGCGAGCACGGCGTCCGCGCTCCTTCAGATCTCCGGACGCAGCATGGGCGGGTTCAGCAGCGTGGCGCCGCCGGCCCGGAAGAGCTGGGCCGGCCTGCCGCCCTGGCGGGTCGTCGTACCGCCCGTCGGCACCAGGAAGCCGGGAGTCCCGGTCACCTTGCGGTGGAAGTTCCGCGGATCGAGTGCGACGCCCCACACCGCCTCGTACACCCGCCGCAGTTCCCCCACCGTGAACTCCGGCGGGCAGAAAGCGGTGGCGAGCGAGGAGTATTCGATCTTCGAACGGGCGCGTTCCACCCCGTCCGCAAGGATCCGGCCGTGGTCGAACGCGAGCGGCACGGGACCCTCACCGGGATCCAGCAGGGTGTCCACCGGCGCCCAGCGGACACTGTGCGCGTCCCCGCCGGCGGTGGGAGACGGCAGGTCCGGAGCGAGCACCAGATAGGCGACGCTGACCACCCGCATCCGCGGATCCCGCCGCGGATCGCCGTAGGTCGCAAGCTGCTCGAGATGCGCGCCCACGTGGTCACTGCCCGGATCCTGCACCTCCAGCCCGGTCTCCTCGGCCAGTTCCCGGGCCGCCGCGGCCTCGAGGTCCTCGTCGACCCGAACGAAGCCCCCGGGCAGCGCCCACCGCCCCTGGTACGGCGGTTCGCCCCGGCGTACGACCAGAGCGCACAGTGCGTGCCTGCGCACGGTGAGCACGACCAGATCGACGGTGACGGCGAAAGGAGGAAAGGCCGACGGGTCGTAGGGCATGCCGTGATCATAGTCGTCTCCCTGACGATAAACAGCGGCTTCGCCTTCTCCGCGATCAGTCGCGGGTCGCCGCGGTCTTGGCGGCGCGTTCGGCCCGCTGCCGCCGGAGGCACTGCCTCAGCGGTTCGGGGTCCAGCCCGCTGTTGCAGGCGCTGTGCAGCAGCCGTGCGAAGACGTACCCGGGGTCCAGTTCCAGTGCCCGGCCGAGCGCCACGCGCGCGGCGGGCTCGTCGCCGCAGGACCACGCGACCCATCCCGCCAGGGTGAGCGGAGCGGCGGCGTGTTCGGCGTAGGCGCCGACGCACCGCCTCGCCAGGGCCCGCCACAACCGGAGCGCGGGGGCCGCGTCCTCGTCCTCCATCCATTCGGCGGCCCAGTCCCGGGTGACCCGGTCCTGGAGGCCGAGGATCAGCGCGGCGGCCTCTTCGTGGGAGAGGAGTCCGTCGTCCCGGGCATCGGCCCGTGCCCGTCCTTCCCTCCGGTCCGCAGCGGGTGCGTTCCGGTAGCGGTCGAGCAGCCTCCGGGCGAGCGCGAGGGTCTCGGCGCGTACGGACTGCCGGTCGGTCTCGCCGAGCATCCGGGGCACGAGGGCCGTACCGGCCAGGTCGAGGGCCAGTTCCTGCGGTTCCGCGACCGGCGGTCCGAGTGGTGCCAGCCTGGCGGTCAGTTCCTTGAGGGAGCCCTCCACCCTCATCCCCGCGTACGCGGCGGCCGCCGCCATGACCGAGGTGCCGGGAAGTCCCAGCGGGGTGCCGTCCGCGGGGCAGCACCGGGTGTCCGGACAGCAGTACGACCAGTAGCGTCCACCGGATACGCACAGCGCTTCGTACACGGGCATCTCCAGTGCCCCGCAGGCGGTCCGCAGCCGCTGTGCGAGCGGCCTGAGCCTCTCCATGACGGCCCGGCCGCTCTCGCCCCCGGCCGGGTCCTGGCACAGGAAGACGAGAGCGCCGTCGGGGCGGCCGCCCCGCGCGGCACTGTTGCCGAGCAGGCAGTCGGCGAGTTGCCCGGCGAGGTCGGCCCAGTTCTCCTCCCCGGTGGGGATGCCCACCCGGAGCCGGCCGCCGAAGCGTCCGTTGGGACCGTGGAGCCCCACCAGGACGATGGAGTCGTCGGGGTGGTAACCGAGCAGATAGGGAAGGGAGTCGATCAGCTCGGCGGGGCCTCGCAGGGTGACCCGGGTGGCGGCGGACGGCTTCCGGGCGGATTCGCTGTGACGTGTCATGCCCCGACAGTGACGCGGACGGGCACGCCGCCGCTCACGATTGTCCACAAATGGCGGCGATGATCACATGAATCACTGGTTGTCCACAGACGGTTCGCGCGGTGTCGGTGCGATCGGGTTGCATGGACGCATGAGCGAGGAGAACCTGCGCGCCGCGGCCGATGCCGTGCTGTCCCGTCTCGTCGGCGACGCCACCGGCACGGCACGCCTGCGCGAGGACCAGTGGCGGGCCGTGGAGGCCCTGGTGGTGGAGCGCCGGCGGACCCTGGTGGTGCAGCGCACCGGCTGGGGCAAGTCGGCGGTGTACTTCGTGGCGACCGCGCTGCTGCGTGAACGCGGCGGCGGCCCCACCGTGATCGTCTCCCCCCTGCTGGCACTGATGCGCAACCAGGTCGAGGCGGCGGAGCGGGCGGGGATCCGCGCTCGCACCATCAACTCCTCGAACACCGAGGAGTGGGATGCGGTCCACGCAGAGGTGGCCGCGGGCGAGGTCGACGTGCTGCTGGTGAGTCCCGAGCGGCTCAACAACCCCGACTTCCGCGACCAGGTCCTGCCCAGGCTGGCCGCCACGACCGGGCTGCTGGTGGTCGACGAGGCGCACTGCATCTCAGACTGGGGCCACGACTTCCGGCCCGACTACCGGCGGCTGCGGACGATGCTCGCGGAACTTTCCCCGGGTGTCCCCGTGCTCGCCACCACCGCGACGGCCAACGCCCGGGTGACGGCCGACGTGGCCGAACAACTGGGCACCGGCGGGGAGGGAACGGACGCGCTCGTCCTGCGGGGTCCCCTGGACCGCGAGAGCCTCCGCCTGGGAGTGCTGCACCTGCCGGACGCGGCGCACCGGCTGGCCTGGCTCGACAGCCATCTCGACGAGTTGCCGGGGTCCGGGATCGTCTACACGCTGACGGTGTCGGCGGCCGAGGAAGTGGCGGCGTTCCTGCGGCAGCGCGGGCACGCCGTCTCCCCCTACACCGGGAAGACCGAGAACGCCGACCGGGAGGCCGCGGAGGCCGACCTGCTCGGCAACAAGGTCAAGGCGCTGGTGGCCACCTCAGCCCTGGGCATGGGGTTCGACAAGCCCGATCTCGGGTTCGTCGTCCATGTCGGCTCCCCCTCCTCCCCCATCGCCTACTACCAGCAGGTGGGCCGGGCCGGGCGTGGTGTGGAGCATGCCGAGGTGCTGCTGATGCCCGGCCCGGAGGACGAGGCGATCTGGCGGTACTTCGCGTCCCTGGCCTTCCCGCCCGAGGAGCAGGTGCGCCGCACGCTGGACGTGCTGGCCGCGGCGGACCGGCCGTTGTCGCTGCCCGCCCTGGAGCCTCTGGTGGAACTGCGCCGCTCGCGGCTGGAGATGATGCTCAAGGTCCTCGATGTGGACGGAGCGGTGCGGCGGGTGCGCGGCGGCTGGGTCGCCACCGGCGAGCCGTGGACCTACGACGCGGAGCGGTACGCCTGGGTGGCCCGACAACGGGAGGCCGAGCAGCGGGCGATGCGGGAGTACGCGGCCGGTTCCGGGTGCCGGATGGAGTTCCTGCGGCGCCAGTTGGACGACGATGACGCCGCGCCCTGCGGACGCTGCGACAACTGCGCGGGGCCGCGGTTCGGCACCGAGGTCGATCCCGCGTCGCTGGAGGCCGCGCGGGGTGAACTGCGGCGTCCCGGTGTGGAGGTGGAGCCCCGCAGGATGTGGCCGACGGGGCTGCCCGCCATCGGGCTGGACCTCAAGGGCCGTATCCCGCCCGGGGAGCAGGCCGCCCCCGGCAGGGCCCTGGGGCGTCTCTCCGACATCGGCTGGGGCAACCGGCTGCGTCCGCTGCTGGGCCCGCAGTCGGCGGACGGGCCGGTGCCGGACGATGTGGCCGACGCCGTGGTCGGGGTGCTCGCCGACTGGGCCAGGGGGCCCGGAGGATGGGCCTCCGGGGAGGAGGGGGCGCCCGCCCGGCCGGTGGGGGTGGTGACGATCGCCTCCCGGACACGACCGCAGCTGATCCGGTCGCTGGGGGAACGGATCGCGGCGGTCGGCCGGATACCGCTGCTGGGCACCGTGGAGTACGCCGGCGAAGCGGTGGACACCCGCGTCCCGCGGACCAACAGCGCGCAGCGGCTCAGAGCGCTGCACGGAGCACTGACCGTGCCGGGGCCGCTGGCGGAGGCCGTGACGGACCGCGGCGGGCCGGTGCTGCTGGTGGACGACTTCACGGAGACCGGCTGGACCCTGGCCGTGGCCGCACGGCTGTTGCGCCGGGCCGGCGCGGCCAAAGTGATGCCGCTGGTCCTCGCTGTCCAGGGGTGACGCGCCGCAGGGCGCCGGAAGCCGCTCGCGCCGGCGTCGGCGGAGCGACGCGGAGGGGCTTCCGGCGGCCCCGGACGCCGAGGTCCGAGGAACCGAGGAACCAGGTCCCGGAGAGGAGGCGGGCATCGGTGCGGTGGCGGTCCCGAGTGACCCATGGCATCCGGCGTTCCATTGCCGTCGTCGTCCACGCGGGTGAGAATTGGCGTGATCCACGGATGAAGGACGGAGGAGGACCATGGCCTTCGGTTTCGCCCCGCCGTCGTCCACGGACACAGCGCCCCGCCTCGGCCGCACTCTCGAACCCGCCGAGTGGGCCGCCGCCGGAATACCCCTGCTGCGCGACCCCCGCGGGGTCGTCGCCGGCCTCCACGCCCGCCACCGGCCGGATTCGGCCACCACCGTCGTCGCGGTGCTCGGACCGGACGAACGGCTCGTCGCGAGCGCGTCGTTCACCCGCCCCGGTTCCGTGTCCGACGGCTGGGAGTGCCGCAATCTCCTGCTGTCCCATCTGCGGGGGATCGTCCCGCACGACCTGCGGCTGCGCAGGCCCGTGCGCACCGCTGTCCTGCTGTGCTGCCGCGAGGGCGGCTCCGGCTGGACCGAGGAGGACGGTGCGTGGATGTGGGGCCTGCGCGACGCCTGCACCCTGCACGGTCTCCGGTGCGGGTCGTACATCACACTGACCCGTACCGGCTGGCAGGTGTTCGGTGAGGACCGCCGCGGCCGACGGCCGTCCCTCGGCCCCGCCGTCCGGAACAGGGGGACGGGAGGCGAAGGGACCAGGACGCCGTACCGCGCCGCGGCCCGCTGATCCGCCCGGCGCGGGGGCGACGGTTCAGAGCAGGCCGCGCAGCCTCTGCGGATCCCCGCAGACGACCAGCCGCGAGCCCGCCTTGGCAAGGGCCTCGGGCAGCGCGCGGGCGGCCTCCTCGTCCGTCCCTCCGTTGACGACGAACAGCACGACAGGACGGGCGGTGGTGCGGCCGACGGCCGACGCGTGGGCGTAGAAGACGTCCTCGCCCTCGGCCTGCTGGCGCCAGTAGGAGTCCTCTCCGAAGGAGAGCTCGTGCTGGGCCCAGGGGTGCGGATCTCCGGTGGTCAGCACCAGGACGTCCGCGGGTCGGCAGCCCTCGTCGAGCAGCTTGTCGACGGTTTCGTCGGCGGTCTCGACCGCGGTCGCCTCGGTGGCGTCGACCAGCTGGATCTGCGGGGCCGGCTTGGCCTGCGCGGCGGGACGCCCTGCCGCGGGACGCGGGGACGCCGCGGCGCGGGCCGGTGCGGGCCGGTCGGGAGCGGGACGGTTGCGGTCCCCTCGCGGCGGCGCGGGCCGGGGGCCGGGAACGGCGGAGGGGCTGGGAACGTGGGGGGTCCGGGTGGTGCCCGCCGTGGTGCGGGGGCCGGGGACGTTCGGGTGGATCTTGGGCTCCTCGGAGCTGTGAGGCATGGGCTGATGTCTATCAAACGCCGAAGCCCGACGTGTCACCGGGTTCGGAAAAAGGTGCGATTTCGTTAGCTTGACTCCGGGTCAGAAGAGGCCGATCTGCTCGGCTCGGTCCTCCCGTGTCCGTTTCATGTGCCGCCACCTCGGAAGCGCGTCCAGGTACGACCACGACAGCCGGTGGTGGGGAGTGGGTCCCAGTTCCGCGAGCGCGGCACGGTGCGCGGGTGAGGGGTAGCCGGCGTTGCGGTCGAACCCGAAGGCGGCGTACTCGTCGCCCAGCCGCGCCATGAGGGCGTCCCTGTGCACCTTGGCGATCACGGAGGCGGCGGCCACCGCCACACAGGACCGGTCGCCCTTGACCACCGTGCGGACCCGCCAGGGCGCCCCCAGGTAGTCGTGCTTGCCGTCGAGGATGACCGCGTCGGGACGGACCGGAAGCGCCTCCAGGGCGCGCACGGCGGCGAGCCTGAGAGCGGCCGTCATCCCCAGCTCGTCGATCTCCCGGGGGGAGGCGTGCCCCAGCGCGTGGGCCGTGACCCAGCCGGTGAGTTCCTCGGCCAGCCGGGCACGGCGCCCGGGGCCGATGAGCTTGGAGTCCGTGAGCCCGTCGGGCGGACGCCGCAGTCCGGTGACCGCGGCGCAGACGGTGACCGGCCCCGCCCAGGCGCCGCGGCCGACCTCGTCGATTCCGGCGACGACCTTCGCTCCGGTGGTGGCGCGCAGGGAGCGTTCGACGCGGTGGGTGGGAGGCTCGTACGGCATGGCGCCAGCCAGGGTACGCCCCCCGTGCCGGGAAGGTGTTCGAGGGGGCCCGTCCCTCAATGCGCACACCCCCGACGCGCCCGTGTCCGGTGTGCGCGACGGCCGCACCCGTCTGCCCGCCGTCGCCCGCCTCCGTCTGCCCGCCGGCCCGGTCCCGCGGCGGCCGTCCGCCCCGGGGCCGGGTTCTCACCGGTTGCGGCGCCTGGTGCGGGGCTCGTAGGAGTGCGCCAGGCCGTATGTCTCCCCGGAGCCGCCCTCGTAGGCCCCCGCGTACGACTCGGGAGTGGTCCAGCGCTCGAACGGCCGGTCCAGGTGGTAGCGCCCGTTCGCCCCCAGCAGCAGCATCCGGATCTCCCCGTTCCCCGGGTTGGACAGGGACTCGAACTCCGCGACCGTCCAGTGCAGCCACCTCATGCAGAACAGCCGCATCGTCAGCCCGTGCGTGACCAGGAGCACGTTCGGCGGATGGTCGGGCAGGGCGAAGCTGCGCCACAGGCTCTCCAGGAAGGCCCCGACCCGGTCGTAGACGTCCGCGCCGGACTCCCCCTGCGCGAAGCGGTAGAAGAAGTGCCCGTACGCGTCGCGCGCCGCCTTCTGCTTCCGGACCTCCTCGCGGTCCTGCCAGTTGCCCCAGTCCTGCTCGCGCAGCCGGGGCTCCTCCCGGACCCGCACCCGCGTCGGGTCCAGGCGCAGGGCGCGGAAGGTCTGGTGGGTGCGGCGGTACGGCGAGACGTACGCCGAGACCCGCTCGTCGCCGAAGACCTCCCGGAGCCGTTCGCCCGCGGCCTCCGCCTGCCTGATCCCCCGGGGGGTCAGGCTCAGGGCGTGGTCGGGGATCCGCTCGTACACCGAGTCGTCGAGGTTTCCCTCCGACTCACCGTGCCGGACCAGGACGATGCGACGGGGTCGTGCCATGTGTCCAGCCTAGGGGTGCCGGGACCGGCCGGCCCGCCGCGCGGACACGGCCGCCGGAACCGGGGCCCGGCCCGTCAGACGGTCCACGCCGGTTCGAGGTCGATCACGTCCCCGTCGACCGCCGTGACGTCGGCTCCGATCTGGGCGCGCAGCGCCAGTCTCTCGATCCTCTCCGTGCGGTACTTGCCGTGTTCCGCCGCCGAGTCCCACATCGACAGCACCAGGAACTCGTCCCCGCTCTGCGCCTGGGCGAAGACCCCCCGCAGCATTCCGGGCGAACCGGCCATCGCCGGGTTCCACACCTTCTCCTGCATCAGGGTGTAGTGCTCGACGCGCTCCCGGCGGACCGTGCAGTGGGCGACGCGCAGCAGGTCGGCGTCCGCGAACTGCGGCTGGAACCCCACCTTCACGTCGAATCGGTACTCGAAGAGGCGGACCTGGGCGTCCTTGTGGGTGCCGGTCTGGGTCGCCGCCAGCCGGTCGTGGGAGCGCGCCATGAACGAGTCGTAGAAGGCGCGGCTCTCCCAGAAGCCGAAGAGGTGTGCCACCCCCGGCCGGGACCGGCTCCAGCCACCGCCCTGCGCGCGGAACCCCGGCTCGCCGAGCAGCCCCGCCCACTTCCGCTGCCCCCGCTCGAAGCCGCGTCGGTCGACCACCGTGCACCGCATCCACCTGACCAACACCGCGCCATCGTACGGCCATATGGAGCGCTGATCGCATGGCTCGTCACAGAAGGGGACCGACGGGGGTGAGCCGTCCGGCTCCGCGTTCGACCACCGCCGCCGCGGCCAGGCACCGGTCCTCGCGGAACGCCTGCCCGATGATCTGCACCCCGTGCGGCAGGCCGCCCCACACCCCGGCGGGCACGGCCACGGCGGGGACGCCGACGAAGCTGGTGACGGCGCACAACCGCATCGCCTCGCCGACCGCGCGGTGTCCCTCCTCGTCGCGGGACTCCAGGCCGGGCGCCGGCGGTGGGCTCGTGAACACGGGCCCGAGCAGCAGGGGGTACTCGGCGAGGAACCCGGCCCAGGCCCGTCGGACCGTCAGCCGCACTCCGGTCAGCCGCAGGTACTCCGGCAGGTCCACCGGCGCGGTGCGCGCCATCGACATCTCGATGTAGCGGTCTTCCCCCGCCCCGAGGATCCGTCTGACGGAAGGCCAGGTCAGGGCGAACTCGGTCATGATCATCCTGCCGTACGCCTCCAGCGCCTCGTCGTGCACCGGCACGTCGGGCACCTCCGTCACGGCGTATCCGGCGTCCGAGAGGTACGAGGCCGCGGTGTCCACCGCCTCCCGCACCCACGGGTGTACGCCCCGGCCGCCCGGGTCGGCGACCACCGCCACCCGCACGGGCCCGCCGTCGGGCCCGTGCGTGGGCACCGGTACGGCGCGCGGGTCGCGCGGGTCGGCTCCGGGGCCGGCCAGTGCCTCGAAGGCGAGCCGCAGATCGCCGACCGTACGGGCCAGTGGGCCGTCCACCGGGATCGTCTGGGCGCTCAGGGGCGGGTCTTCCGCTCCGATCCGGTGATCGGCGGGGAATCGTCCCTCGGTGGGCTTGAGACCGGTCACGCCGCAGAAGGCCGCGGGGATGCGCACCGATCCGCCGGAGTCGTTGCCCAGCCCCAGGGGCGCCAGGCCCGCCGCCACGGCCGCCCCGTCGCCTCCGCTGCTGCCGCCCGGGGTGACGCGGGGGTCCCAGGGGTTGACCGTGTCGCCGAAGAGTTCGCTGCGGGAGTGCATCCCGGCGAGGGTGAGGGTGGGCATGTTGCCGCGGCCCACCGGTATCGCCCCGGCCGCCTTGAGCCTGGCCACCGGCGGGGCGTCGGCCGTGGCCGTGGCGTCCCGGAACCACCGGGCGCCGTGGGTGGTCGGCACTCCACCGACCGCGATGTTCTCCTTGACGGTGAACGGCACACCGGCCAACGGGCCCGGGTCCTCCCCCGCCGCGCGGCGGTGGTCGATTCCGGCGGCCTGCTCCCGGGCCGCGTCGGCGAGCACCCGGGTGAGGGCGTTGACCTCGGGGTTCACCTCGGCGATCCGTTCAAGGTGACGCTCGACCACCTCGGTGGCGCTCACCTCGCCGGCCCGGACCGCCCGCGCGATCGCGCCGGCCTCCCATCGCCACAGGGCACCGTCCCCACCGTTCATCTCCCGTCCCTCCCCCACGACGCCCGCCGCCTCCGCGGGCACCTCTCGTTCCGATGCGCTTGCATCGGAACAGTATCCTGTGATCGATACAAGCGCATCGGAAAAGCGAGGCCGCGGTCATGCCCCGACGGATCGACCACGACAGCCGCCGCCGGCGGATCGCCGACGCCGTCTGCCTCCTCGCCGACGAACGCGGCCTGGAGGGGGTCACCCTGCGCGACGTGGCCGCCCGGGCCGAGGTGTCCATGGGAGCCGTCCAACGCTGCTTCCGCACCAAGGAGGAGATGCTCGTCTTCGCCCTCACGCACGTGGGCGAACGCATCACCGACCGCGTCCGCGCCCGACTCGCCGCCTCGCCCACCCGGTCCGCGCGAGTCTCCCTCGGCCACACCCTCGCCGAGGTCTCCCTCCTGGCCGAGGAGCACCGCGCGGAGGCCCGGGTCTGGCTGGCGTTCGTGGCGCAGGCCGCCGTCACCCCCGCGTTGGGGAGGGTCGTGCGCGGCGCCTACGACGAACTGCGCGCCCTCCTGGTGCGCCTGATCACCGAGGCGACCGACCCGCCCCACCCCCGCCCCGAGCGCGAGGCCGACGCCCTGCTCGCCCTCGCCGACGGCCTGACCACCCACGTCCTCATCGGGCGGCTCTCCCCCGAGGCGGCCCTGGAGATCCTGGACGAGCGGCTCACCCGGCTGTGGGAGCCCGAGCGGCCAGGTACTCGTCGTAGGTGACGCGGCCCACCGCACGGTCGGGCGCCAGATGGCCCCCCTCGCGGTAGGCACGGAAGACGGCCCCCGGCAGCCACAGCGGCAGCACCGGGCGGCGGCGCCCCCGGGCCCGCAGCGTCACCCGTGTCAACTCGCGGTGGTCGCGCACCTGCGGGCCGCCCACGTCGGGCACCCGGCCCGCGGGACCGCCGACGGCGAGGGCCGCGAGCCGGTCGGCCACCTCTCCGGCGTCCACCGGCTGGAAACGCACCCCGCCGAGCGCGAGCGTCACCGGCAGCATCCGCTGCGCGTCGACGATCCCGGCGATCAGGTCGTGGAACTGGGTGGCCCGCAGGACGGTCCACGGCAGCCCCGACTCCGCCACGATCCGCTCGGCGGCCAACTTGGCCCGGTAGTAGACGAACGGCACCCGGTCGACCCCGACGATGGAGATGTGGACCAGGTGCGGGTCGCCTCCCGACCGGCGCGCGGCGTCCACCAGCCGGCGGGTCGCGGCCACGTCCCCGCGCCCGATCGTGGTCGCGCAGTGCACGATCGCCTCGACGCCCGCGACGGCGGCGTCGATCCCCTCCCCCGTGCTCAGGTCGCCGGTCGCCCAGTCGTACGGCTCGCGGTCCCCGGTGGGACGCGGACGGCGGCTGAGCACCCGTACCGCGCGCCCCTCCTCCGGCAACCGCCGCACGACGCGGCGGCCGAGCGTGCCCGTGCCCCCGGTCACCAGGACGCTCCCGCCCGCGCCCCGGCGACCGGTGCTCGCGGCGTCACCGAACTCGACGGGTTCCATGCGCTCCACCGGCCTTCCACCGTCCCGACGAGGTTCCTCCTTCCACGGACTTCCACGGAAGAGGCCGGACGGCCCGCGCGGACACGGCGGCTCACCCGTCCGCCGGACCGCCCTCCCCCGGCGCCGGGAAGCGTTCGCCCGCCCGCGCCGGCGGCCCTCGGCGGTTCCGGGCCCCGGCGACCTCCCGGTGGGCGCGGCCGGACGCCTCCCGCCCGTCCGGGCGGCGGAAACCGGCCTGACGCCCGGTCAACCGGCTTCGCTCATACGCGACTTCCGCCCTGCTCGGGGCCGCGCGCATGGCACCATGGACAAACGGTCCGAAGCCCCGGCGGTCGAGGCCCGGTCACACGGCCGGTCCCCGCCTCGCCGGAGCCCGGTTCCGCACTCGGTCGGGCATCCTCGTCCGGCCGTGGCCCCGCCCACCGGGCGCGGGCACGTACCGCGGCGGCTCAGTTCCGAGGAAGGGGAGCCTGGTGAGCAGTCTCAGCAAGGGGGTCGAGAAGGTCCAGGTGGCGCTCAAGTGGGATCCCAGTCCCTCCGGCGCGCCCTCCCACGACCTGGACATCATCGCCGGGGTCTACTCCGCGGACGACCCGCACGGCGACCCCGTCCACCTCGTGCACTTCGACAAGCGCTCGTCCGACGGCACCATCACCCTCAACAGGGACAGCAGGACCGGCCTGGGCTTCGGCGACGACGAGGTCATGACCCTGGAGCTCAACCGCATGGCGCCCTCGTACGTCCGCGTGGTGGTGGGCGTGGCCATCCAGCAGAGCGCGGGGCGCAAGACGTTCGGCGACATAGCGAACACCGCCGTCCGGATCGCCGAGGGGTACGACGAGCTGGCCCGGCACGACTTCTCCGCCGTCTCCGGTTCCACGGCCGCGACCGTCGCGGAGTTCACCCGCAACGGCTCGGGCACCTGGGAGTTCCGGGAGGACGTCCGCGGGTTCGACACCGATCCGGACGCCTTCGCCTCGCTGATGGGCGCCGCGGCGTCCTGACCGGTCCCTCCGGTTCGCCCCGGGCCGACGGGGCCGACGGGGCCGACGGGAACCGCGGTGAGGGACCCGTTGCAGGGTGCCCGGTCGGCGCCGGAGTACGATCGCCGCCCGGGGGAGGGAGACGCGCATGGCCGAGCGGTTGTGGCTGGACGTTCCCTACGGGGAGAAGGACGAGGCCAAGGCCGCGGGAGCCCGCTGGGACCCGGCCGCGAGGCGCTGGTACGCCCCCCGCCCGGGCACGGCCGCCCTGGAGCGGTGGGCGGCCTCCCCCGAGGTGCCCGATCTGCTGCCCGGCGAGGACCGGACGCTCGGGCAGGGCCTGTTCGTCGATCTGGTGCCCCGCACCTGCTGGTTCACCAACGTCCGCTCCTGTGTCGCCCCGAAGGACTGGGAACGGCTCCGCCGGGTGATCACCCGCCGTGCCGGTCATCGGTGCGAGGTCTGCGGGGCCGCCGGGGACCGGGGGGCGAAGCGGTGGCTGGAGGCCCACGAGCGGTGGGTCTTCGACGATGCCGCGCGTGTGCAGACCCTCAAGCGGCTGATCTGTCTGTGCACCGACTGCCACACCGTCACCCATTTCGGTTACGCCGAGGTCCGCGGTCTCGGAGCCCGGGCCCTGGCCCATCTGATGAAGGTCACCGGAATGACCGGGGCGGAAGCGCGCCGGCATGTCGACGCCGCGTTCGCGGTGTGGGAGGAGCGCTCGCGGGCCGTCTGGCGCCTGGACCTCGGCATCCTCACCGGCGCCGGCATCGCCCTCGCCCCGCCGCCCGGGGCCGGGGACCGTGCCCGTGTCGCCGAGACCGTCCTGCGCGCGTCGGCGCGGTCCGCCCGTCCCTGACTTCCGCGGCGGCCGGAGGGTCCCGGGGAGCCGGATCCGCCGCCTGCCGGTGTGCGGGGCGTGCGGGGAAGGAGGGCATGCCCGTGCTTCCCGCGGACCGGATCCCGGTCCGCGGGGCGCCTGGGCCGGGACCCGTACGGCGGCGGGGTGCGTCCTCGTCCCCCTCCCACCGCTCAGGGCCGTGCCACCGGTCCGCGACCGCGCGACCCGCCCCCGGCCCGGGGACCGGCGGGGCCCGGTACGCGGACGGAGGACGCCGGGGCGGCGGAACCGGTCTCCCGGTCCCGCCGCCCCGGCGGGTGGCTCACGCCTCGTCGGCGCCGGCCGTCAGCTGCAGCCGCTGGTGGAGCCGCAGCCCTCGCACAGGTAGCAGCTGCCCGCGCGGCGCATCTTGGAGCCGCAGGAGAAGCAGAGCGGGGCGTCGGCGTTGAGGCCGAGCTGCATCTCCACCAGCTCCGTGGAGCTGTGGACCTCCCTGGGCGCCGGAGCCGGGGCCTGCGGCTCCGGGGCCTTGACCGGCTTGGGCGGCTCCACCTGGCGCGGAGCGGACTGGGCCAGCCCCTCGACGTCCACCTCCTCCTCGGCCGGCTCGTACGAGCCGGTCTCCAGGTGGCGCTGGCGCTCCTCGGCCGAGTGGATGCCCAGGGCCGAGCGGGTCTCGAAGGGAAGGAAGTCCAGTGCCAGGCGGCGGAAGATGTAGTCGACGATCGACTGGGCCATCCGCACGTCCGGGTCGTCCGTCATGCCGGCGGGCTCGAAGCGCATGTTGGTGAACTTCGAGACGTAGGTCTCCAGCGGCACGCCGTACTGCAGGCCCACCGAGACGGCGATGGAGAAGGCGTCCATCATGCCCGCGAGGGTCGAGCCCTGCTTGGACATCTTCAGGAAGACCTCGCCGAGCCCGTCGTCCGGGTAGGAGTTGGCGGTCATGTAGCCCTCGGCGCCGCCGACCGTGAAGGAGGTGGTGATGCCGGGACGGCCCTTGGGCAGGCGCCGGCGCACCGGGCGGTACTCGACGGTCTTCTCCGTCTCGCCCTCCTTGGCCTTCTCCTTCTCGTCCTTCTTCTTGGCGGAGAGCGGCTGGCCGACCTTGCTGTTCTCGACGTAGACGGCGAGCGCCTTCAGGCCGAGCTTCCAGCCCTGGAGGTAGATCTCCTCGACGTCCTCGACGGTGCTGGTCGCCGGCATGTTGACGGTCTTGGAGATGGCGCCGGACAGGAACGGCTGGGCGGCGGCCATCATCCGCACGTGCCCCATCGGGGAGATGGAGCGCTCGCCCATGGCGCAGTCGAAGACCTCGTAGTGCTCCGGCTTCAGACCCGGCGCGTCGATGACGTTGCCGTGCTCGGCGATGTGCTCGACGATCGCCTCGATCTGCTCGGGCTGGTAGCCCAGGCGCTTGAGGGCCTTGGGAACGGTGTTGTTGACGATCTGCATCGAGCCGCCGCCGACCAGCTTCTTGAACTTGACCAGCGCCAGGTCGGGTTCGATGCCGGTGGTGTCGCAGTCCATCATCAGGCCGATGGTGCCGGTGGGGGCGAGCACGGACGCCTGGGCGTTGCGGAAACCGTTCTTCTTGCCCAGCCGCAGCACGTCCTGCCACGCCTCGGTCGCGGCGGCCCACACCGGGGTGTCCAGGTCGTCCATGCGCTTGGCGTCGGTGTTGGCGTCGGCGTGCTGGCGCATGACGCGCTGGTGGGCCTCGGCGTTGCGGGCGTAACCCTCGTACGGGCCGACGATCGCGGCGAGCTCGGCCGAGCGTCGGTAGGACGTGGCGGTCATCAGGGAGGTGATCGCACCGGCCAGCGCGCGGCCGCCGTCGGAGTCGTAGGCGTGGCCGGTGGCCATCAGCAGGGCGCCGAGGTTGGCGTAGCCGATGCCGAGCTGCCGGAAGGCGCGGGTGGTCTCGCCGATCTTCTCGGTGGGGAAGTCGGCGAAGCAGATGGAGATGTCCATCGCGGTGATGACCAGCTCGACGACCTTGGCGAAGCGCTCGGCGTCGAAGGACTGGCCGCCCTGCTCGTCCTCGCGCAGGAACTTCATCAGGTTCAGCGAGGCCAGGTTGCACGAGGAGTTGTCCAGGTGCATGTACTCGCTGCACGGGTTGGAGGCGGTGATGCGGCCCGACTCCGGCGAGGTGTGCCAGTGGTTGATGGTGTCGTCGTACTGGATGCCGGGGTCGGCGCAGGCGTGGGCGGCCTCGGCCATCTTGCGGAACAGCGCGCGGGCGTCGACCTCCTCGATGACCTCGCCGGTCAGCCGGGCGCGCAGGCCGAACTTCTCGCCCTTCTCGACCGCCTTCATGAAGGCGTCGTTGACGCGGACGGAGTTGTTGGCGTTCTGGTACTGGACGGAGGTGATGTCCTCGCCGCCCAGGTCCATGTCGAAGCCCGCGTCGCGCAGGGCGCGGATCTTCTCCTCCTCCTTGACCTTGGTCTCGATGAACGCCTCGATGTCGGGGTGGTCGACGTCCAGGACGACCATCTTGGCGGCGCGGCGGGTGGCGCCGCCGGACTTGATCGTTCCGGCGGAGGCGTCGGCGCCGCGCATGAAGGACACCGGACCCGACGCGTTGCCGCCGGAGGAGAGCAGCTCCTTGGAGGAGCGGATGCGCGAGAGGTTCAGTCCGGCGCCGGAACCGCCCTTGAAGATCATCCCCTCTTCCTTGTACCAGTCGAGGATCGACTCCATGGAGTCGTCGACGGAGAGGATGAAGCAGGCCGAGACCTGCTGGGGCTGCTTGGTCCCGACGTTGAACCAGACCGGGGAGTTGAACGAGAAGATCTGGTGGAGCACGGCGTAGGTCAGCTCGTGCTCGAAGATCTCCGCGTCGGCCGGGGAGGCGAAGTAGCCGTGCTCCTCGCCGGCGGCGCGGTAGGTCCGCACCACGCGGTCGATGAGCTGCTTGAGGCTGGTCTCGCGCTGGGGCGTGCCCAGGGCTCCGCGGAAGTACTTGCTGGTGACGATGTTGACCGCGTTCACCGACCAGAAGTCGGGGAACTCCACGCCGCGCTGCTCGAAGTTGACCGAGCCGTCGCGCCAGTTGGTCATGACGACGTCACGGCGCTCCCAGACCACCTCGTCGTACGGGTGCACCCCGGGGGTGGTGTGGATGCGCTCGAACCGCAGACCCTTGCCGGCCTTGCTCCCCCTGGCCTTGGAGCCTCGTGCCGGGTCGCTCGTCGTCTCTGTCATTCCGCCTCCCTGTACAGGCATAACGCCCTGACGCACCCGGCCCATCCCGGGTGCGGTGTCTGTTCTGATGGCCGGAGCGCGACAGCGTTCCGGTCGGGTCCTGCGGGCCGCTCAGTCTCCTGCGGCCACCGGGGCGGCGGGAGATCCGGCGGCTGCGCCGCCCCCGTCGCCTCTTCCGCCTCCGGTGTCCCCTTCGCCGCTCCCGCCACCGGTGCCGCTCCGGTGTCCGCCGGCGACCGCGGGGGTGCCGGCCGGAGCTGCGCCCGCGGCTCTCGCCGGGGCCCCGTCGTCCGCTGCGACTCCGCCGTCGCCGCGCGCGTCGGCCCGCGCCGCGCGCAGTTCGGCGATCGCGGCCTCGAAGTCCTCCAGCGAGTCGAACGCCTGGTAGACGGACGCGAAGCGCAGGTATGCCACGAGGTCCAGCTCGCGCAGCGGGCCGAGTATGGCCAGGCCGACGTCGTGCGTGGACAGCTCGGCGCATCCGGTGGCGCGCACCGCCTCCTCGACGCGCTGCCCCAGCTGGGCGAGCGCGTCCTCGGTGACCGGGCGCCCCTGGCACGCCTTGCGCACTCCGGCGATCACCTTGCTCCGGCTGAAGGGCTCGGTGACCCCGCTCCTCTTGATCACCATCAGTGACGCGTTCTCCACCGTGGTGAAGCGGCGGGAGCAGTGCGGGCACTGGCGGCGCCGGCGGATCGCGGTGCCGTCGTCGGTGGTGCGGCTGTCGACCACGCGACTGTCGGGGTGCCTGCAGAAGGGGCAGTGCATCGCTCCCCACCTTCCTTCACCCTCGACGGCGCAGCACGAACGCAGCACTGGACAAGCCTTCGAGTGCCCGGTGAACGGCCCTCGAAGCGGCCCCCAGCATAGGTGATGACCTCCGCCCCTCAGGAACGGGGGACCACAAGTTCTGGGTGACCGCGGACCATCTAACCACTACATCTGGTGGCCGGTTGCCGGAACACGCCACACGCGCGGGATCGCCGGGGCCGGAAGCGCACGAAAGGGTACCGTAGCGATCGGCGGCGCCCCTGCGGCCATACACCCACCACATCGGTTACGTCAGCTAATCGGTGAAACTTCACTCGAACGTGTGTTTGGCGCAACCTTTCGAAAGCACCTACCGTTGTCCAGCTAGGGAGAACCGCTTGAGAGGGGCCGACGTGAGCACCACCGCAGAGAGCGCCACCGTCACCGCACGGGACCGTTCCCGGGACCGAATCGATCATGTGCACGGAGCAAACGCCTCCCCGGGGAAGAGCGACGGAACGAGCGGCCAGCAGGCCCCCAAACCGACTCGCTCACTGCCCGGCCGCCCTCCGGGCATCAGGGCCGACAGCTCCGGCCTGACAGACCGCCAGCGACGGGTCATCGAGGTGATCCGCGACTCCGTGCAGCGCCGCGGCTACCCGCCGTCCATGCGGGAGATCGGCCAGGCCGTCGGCCTGTCCTCCACCTCCTCCGTCGCCCACCAGCTGATGGCGCTGGAGCGCAAGGGCTTCCTGCGGCGGGACCCGCACCGGCCGCGGGCCTACGAGGTGCGCGCCGCCGACGCTCCCACCAGCCAGACGACCGACACCACCGGCAAGCCCGCCGCCTCCTACGTGCCCCTGGTCGGCCGGATCGCCGCCGGCGGCCCGATCCTGGCCGAGGAGTCGGTGGAGGACGTCTTCCCGCTGCCGCGCCAGCTCGTCGGGGACGGCGAACTGTTCGTCCTCAAGGTCGTCGGCGACTCCATGGTGGAGGCCGCGATCTGCGACGGCGACTGGGTGACGGTGCGCCGCCAGCCCGTCGCGGAGAACGGCGACATCGTCGCCGCCATGCTGGACGGCGAGGCGACCGTCAAACGCTTCAAGCGCGAGGACGGTCATGTGTGGCTGCTCCCCCACAACTCCGCCTACCAGCCGATCCCCGGCGACGAGGCCACCATCCTCGGCAAGGTCGTCGCGGTGCTGCGCCGCGTCTGAGGCGCCCGCCAGGCCGGCCCCGGGACCACTGCGCCGGTCCCGGGGCCCACACATGTTCCCGCCCACACATGTTCCCGGAGCCTCTCGGCCCCCTTCTCCGGCTTCTCCGGTTCCCGGGCCTACCCGGCCTCCTCCGCGGCGGCGTCGATGGCGGCCAGGGAGCGGCGCACCTGGTTGCGGTCGGTGGTGTACCAGAAGTCGGGCATCGAGGCCCGCAGGAAGCCCCCGTACCGCGCCCGTGCCAGCCGCGGGTCCAGCACCGCGACCACGCCCCGGTCCCCCGTCGCCCGCACCAGACGGCCCGCCCCCTGAGCCATCAGCAGCGCCGCATGGGTGGCAGCCACCGCCATGAAGCCGTTGCCGCCCGCCTCCTCGACCGCCTTCTGCCGCGCGCTCATCAGCGGATCGTCGGGGCGCGGGAACGGAATGCGGTCCATCACCACCAACTGGCAGCTGGGACCGGGCACATCCACGCCCTGCCACAGCGACAGCGTCCCGAACAGGCAGGTCCGGGCGTCCGCGGCGAACCGGCGGATCAGCTCCCCCAGGGTCTCCTCCCCCTGCAGCAGGATCGGCAGGTCCAGTCTCCCCCGCAGCTCCTCGGCCGCGGCCTGTGCGGCCCGCATCGAGGAGAACAGCCCCAGGGTGCGTCCGCCGGCGGCCTCGACCAGCTCGGTCAGCTCGTCCAGCATGTCGCCGCGGCTGCCCTCCCGCCCGGGCGGGGCCAGATGCTGGGCGACATAGAGGATGCCCTGCTTGCGGTAGTCGAAGGGCGAGCCGACGTCCAGGCCGCGCCAGCGCGGGACGGCGTCGTCGGCATCGGCGGCTTCGGCGTCCTCGCCGTTCCCTTCCTCGACGCTCCCTTCCTCGACGCGCCCCTCGGCGGTCAGCCCCAGGGAGGCGCCCACACCGTCGAAGTCCCCGCCCAGCTTGAGAGTGGCGGAGGTGAGAACCACCGACCGGTCCTCGAACAGCTTCTCCCTCAGCAGCCCGGAGACCGTCAGCGGGGCGACCCGCAGCGAGGCGCCGTAGCGGTCGTGGCGCTCGTACCAGACGACGTCGTACTCCGAGCCCGTCAGGATGCGTTCGGCGACCCCGTGAACGCTCTCGACGGAGGCCAGGGCCTGCTTGCGGACGGCGTCCTCGTCCTGGACGGATCTGTCCCGGGTGTTGCCCAGCGCGGTGATCACCGTGCGGGCCGCGTCGCGGAGCGCCGCCAGGGCGTACCCGAGGTCCTCCGGAATCTCCTCCAGGCGGCCCGGCAGCGCCAGTTCCATCAGCTTCTCGAAGGACTCCGAGGCGGCCTGGAGCCGGTCGGCGGCCTTTTCGTCGACCAGTTTGGCCGCCCGGCGCACCGCACGGTTCACCCCGCCCGGCGTCAGTTCCCCGGTGGCCGCCCCGGTGACCCGGGAGACCAGTTCGTGCGCCTCGTCGACGATCAGGACGTCGTGGCCGGGGAGCACCGGTGCGCCCTCTATGGCGTCGATGGCCAGCAGCGCGTGGTTGGTGACGATCACCTCGGCGAGCTTGGCCCGCTCGCGCGCCGCCTCCGCGAAGCACTCGGCGCCGTAGGCGCAGCGGGTGGCGCCCAGGCACTCCCGTGAGGAGACCGACACCTGGGACCAGGCACGGTCCGAGACACCGGGGGCGAGGTCGTCGCGGTCGCCGGTCTCGGTCTCGTCCGCCCAGTCCCGCAGCCGCAGCAGGTCCTTGCCCAGCCGGCTGGTGGGGGCGGCGGCCTCGAAGGGATCGAACAGCCCGTCCTCGTCGTCCTGCGGCACCCCCTCGTGGAGGCGGTGCAGGCACAGGTAGTTGGAGCGGCCTTTGAGCATGGCGAATTCCGCGCGCCGGCGCAGGAGCGGGCGCAGGGCCTCGACCGTGCGCGGCAGGTCCCGTTCCACCAGCTGCCGCTGCAGGGCGAGCGTCGCGGTCGCTATGACCGTGCGCTCCCCGTGTGCCAGGGCGGGCACCAGGTACCCCAGCGACTTGCCGGTTCCGGTGCCCGCCTGGACCAGCAGGTGGGTGTTGCCGGCGATGGCCTCGGCCACCGCTTCGGCCATGGCGACCTGGCCGGGACGTTCGGTGCCGCCGACGGCTGCGACGGCGGCGTGGAGGAGCTCTGTGAGGGCGGGCTTGGTCATAGGGATGCCACCTTACGCGGCGCCGCCGACAGTCGCTCCGGGAACGCCCGGTGCGCCCCGCGCGGGCGCGGGGCGGCGTCACAGGACATGGCGCAGGCGCCGGTCGCGGACCATCAGGGCCGCGCGTTTGCCGGGAAGCTCGGTCTCGGCGGCCAGCCGGAAGCCCGCGCCGAGGAAGGCTGCGACGGAGGGGACGTTGCCCACGTCGGGTTCGGCGACGACGCGGTCGCACCGGGGCCTGTTGTCCAGGACGAGGTCCGACACGGCTCGCAGCAGCGCGGTGCCGATGCCGCGGCCGCGGTCCGTCACGCCCCCGATGAGCAGGTGGAGGCCGGTGTCGTGCGGACGGGCCGGGTAGTGGCGGGCGAGCGGGTCGAGGTCGGCGCGGTAGATCTCCCAGTAGCTCATGGGGACGTCGGAGAGCATCCCCAGGCAGGGCACGCTGCGGCCGTCCCCGCCGAGCTGGGCGCGCAGGTGGGCGGCGGTGACCTCGCTGGGGCCGGCCAGCCCCCAGAAGGCCGCCACGACGGGGTCGTTCATCCAGGCGGTGATCAGCCTCAGGTCGCGGTCGAGGCGGACCGGGACGAGCCGGAAGACGCCCGCGGCCGTGGTGACCGGCCCCCAGTCCGCGACGGCGCCGAGCAGGTCCGTCCGAGCCTGGGACGGAGGCGTGTCGTCGTACGACGGCGCGGCCGGCCCCGCGGGCAGGCGCAGGTCGAGGGTGTCGTCCGTGCTGGATGTGGTGAAGGAACCGGGCGCGGCGGACGCGCCGGACGTGAAGAGCGGGGCGGACATGACGGGGTCCGCCGACGGGCCACCTGTGGGCATGCGGGCTCCTGTGCTGGTCAGGGTTTCACCAGGGGGTTGGCGACGGTGACGTAGACGGACTGGGTGTCCACCGGTCCGACCAGTTCGTCCAGTCCGTGCAGCCGGGTGAGGAGGTTGGCCTTGCAGCGCAGGGTCGGGGAGTGCAGCAGCAGGGCGGGCAGCGGCGACCGGCGTCCGCCGTCCGCGGGGCGGTCGGCCTCGGTGAGGAAGTGGCGCAGCGCCGCGAGCAGCAGCCGCTCGTCCGCCAGGCGCTGGGAGCCGAACGCGCCGATCAGGCCCAGTACGTTGTTGACGCCCAGGTAGTAGGCGAAGCGCTCGTCGACGACCTCGTCGTCGACGAAGGTGTCGCCCGCCTCCCCGACGCCCGGCAGCCGCCGCTGGAGCTCCTCGCGGCGGGAGGACCGGAAGTAGTAGCCCTGGTTGTCCCGGTAGCGTCCGCCCACCGGCCAGCCGTCGCCGTCGAGCAGGACCACCGTGTTCTGCTGGTGGGCCTCCAGGGCGATGCCCGCCTCGGCGTCCAGCCACAGCACGGGGCGCACGACGGCGTGGAGGTAGCGCAGGAACCACTCCGCGGCGACGGCGGACGGCGACCGCCCGGTACGGGCCGCGAGGCGGGCGACGACGTCGGCCAGGCGGGAGCGCAGCGCGCCGCCGGGGGCGCCCGGCCAGGGCCGGGGCGAGGTGAGGCCGGCCAGGCACACCGCGTCGTCGGTCGGCCCGAACGGGTTGTGGCGGACGACGGTCTCCAGTCCGGGGACGGGTTCCCCGTCCCCGCCGTCGACGGCGACCCAGGCGGGGTCGCGCACGATGTCGAAGCCGGGGCGGCCGGGGAAGGCGGCGTGCCAGCGCTCGGACAGGCCGGTGCGGAGCAGCCGGTGCGTCTCGACGCCCCGGTGCAGTTCCTTGCGGAGGTTCTCGCGGCGGGAGTTGGTGATCCGCAGGGCCAGCGACAGCTTGAGCATAGCGGGCACGCCGGGCCGGTGGACGGTGCGCACGGAGGAGGTCGGGTACCACCGGTCCCCGTGCGGGCCGAGGTCGTGCAGCAGGCCCGCATCCAGCAGCGCGGCGACGGCCGGCCGGTGCCGCACCTCGCGGGCCTGCCAGGGGTGCAGCGGCAGCGGGACGGTCCCCGCGGGCCGGAGCAGACCGGGTCCGGCCAGCTCGGTGACGAGCTGTTCGGCGGGCACGGTCCGGCCGCGTACGGTCCAGGCGGAGTCGGCGGCCAGGAGGGACCGGTCGACGGCCATCCAGTGCAGGGGGAAGGCGCCGCGCAGCTCCGGGGAGTAGGCGCGCGCCTCGGCGTCGGAGAGTCCCTCGCGGCTCTTGGGCGCGGGGTGCAGGGGGTGGCCGAGGAGCAGGGACTGCTCGCCGTCCAGGAACGGGTCGGCGGCGGGCGGCGGCTCGGGCCGGGCGCGGCGGTCGGCGATGAAGACGGCGGTGCGCCGCACCGAGTCGGCGACCCGTCCCACCAGCGCCGCGTTCTCCCCCACCGTGCTCCCCCGCTCCGCGGTGCCGTGGTGCGCCGCTTCCCGCGCCAGCAGCGCGGCGAGCGTCACCGCGTCGACGGGGGCCGTGCCGGACACGGCCGCGGGGAGGCCGGTGTCCGGGCCGGGCCCCGCCAGGACGGGCGGGCCGAAGCGGTGCCACCCCGTGGCGGACCAGTGCCGGACGGGCACCTCCAGTACCAGGCCGCAGGACGTGAGGGCGACGCGCAGGACCGCCCCGTCGCCGGGCCCGGGCAGGCCGCTCTCGCGCACCCAGCAGCGGAGCAGGTTCTCGCAGGCCGCGGCGTCCGCGGCCCGTACCGGGTCGGGATGCTCCAGCGGATCGCCGGAGCCCCGTCCCGCGGCGGGGCACGGCGGCGCGCCGGCCGCGGCGGAGGCGGCGCCTTCCGCGGCCGTCTCCCCGCGGCTCGGCTGCCGCGGAACGGGGGGCCTTTCCCGCGTCGTCCTCCCGTCCGGACCGGGACATGCGTTCACGGAATTCTCCCTGGGGGGTGAGGGCACCGCACCGGTGCGTGGTCGTCCGGTTCCCGTGGCGCGGCTGGGCGCGCCGCGCATCCGCCCGTACAACGACGCCGCCCCTGTCCGATCACGGTCGCGCCCAAGATCCTTCGCCCGCGGGCGACTTGGAACCGGGGACCCGCCACGCGCCGTCACCGGCATCACCGGCATAGTGGGGGGCCGCCTCTCTCCGAGAGGTTCATGACAAGCCCAGAGGCACAACGTTCCGTTTCAGGGGGATTTTCGCCCATGTCATCTGTGAGCAGGGGGCGGTCCGTGCTGGCCGCCGCGGCGATGGCCGTCGTCCTGGCCGTCACCGCCGGCGCGTGCGGACCGGCGGACGAGGAGACCGACACGGGCGCGAAGCCCGCCGCCTCCGCCCGGGAGGACGGCGACACCGGCGGAGGAGGCCTCGGCGACATCCGCCTGCCGGACGAACTGCCCGCTGCCCTGAAGGACTTCGACCCCGAGAAGTGGAAGAACGGGGAGTGGAAGAACTGGGACAGGGAGGACTGGCTGCGCGAGGCCAAGGACTTCGTCAACCCCATCATCGAGGGCCTGTGGGACCCGGACCGGATGAAGGACGCCGAGGAGAACGACCGCCAGGTCGACGACGCCGACATCGGCGGCGGTGACGGCGGCGGATCGGACGAGGGCGTCACCGACCCCGACCCGGCCCCGAAGAAGGCCCAGCCCGTGCAGACGCCGTACCGGGAGAACGCCCCGGCGGTGGGCAAGGTGTTCATGGACACCCCCCAGGGCGCCATGGTCTGCTCCGGCACCGTCGTGAAGGACCCGCGCAACCCGGGCAGGTCCAACCTCGTCGCCACCGCGGGCCACTGCGTCCACGCCGGCCAGGAGGGCGGCTGGTTCCGCAACGTCGTCTTCGTGCCCGCCTACAACGACGGGGCGCTGGGGGCGGACGAACTGGAGAAGGCCTCCCCGGAGGAGGTCGCCCCGCACGGCGTGTACTGGGCCACCTGGGCGGCGACCACCGACCACTGGATCGCGGAGGGCGCCCGGACGGGCGGGGCGGGAGCCTCGCAGGACTTCGCGGTGCTGCACGTGGAGCCCGAGGAGAAGGGCGGCAAGTCCCTGGAGGAGGCCGTGGGCACCGCGGTGCCGGTCAACTTCGACACCCCGTCGGTGTCCGCGCTCCCCTCCGTGCGGGCCCACGGCTACCCTGCCGCACCGCCCTTCGACGGGCTCACCATGCACACCTGCACCGACAAGCCGGGACGGCTGACCCTGAGCCCGTCGGAGTCCACGATGTACCGGATCGGCTGCACCATGACCGGCGGTTCCTCCGGCGGCGGCTGGTTCGCCCAGGGATCCTCCGGCAAGCCCGTCCTGGTCTCGGTGACGTCCATCGGCACCCTCGACCACACCTGGCTGGCCGGTCCGCGCCTGGGCGACGAGGCCAAGGCCGTCCACGAGGCCGTCAGCAAGAAGTACGCCGGCTGACGCCGGCCGTTCCGTTGCGGGACTCCGTCCGGCCGCCGTCCCCGCCCCCGTACGGGGCGGCCGGCGCCGGACGGACTCCCGCCCGACACCCACTGGGGGACGTACAACCCATGTCACCGATACACAGGCGACGCCCTGCCCTGGCCGCCGCGGCGATGGCCGTCGTCCTGACCGTCACCGCCGGCGCGTGCGGACCGGCGGACGAGGAGACCGACACGGGCGCGAAGCCCGCCGCCTCCGCCCGGGAGGACGGCGACAACGCCGACTTCGACGACCTCGGTCTGCCCAGGAAACTCCCCGACGTCCTGAAGGACTTCGACCCCGAGAAGTGGAAGAACGGGGAGTGGAAGAACTGGGACAAGGACCGCTGGCTGCGCGAGGCCAAGGACTTCGTCAACCCCGTCATCGAGGGCCTGTGGAAGCCCGAGCGGATGAAGGAGGCCGAGGACAACACCAAGACGGTCTCCACCAACGCCGGCACCGACCGGGGAGCCACCGACCCCGAGCCGGCCCCGGTGGACGCCGAACCGGTGAAGACGCCGTACCACAAGCACGCCGCCCCGGTGGGCAAGGTGTTCATGGACACCCCCCAGGGTTCCATGGTCTGCTCCGGCACCGTCGTGAAGGACCCGCGCAACCCGGGCAGGTCCAACCTCGTCGCCACCGCGGGCCACTGCGTCCACGCCGGCCAGGAGGGCGGCTGGTTCCGCAACATCGCGTTCGTGCCCGCCTACAACGACAAGGGCCGCTCCTCGGCCGACGTCGACACCGCGCCGTACCACGAGGTCGCACCGTACGGCGTGTACTGGGCCACCTGGGCGCAGACCACGGACTACTGGATCTCGGAAGGCACCCGATCGGGCGGCGGCGGCGCCCAGGAGGACTTCGCCGTGCTGTACGTCCGGCCGGAGCAGAAGACCGGCAAGTCCCTGGAGGAGACCGTCGGCGCCGCCCTGGAGATCAACTTCGACGCCCCGCAGATGGCCCGGATCTCCGGAGTGAGCAACTACGGCTACCCGGCGGCCCCGCCGTACGACGGCGTGCTGATGTACACCTGCACCGACAGGCCCGGCCGGCTGACCATCGACCCGTCGGCACCGGCGATGTACCGGATCGGCTGCACCATGACCGGCGGTTCCTCCGGCGGCAGCTGGCTGATCGAGGGCGCGGACGGCGAACCGGAGATCGTCTCCGTCACCTCGATCGGTTCGCGGCCCGCCTCCTGGCTGGCGGGTCCGTTCCTCGGCCCGAACGCCAAGGGCGTCTTCGACGCGATCAGCAAGAAGTTCGCGGGCCGGAGCTGACCGGTCCGGGACCCGCGCCCACCGGAGCACCGGGGCCCCGCCGCTCCCGCGGAGCGGCGGGGCCCCGCCGTGTCCGGCGCCGGACCGCTCAGGCCATCGCCATCGGGCTGCGCCGGGTGTCGCTGCCGGGAACCGGCTCGGACGGGTCGGCACCCAGTTCCACGATGCGGTTGTCCGCGTCGACGTGCACGACCGACGGCCGGAAGGAACGGGCCTCCGCGTCGTCCATCTGCGCATAGCTGATGAGGATCACCAGGTCGCCGGGGTGGACGAGGTGTGCGGCGGCACCGTTGATCCCGATCACCCCGGAGCCGCGCCGCCCCTCGATGACGTACGTCTCCAGACGGGCGCCGTTGGTGATGTCGACGATGTGGACGAGTTCCCCGGGCAGCAGGTCCGCCGCCTCCATCAGGTCCGCGTCGATCGTGACGGAGCCCACGTAGTGGAGATCCGCCTCGGTGACCGTGGCCCGGTGGATCTTGGACTTGAACATGGTTCGCAACATGGGTGCACTCCCGCAAGTAGGCTCCCTGCCTGCGTTCGTGCAGGTCAAGGGCTGTTATCACACCTTACAGCCAGTCGTGTGTCCGGGCGGCCTCCCGGGTTCCCCAGAACCCGTGCCGACCGGACGCCGACTTTCCCGACGGTGCGCCGGACGTCGCGAAGGGTGTCCGGGGTTGCTCCCACTCCCCCGGCCGTCCCTTGCGAACGGCCGAGACCAGCCTACGCAACGACCCTCGAAGACCCTCGTGACGATCGCCACACCGGGGTCCGGCTTCCCTGCCCGTCAGGCCGGGACCACTCCGGCCGGTCCGGCGGCACGCGGCATGACCACCGGTCAGCACCGGGACATAGGCGCCGGTTCGGCGCTCCGGGCGGTCGTCGGCCGGTGCGCTCCTGCGACGGGTGACGCGATGCGCGGGAGGCGCCGGGGGCGCGCATGCCACCGGAGCCCGGGACGCGCTTTCCGGTGGACGTTCCGGTGCTCGGGGGCCGCTGCGGCCGGGCGGCGTGGTTCAGGCGTCACCGGGCGCCGCGGTCCGGCGGTGCTCGGCCAGTTCGAGTTCGATGAACGCCCCGACCATGGCCCGCCACACGGCCTCGGCGACCTCGGGCGCCAGGCCGGCGGACTCGGCCCGCAGCCGGGCGGCGGCGATGACGCGCTCGGCCCGGTCCGGGGCTCGCACGGCCTGTTCGTCCGCCTTGAGGGCCGCCGCCGCCCGCACCAGCCTCTGGCGCCGGGCGAGCAGGTCGACCAACTCCCCGTCGAGCGTGTCGATCAGAGCACGGATCCCGGCGAGTGACGGGGCGTCGGGGCTCGGCATGCCGTCATCATTCCACGCGGTGGGCCTCGCAGCAGCCGCCTCCGGCCGTCCGCTCGGTGACCGCGCTCCGGTCCCGCTCCGCCGCCGGCGGTGCCACCGGGGCAGAACGCCGCCCGAAGGTCGCGCCGCCGGGGTCCACGGCGCCGAAGTCCCGGGTCGCCGTGGTCGGCACTTTGGAGCCCCTCGACGCGCCCGTGGCCGACTCGCCGTACAGCAGGGCGCCGGCGGCGGGCCGGGGCGATCCGGCCCGGGCAGCGGTCGGGTGACGCCGTGTACACCGAGCCGCCGGACCCGGACCCGCTCGGCCCGTGCCGCACGACCGCAGACGTCCCCGGAGCCTCCGCGGGCCTCCGGCCCCGGACACGGCGCGCGGCACGGCACCGTCTCCGGGGGATGAGCGGAATCGCGGCCGCCCCTTTGGCACGAACGCGGTACGCGCACCGGGCCCGCCCCCCGTGAAGGGGACGGGCCCGGTGCGCGGCCGTGGGGAGGCGGGGATCAGGCCCCCGCGTCCGCCGTGACGTACGCCCTCAGCTCCGCCGCGAGCTCCTCGTGGACACGGACGGACAGGAGCGTGCCGCCCTCGGTGTGCTCCTCGGAGAGCACCTCGCCCTCGGCGTGGGCGCGGGAGACCAGGTCACCGCGGGTGTAGGGCACCAGCGCGGTCAGCTCCACGCCCGGACGGGGCAGTTCCCGGTCGATCGTCTCCAGCAGCTCGTCGACGCCCTGGCCGGTACGCGCCGAGACCGCGATGGCGTGCCTCTCGGCGCGCAGCAGCCGCGCCAGGACCAGCGGGTCGGCCACGTCCGCCTTGTTGACCACGACGATCTCGGGCACGTCCGTCGCGCCGACGTCCCGGATCACCTCGCGCACGGCGGCCAGCTGCTCCTCCGGCGCCGGATGGGCGCCGTCGACCACGTGGAGGATCAGATCGGCGTCGCCGACCTCCTCCATCGTGGAGCGGAAGGCCTCGACGAGGTGGTGCGGGAGGTGCCGCACGAAGCCGACGGTGTCGGCCAGCGTGAACGCCCGCCCGCTGGGCGTCTCGGCACGGCGCACGGTCGGGTCCAGGGTGGCGAACAGCGCGTTCTCCACCAGGACGCCCGCGCCCGTGAGCCGGTTGAGCAGCGAGGACTTGCCGGCGTTGGTGTACCCGGCGATGGCGACCGAGGGCACCTTGTTGCGGCGCCGCTCCTGCCGCTTGATCTCGCGGCCGGTCTTCATCTCCGCGATCTCCCGGCGCATCTTCGCCATCTTCTCGCGGATCCGCCGCCGGTCCGTCTCGATCTTGGTCTCACCGGGACCGCGGGTGGCCATGCCGCCGCCCGCGGAACCGGAGCCACCGCCACCCATCTGCCGGGACAGCGACTGGCCCCAGCCGCGCAGCCTGGGCAGCATGTACTGCATCTGCGCGAGCGAGACCTGCGCCTTGCCCTCGCGGGACTTGGCGTGCTGGGCGAAGATGTCGAGGATCAGGGCGGTGCGGTCCACCACCTTGACCTTGACGACGTCCTCCAGGTGGATCAGCTGGGCGGGGCTGAGCTCACCGTCGCACACGACGGTGTCGGCCGCCGTCTCCACCACGATGTCGCGCAGCTCCTGGGCCTTGCCGGAACCGATGTAGGTGGCCGGGTCGGGCTTGTCACGGCGCTGGATCACCCCGTCGAGGACGACCGCGCCCGCCGTCTCGGCGAGGGCGGCCAGCTCCGCGAGGGAGTTCTCGGCCTCCTGCACCGTGCCGGAGGTCCACACGCCCACGAGCACCACGCGCTCCAGGCGGAGCTGCCGGTACTCGACCTCGGTGACGTCCTGGAGCTCGGTGGACAGGCCCGCGACCCTGCGGAGCGCGGCGCGCTCGTGACGGTCGTACTGGTCGCCGTCGCGCTCGCCGTCGACCTCGGGGATCCAAGCGACGTCCTCTTCCATCAGGGCGTCGGCTCGGCGGTACGACTCGGCGGTGCGCTGGCCGTTCTGCGGAAGGAAGGAAGAGGAGGTCATTGTGTCCTTACGTCGTAGAAGTGAAGGTATCGGGATAACGCGCACGGCATCCGGAACATTCCCCGGGAGCGGGAAAGAACTCCGGCCCGGGCCGCGGCCCCGACCACGATGATGGTGACACGGCGCGGCCCGGCCGTCACCTGGTTTGCGCGGCGGTCCCCGTCCCCCGGACGGCTACGAGGAGCCCTGGTCACGGGTGGCGCGCACGACGTCGTAGACGCCGGGGACGTCCCGCATGGCCCGCATCAGCCGGGGCAGGTCGCCGGCGTCGGGCAGCAGCAGGGTGTACGTGTGCCGCACCCGGTGCTCCCGCGGGGGTTCCACCTCCGCGAAGACCACGGCGGCGCCCTCCGCCGCGATGGCCTCGGTGAGGTCGGCGAGCAGGTGCGGGCGGCTCAGCGACTCGGCGTACAGCGTCACCCGGCAGCCCGCGTCGGACGCCTGCCACCGCACGGGTACGGTCTCGCGTCCGGCGGCGGTCATCCGGGCCACCGTCGGGCAGTTCTCCCGGTGGGCGGTCACCGCGCCGCCCCTGACGGCGAAGCCGACCACGGCGTCGGGCGGCACGGGCGTGCAGCAGCGGGCCAGCCGTACGGGCGCGCCGGGCGGCTCGGTCACGGCCGCCGGTTTCTCGCGGACGCGTTCCGCGCGGACGCGCTCCGCGGCGCCGCCGGCCGCCGGGGCGTCGGCCTCCGGCTCCGGACGGGCCGCGTCCTGGGCGCGGGATTCGCGGGGACGGGAGTCGAGCCAGGCGCGGATGGCGATCCGCGCGGTGGGTGTGCGGGCGTGCTCCAGCCACTGCGGGGAGGGGCCGGAGGCGCCCTCGGGGGCCATCAGCAGTTGCAGCGCGTCGCCGTCGCGCAGCACGGTGCCCAGCGGTGTCAGCTGCCCGTCCAGCCGGGCCCCGACCAGGGCGTGCCCGGCCGCGCCGTAGCGGGCGTAGGCGGCGTCCACGCAGGTGGCGCCCGCCGGCAGGTGGAGGGTGGCGACACGGCCGGTGCCGCCCGGGTCGGTGCAGAAGACGGTGATCTCGCGGTCCTGGGCCAGGTCGTCGCGGAGTTCGGCCCAGAAGGTGTCCGGGTCGGGGGCGTGGCTCTGCCACTCCAGCAGGCGCTCCAGCCAGCCGGGCCGGGTGGGGTCGGCGCGTTCGCCGCCGTCGGCCGCCTCGTCGCCGGAGGTCCGGTGCGGGTCGCCGAGCGCGATCACTCCGGCCTCGGCGACGCGGTGCATCCGGCGGGTGCGCACCAGGACCTCCGCCACCCGCCCCCGGGGGTCGGCGAAGGCGGTGTGCAGCGACTGGTACAGGTTGAACTTGGGGACCGCGATGAAGTCCTTGAACTCCGACATCACCGGGGTGAAGCAGGTGTGCAGCTCCCCCAGGACCGCGTAGCAGTCGGCGTTCTCGGCGACCAGGATCAGCAGCCGCCCGAAGTCGCAGGGCCCCAGCTCGCCGCGTTTGGCCAGGACCCGGTGGACGGAGAGGAAGTGCCGCGGCCTGATGAGGACCTCGGCGGCGATGCCGGCCTCGCGCAGCACGGCCCGTACGGACTCGGCGATCTCGGCGAGCGGGTCGGGGCCGGCGTTGTGCTCGCGGATCAGCTCCCGGGTGCGGGCGTACTCCTCCGGGTGGAGGACGGCGAAGACGAGGTCCTCCAGCTCGGTCTTGAGCGCCTGCACCCCGAGCCGCTCGGCGAGCGGGATCAGCACGTCGCGGGTGACGCGGGCGATCCGCGCCTGTTTCTCGGGCCGCATCACGCCGAGGGTGCGCATGTTGTGCAGCCGGTCGGCGAGCTTGATGGACATCACCCGGACGTCGTTGCCGGTGGCGACGAGCATCTTGCGGAAGGTCTCCGGCTCGGCGGCGGCGCCGTAGTCCACCTTCTCCAGTTTGGTGACGCCGTCGACGAGGTAGCTCACCTCCTCGCCGAACTCCTCCCGTACCTGGTCGAGGGTGACGTCGGTGTCCTCGACCGTGTCGTGGAGCAGCGAGGCGGTCAGCGTGGTGGTCTCGGCGCCGAGCTCGGCCAGGATCAGGGTGACGGCGAGGGGGTGGGTGATGTACGGCTCGCCGCTCTTGCGCATCTGGCCGCGGTGCGAGGACTCGGCCAGGACGTACGCGCGGCGCAGGATGTCGAGGTCGGCGCCGGGGTGGTGGGCGCGGTGGGCCTTGGCCACGTGCTCGATGGCGTCGGGGAGGGCGTGACGGGAGGACGACCCCAGGAGGGCCGCACGACCGAGCTTGCGAAGGCTCCGTACTGCGCTCAAGGCACCTCCCACTGCGCCGGGGGGCTTGATCCTACCGAGCTTGCCATGCGCCGCGTGCCGCCTCCCGTTCACAATGGCCGGGATCACCCGTTCGAGCGGTCATTCTCCCGGACGGACGCGAACCAGTCGGGGTCGAGGGCGCCCTCGGCCACGATCACCGCCGGTCCGGTCATCTCGATGCCGCCGTCCGCGTGCTCGGTGATCACCAGCCGCCCGCCGGGCACGTCGACGGTGTAGGTGACCGGGGCGCCGTCGGCGGCCGGGTCCGCGCCGTCGCGGCGGGCGGCGGCGACCATCACGGCGCAGGCGCCCGTGCCGCAGGAGCGGGTCTCGCCGGAGCCGCGCTCGTGCACCCGCAGGGCCACGTGGCGGGGCCCGCGGTCCACGACGAACTCGACGTTGGCTCCCTCGGGGTACGCGTCGGCCGGCGCGACGGCGGGGGCCGTCAGCAGGTCGCCCGCGTGGGCGAGGTCATCGACGAAGGCGACGGCGTGCGGGTTTCCCATGTTGACGTTGCGGGCGGGCCAGCTGCGCTCGCCCACGGTGACGGTGACCGACGGGCCG
This sequence comes from Streptomyces glaucosporus, assembly GCF_039533345.1. NCBI lineage: Bacteria > Bacillati > Actinomycetota > Actinomycetes > Kitasatosporales > Streptomycetaceae > Streptomyces > Streptomyces glaucosporus. The sequence continues at coordinate 94,881 of NZ_BAAATJ010000010.1, read as the reverse complement.
GGTCCGCCGGGCAGCCGCGCGGCGCCCATGTGGACGGTGACGTCGCCGTCCTTGGCCAGGTGCACCCGGCGCACACCCGCCCGGGTGGCGACCGCGAGGTCTCCGGCGTCGGCCAGACCGGCCCACTGGAGGTACCGCGCGAAGACCCGCACGCCGTTGCCGCACATCTCCGCGATGCTGCCGTCGGCGTTGCGGTAGTCCATGAACCACTCGGCCTCGCCGGCCATCGCCCGCGCCTCGGGGTGGGCCGCGGAGCGCACCACGCGCAGCAGGCCGTCCCCGCCGATCCCGGCGCGGCGGTCGCACAGCCGGGCCACGGCCTCCGGGGACAGGTCCAGCGTCCCGTCCGGGTCGGGGATGATCACGAAGTCGTTCTCGGTGCCGTGTCCCTTGAGGAACCGCACGGGCGCTGCGTTGTCCACGGTGTCCATCGTACGGGGGCCCGTACGGGCGCCGCCGGGCCGTCCGTCCCTAGCGGAGCCGGGCGACGCGCCAGACCGCCAGGACGACGAGCGCGGCGGCGACGGCGGTGTACAGGGCGACCAGACGCCAGTCGGGCCGTTCGCCCGAACCGCGCGGCGGCAGGCCGGGCCAGCCCAGACCGGCGCGGCGGGCCGCCATCATGCCCCAGCCCGCGGCGCAGCAGCTGAGCAGCAGGCCCAGCATGGCGACCACCGCTCCACCGTCGCCGAGTCCGAAGGCGAGGGGGAAGGCGAACATCAGCGAACCGATCGCCGCCAGGCCCACGATCGGCGCGATCTGCCACAGGCGCAGCCGCCGGGGCGGGCGGAGCTCGCCGTAGGACTCGCCGCCGCCCGCGACGGCCTCCTCCGGGACGTCCGGGACGTCCGGAACGCCCGGGTCCGGGGGACCGTCGTGTCCGGCACCGTTCCCCGGACCGTCGGCCCCGACCGGCTCGACGGCCGGTTCCTCACTGCCACGAGGGCCGGCCTCCATCGCCACGTGCCCTCCCAACTCCGGCTGTACGGCTCACCCGAAGCCGATGATGGCACGCCCGGGCGGCCGTCCACGGTCGGCGGCGCGTCCCGATGCCATGACGTGATCAGGCTGTGACCGCTCGTTCGAGGAGGGCCAGGGCCCGCTCGGCGAGGTCCCCGCGGCGGTCGGCGGAGCCGTCGAGCCAGTGCACCCGGGGGTCCCGCCGGAACCAGGAGTCCTGGCGCCTCGCGAAGCGCTTGGTCGCCCGTACGGTCTCGGCGCGCGCCTCCTCCTCGGTGCACTCCCCGGCCAGCGCGGCCAGTATCTGCTGGTAGCCCAGGGCGCGGGAGGCGGTGCGTCCCTCGCGCAGCCCGGCGCGTTCCAGCGCGCGCACCTCCTCGACGAGCCCGGCCTCCCACATCCGGTCCACCCGGCGGGCGATCCGCTCGTCCAGTTCGGGGCGGGCGACGTCGACACCGATCTGGAGGGTGTCGTAGACGGACTCGGGGCCGGGGAGGTTGGCGGTGAAGGGGCGCCCGGTGATCTCCACGACCTCCAGGGCGCGGACGATCCGGCGGCCGTTGCCGGGCAGGATGGCCCGGGCGGCCTCCGGGTCGACGGCGGCGAGCCGGGCGTGCAGCGCCCCGGAACCGTGTTCGGCCAGTTCGGCCTCCAGCCGGGCGCGGACCGCCGGGTCGGTGCCCGGGAACTCCAGGGCGTCGATGGCGCCGCGCACGTACAGGCCGGAGCCGCCCACCAGTACGGGCGTGCGCCCCTGGGCCAGCAGGCGGTCGATCTCGGCGCGGGCCAGCCGCTGGTACTCGGCGACGCTGGCGGTGACCGTGACCTCCCAGACGTCGAGGAGGCGGTGCGGGACGCCCTGGCGCTCCCGGGGCGTCAGCTTGGCGGTGCCGATGTCCATGCCGCGGTAGAGCTGCATGGAGTCGGCGTTGATCACCTCGCCGTCCAGGTGCCGGGCGAGGGCGACGCCCAGGTCGGACTTTCCGGCCGCGGTGGGGCCGACCACGGCGATCACACGGGGGGTGGGGGGTGCGCTGCTCACGGGGCAAGTCTCCCAAACGCCCGGCCCAGGCTCCGAACGAGTGATGCCGTGCGGCGGGGCTGCGGTGGGTGGCGGCGGGCGGCGCCCGTCTTCGGTCGGGGCCGGCTCACGGCCGGCTCATGACCAGCTCGCCACCAGGTACCCGACGCCGTACGGCGCCCGGTCGTACAGCAGGCGGCCCTTCAGCCCGGCGCCCTCCGCCGCGCCGGCCAGCACCTGCCAGCCGGCTCGTCCGCACGCCCCCAGTTCACGCGCCGTCCCCTCGTCCAGCGCCAGCAGCGCCTCGGTGTCGGCCCGCTCCAGGGCCCGGGCCGCGGCCGCGTCGAAGGGGGCGGCGCGCTCGTCGAGGTGGCCCGGCGCCTTCTCCGTCCGGCAGTTGGTGCCGTCGCCCATCACGAGCAGGGCCACGCGCCCGGCGCCCTCCGCGAGTTCCCGTCCCTCGGCCGCGCAGCGCTCGCCCGGCAGCGACTCCTCCACCGCGAGGCCCTCGACGGGCGCGGCGCCCCAGCCCGTGCGCTCCAGCAGCCAGGCGCCCACGGCCAGGGACGGCGGCAGGGGGCGGTCGGCGGGCCCTCCCGGACCGAGGCGGACCTCCAGGCCGACGCCGAAGGGCGCGAAGGAGCCCACGGCCCCCTGCGGATGCCTGCCCCGGCCGGACGGGTCCGCGGCGCCGACGACGTGGAGGCGGTCGGGACGCGCGGCGGCCAGGACGGCGATGGCGTCGTAGCAGGCGGCCCGCGCGTCGTCCATCTCGTGCGCGGCGCCCCGGGCGACCTCGGGCACCAGCAGCGGCGGGCATGGGCATACGGCGGCGGCGACAAGCATGGGGCGCAGCCTACCGCCGCACGGCGTCCCCGCCGGAGGGTGTGCGGCGGGGACGCCGGTGCCGGTCGGAGCGGTTCAGCAGGTGCGGCAGCCGTCCGGGGCGGCGGGCAGCGGCGCGGGGACGCCGACGGTCGGCAGGCCGAGCATCACGCCCTTGCCCGCCGGCGCGGGCGCGGCGTTGCGCCGCTCCCAGGCGTCGCCGGCGCGGGTGCGGCGCACCGCCAGCGCCGGGCCCTCGGCGAGGAGGTGGTGCGGGGCGGCGTAGGAGACCTCGACGGTGACCATGTCGCCCGGGCGGACCGGCTCGTCGGGGCGGGTGAAGTGCACCAGGCGGTTGTCGGGGGCCCGGCCGGACAGCCGCCGGGTGGCGTCGTCCTTGCGCCCCTCGCCCTCGGCGACCATGACCTCCAGGGTCCGGCCGATCTGCTTCCTGTTCTCCTCCCAGGAGATCTCCTCCTGGAGGGCGACCAGACGCTCGTACCGCTCCTGCACGACCTCCTTGGGGATCTGCCCGTCCATCTCGGCGGCCGGGGTGCCCGGGCGCTTGGAGTACTGGAAGGTGAACGCCTGCGCGAAGCGGGCCTCGCGCACCACGTGGAGGGTCTGCTCGAAGTCCTCCTCGGTCTCGCCGGGGAAGCCCACGATGATGTCGGTGGAGATCGCCGCGTCCGGGATCGCGGCCCGGACCTTCTCGATGATCCCCAGGTAGCGCTCCTGCCGGTAGGAGCGGCGCATCGCCTTCAGCACGCGGTCGGAGCCGGACTGCAGCGGCATGTGGAGCTGCGGCATCACGTTCTCGGTCTCGGCCATGGCGGCGATGACGTCGTCGGTGAAGTCGCGCGGGTGCGGCGAGGTGAAGCGGACCCGCTCCAGGCCCTCGACCCCGCCGCAGGCCCGCAGCAGCTTGGAGAACGCCTCGCGGTCGCCGATGTCGGAGCCGTAGGCGTTGACGTTCTGCCCCAGCAGCGTGATCTCGGTGACGCCCTCGGCGACCAGTGCCTCGATCTCGGCGAGGATGTCGCCGGGACGGCGGTCCTTCTCCTTGCCGCGCAGCGCCGGGACGATGCAGAAGGTGCAGGTGTTGTTGCAGCCAACGGAGATGGACACCCAGGCCGCGTACGCGCTCTCGCGCCGCGTCGGCAGCGTGGAGGGGAACGTCTCCAGCGACTCGGCGATCTCGACCTGCGCCTCCTGCCGGACGCGGGCGCGCTCCAGCAGCACCGGCAGGCTGCCGATGTTGTGGGTGCCGAAGACCACGTCGACCCAGGGCGCCCGCCTGACGATGGTGTCGCGGTCCTTCTGAGCCAGGCAGCCGCCGACCGCGATCTGCATCCCCGGCCGGGCCGCCTTCTTCGGCGCGAGGTGGCCGAGGTTGCCGTACAGCTTGTTGTCGGCGTTCTCCCGCACCGCGCAGGTGTTGAAGACGACCACGTCGGCGTCGCCGTCGGCGCCCTCGGGCGCGCGCACGTAGCCGGCCTCCTCCAGGAGGCCGGCGAGACGCTCGGAGTCGTGGACGTTCATCTGGCACCCGTAGGTGCGGATCTCGTAGCTCTTGCCGACACCCACTGCCCGGCTCCGGTCGCTGCTGGTCATGCACACAAGGGTAGGCGGTTCCCGGAACGCTCCCCGACCCCGAGCCCGGGTTCCGCGCCCGGGGCCGCGCGGCGCCGTCCCCCCGCGGCGGATCCCGGCCGGAGCCCCGCCCCCGGCGGCGCGCGCACGTCTGCGCGGGTCGCCCCTCCGGGGAGCGCCGGTGTCCCGGGGCCGGGCCGTCAGCGGACCGTCAGCGGTGGACGGGACCATGAGGCCGTCACGGACGGCATCCGGGGTTGGAGGGCAAGGCGATGTGGACACAGTGCGTCGAGCCGAGGCCGTTCGCGGCACGGCGGCTGATCTGCTTCCCCCACGCCGGGGGCTCCCCCTACTTCTTCCGCTCCTGGAGCAGGTCGCTGACGGACCACGAGGTCCACTCCGTGTGCTATCCCGGCCGCGCCGAGCGCATCGCCGAGCCGCCCGCCACCGAACTGGTCCCCATGGCCCGCCGGATCGCCGAGGCCGTCCGCCCGCTGCTGGACGGACGGCCCACCGCGCTGTTCGGGCACAGCATGGGCGCGATCGTCGCCTACGAGGTGGCCGGGGCGCTGGAGGACGAGGGCCTGGAGGTGGCCCATCTGTTCGCCTCGAGCGCCCGGGCGCCACGGCTGATGCGGCCGGACCCCGACGCGGCCGCGGCGTGGGACGAGAAGTCCATCGCCGAGACGCTGATCGAGCTGGGCGGCACGGACGCGGAACTGCTGCGGAACCCCGCCTTCGTGGAGCTCGTCATGCCCTACATCGACGCCGATTTCCGCATGCTCGCCTCCTACGGGCCCCACCGGGCGGCTCCGCTGAGGTGTCCGGTCACCGCGCTCGTCGGGGACCGCGACCCGCGGGTGGACGCCGGGCAGGTGTCCGCCTGGAAGGAGTCGACCCGCGGCCGGTTCCGGATGCGGACGCTCCCCGGGGACCACTTCTACCTGGCCTCGGAGCCGCCCTTCGCGGTCATCGGGGAGGCGTGGGAGCGGGAGACGGCCGGTCCCGGTACATCTCGGCGAGGCGGAAGGCCAGATCCAGCGACTGGGCGTGGTTGAGGCGGGGGTCGCAGGCCGTCTCGTAGCGGTGGTGCAGATCCTCGGGCAGGACGGCGTTGCCGCCCCCGACGCACTCGGTCACGTCGTCGCCGGTCAGTTCGACGTGGACGCCGCCGGGGTGGGTCCCCAGCTCCCGGTGGACCTCCACGAAGCCCCGGACCTCCTCCATGACCGTGTCGAAGCTGCGGGTCTTGTGGCCGCTGGCCGCCGTGACGGTGTTGCCGTGCATCGGGTCGCTGACCCAGCACACCAGGGCGCCCTCCGCGGTCACCTTCTCCACCAGGACGGGGAGCGTGTCGCGGACACGGTCGGCTCCGGCGCGGACCACGAAGGTCAGCCGTCCCGGCTCGCGCCGCGGGTCGAGCCGGTCGACGAGGCCGAGCACGCTGTCGGGTGTCGCGGACGGGCCGATCTTGACGGCGATCGGATTGTGGACGCGGGAGAAGTACTCCACGTGCGCGCCGTCCAGGTCACGGGTCCGCTCGCCGATCCACAGCAGATGGCCGCTGGTGGCGTAGGAGCGGCCGCTTCCCGGCTCGGCGCGGGTCAGCGCCGACTCGTAGTCCAGCAGCAGGCCCTCGTGCCCGACGAAGAACTCGGCGGTTCCCAGCTCACGGGTGTCGACGCCGCACGCCTGCATGAAGGCGAGGCTGCGCTCTATCTCCCCGGCCAGCTCCTCGTAGCGCTCGCCGGCCCGCGAGCCGGCCACGAAGCCCCGGTTCCAGGCATGGACCTGACGCAGGTCGGCGAACCCGCCGGTGGTCAGAGCCCGGACGAGGTTCAGCGTCATCGCGGAGCTCTCGTACATCCGCCGCATCCGCGCCGGGTCGGGGCGGCGGGCCTCCGCCGTGAACTCCAGGCCGTTCACCGCGTCGCCGCGGTACGAGGGGAGCTCGACGCCGTCCCTCCGCTCGACCGGGCTCGACCGCGGCTTGGCGTACTGCCCGGCCATCCGGCCGATCTTGATCACCGGCAGGGCGGTGGCGTGGGTGAGGACGACGGCCATCTGCAGCAGCGTCTTGAGCGTCCCGCGGATCGCCTCGGTGGTCGTCCGCGCGAAGGTCTCGGCGCAGTCGCCGCCCTGCAGCAGGACGGCCTCGCCCCGGGCGACCGCGGCCATCCGGCGGCGCAGCAGGTCGCACTCGGCCGCGAAGACCAGCGGGGGCGCGGCGGACAGCCACCCGGTCGCGGAACGCAGCGCCTCCCCGTCGGGCCACTGTGGCTGCTGTGCCGCGGGAAACGCACGCCATGAATCGGCGGGAGAATTCATCACACGGAACTCCTCGTGTCTTTTCCTCGGCGTCGCGCCGACCGAATCGGAATTCGGAGCGGGTTCCTTTTCAGCTCAGCCCAGCCCCCGCTCCCGGGTCAAGCGTTTTCCGAGTGGTACGCCCCCGACGCAATCGATTGGTCTGGCACGGGATTCCCGGACGCTGTTTTGCTGGACACGACAGAGCGACCGGCCCGTGGAAACGCCGGCGGCCCCGACCCACTGGGAGTTGACCATGCCGACAATCGAACGAATCGGGGTGCGGATCGCCTCCGACGACCTGCCGCCCCACGACCCCCTCGACCTGTACACGCGCCTGCGGGGGTTCCACCGGCAGGAGGAGGTCTTCCTCTTCGAGAGCGTGGAGGGCTCCGGCCGGGACCGGCGCTCGGCCGTCGTCGGCGTCGGGCGGCTGGCCGAGATACGGATGTACGACGGGCATGTGGACATCGACGGGGCCCCCGCCGTCGTGCGGGCGCTCGTCCTGGCGGGCGAGCAGGCCGGACTGGTCGCGGAAGGCACCGCTCCCGCGCCCGGGGTGCGGCGGCTGCGCATCACCGACGCCGACCGGTTCTGGGAGCTGCCGGCCCGGGCCCAGCGGCTGTTCGCCGTGGACACCGACGTACCCGTGACGTCCTACGCCTTCGGGTTCCTGACCTCCCTGGCGTACGAATCCGTCTGGCACATGGAGTCCCTGCCCGAACGCACCAAGGCCCCCCACGGCCCCGACGTCACGCTCACGCTCTTCCGCGACACCGTCTGGTACGACCTCGTCCGGGGGACGGTGCGCCTGCTGCGGGCCGAGAGCGACGCGTTCACCGAGCGGACGGCGCCGGCGGAGACGATCGCGGCGGCGGCCCTGGAGGCGGCCGGGAACACGGCGGACGGGCCCGCCCCGGACGTGCCCGGCGCGCCCGCACCGCTCTCGGTGCACGACAGCGTCGACCGCGAGACGTTCCTGGAGTGGGCCGACCGGTGCCTGGAGCACATCCGGGTGGGGGACATCTACCAGATCCAGATCGGCCACCGCATCGACGTCCGCACCGAGCTGACCCCCCCGGACGTCTACCGGCGGCTGCGCGGCCGCAACCCCTCGCCCTACCTGTACCTGATGCCCCGGGCGGGCGGCATGCTGATCGGCGCGAGCCCCGAGCTGTTCTTCCGGATCGAGGGCGGCGAACTCGTGATGCGTCCCATCGCGGGCACCGCCCCGCGCGGACCGGACGAGGAGGAGAACGCGCGGCGGGTCAAGGAGATGAGGGAGAGCGTCAAGGAACGCGCCGAGCACATCATGCTGGTCGACCTGTGCCGCAACGACATCGGCCGGGTGTGCCGGCCCGGCACTCTGCCGGTGGACCGGCTGATGGCGGTGGAGGGCTACTCCCACGTCTTCCACCTCGTCTCCACGGTCTCCGGCCGCTTGGAGGAAGGCGTGGACACCTGGCAGGCGGTGCGCGCGACGTTCCCGGCGGGGACCATGACCGGCGCGCCCAAGGTGCGGGCCATGGAGATCATCGACAGCCTCGAACGCGAGCGGCGCGGCAGCTACGCGGGCGCGGTGGGCCTGGTGGACGTGCGCGGATGGAGCGAACTGGCCCTGTGCATCCGCACCATCGAGTACGACGGCACCACATACTCCACCCAGAGCTCGGCGGGCCTGGTGGCGCAGTCGGAGCCCGAGGCCGAGTGGCGGGAGACGCTGGCGAAGATGGGCGCCGCCTACTGGGCGCTGACGGGGGAGGAGCTGCTGCCGTGCTGACGGGGGAGACCGCGGACAAAGCCGTGCCGGGCCGGGCGGCCGACGGGCCCAGGGTGCTGCTGATCGACGCCTACGACAGCTTCGTGCACATCATCGAACGGTATCTGCGCCACCTCGGTGCGCGGACGCGGGTGGTTCGCTCCCTGACCCGCTCCCCCGACGAGCTCGCCGCGTGCGGACCGGATGCGGTGGTGCTCGGTCCCGGCCCCGGCCATCCCGCCGAGTCGGGCCACGTCGAGTTGGTGCACCGCTTCGCCGGCCGGGTTCCGCTGCTCGGCGTCTGCCTGGGCCACCAGGCCATCGCCCTGGCCTACGGAGGCCGGGTGGAGGTGGCCGACCAGGTGATGCACGGGCGGACCAGCACCGTGCGGCACGACGGCAGGGGCGTCTTCGAGGGCCTGGGCACCCTGCTGGAGGCGACCCGGTACCACTCGCTGGTGGTCTCCGAGCCGCTGCCCGGGGAACTGGAGACCACGGCCGTCGCCGCCGACCACAGCTATGTGATGGGGCTGCGGCACCGCACCCTGCCGGTGGAGGGAGTCCAGTTCCACCCCGAGAGCATCATGACCACCGGCGGGCTGACGATGCTGGAGAACTTCCTGGCGACAGCGCGCGGTGCCGGGGCGGCCGGACTCACCGGCGGCTGACGACCTCCCCCAGCGTGCGGACGGCCTCCGCCACCCCCGAGCGGGGCAGGTGCGCGTGGTTCACCACGAGGGCGGGCGCGCTCCGCCGGGGGCGGAGGCGGAAAGCGGCGCCGCCGCGCACCGCGACCGAGCGCCGCAGCGCCCCGGCCACCACCCCCGCCTCGTCGGTGTGCCGGGGCAGCCGCACGTACGCGTGCAGGCCGGCCGCCCTGCCGGTGACCTCGGCTCCCGGCAGGTGGCGGTGGACGGCCTCCTCCAGGGCGTCACGGCGTCTGCGGCAGTGGGAGTTGAGCCGCCGCAGGTGGCGGTCGAGCAGCCCCCCGCGCAGCATCTCGGCGAAAGCCAGCTGGGTGAGTACGTCGGTGCCCAGGTCGTGCCGGGCCCGGGCCCTCAGCAGCCGGTCCAGCAGGTCCTCCGGCGCGGCCAGCCACCCCAGGCGGAGCCCGGGCGCCAGTGTCTTGCTCGCCGTGCCCGCGTACACCACGTGCTCGGGAGCCAGGCGCTGCAGGGCCAGGGGGCGGGGGCCGCGTTCGTACCACAGGCCGCCGTCGTAGTCGTCCTCGACCACCAGTCCGCCGGTCTCCCGCGCCCAGCGCATCAGCGCCTCGCGGCGCCGGGCGGAGAGGGCGACGCCGGTGGGGAACTGGTGGGCGGGGGTGACCAGGACGGCGCGCACCCCGGAGGCGGCCAGCGCCTCGGTGTCGATGCCCTCCTCGTCGACGGGGACCGGCACCACCCGCAGCCCGCTCTCCCGGACGAACTGCCTCTGCCCGGGGTGGCCGGGGTCCTCGATGCCGATGGCGGCGGTCCCGTCCTCCCGCAGGACGGAGCAGAGCAGACCGAGCGCCTGGGCGAATCCGGCCACCACCATCACCCGTTCGCCGGTCGCGCGCACGCCGCGCACCCGCCCCAGGTAGCGGGCCAGCTCGACGCGGAGACCGGCCTCCCCCGCCAGCGGCGGGTAGCCGTGGTCGGCGGAGGCCGCCGACCACAGGGCGCGCTGGTAGCAGGCGAGCCACTCCCGGCGCGGGAACGGCGGCAGGTTGCGCCCTCCGGTGTGCAGGTTCCAGCGAACGGCGGGCACCTCGCCGCCCTCGTCCAGCAGCGCCGGCACGACGGGTTCGGGGCTCAGGTGGCGGACCACCCGGGTGCCCGCGCCCTGGACCGCCTCCAGGTACCCCTCCGCGACGAGCTGGCCGTACGCCTCCACGACCACGCTCCGGGAGACGGCCAGGTCATGGGCGAGCCGGCGGCTGGAGGGCAGCCGGGTTCCGGGATGCAGGACGCCCTCGGATATCTCCCTCCTGATGAAACTCTGGATCTGGGCGGTCAGGGATACGCCGGAATCCCTCACGATTTCGACCGTCATGTGCAGGGCCACGGAAATCCCCCATCTTCGAATTGGACCGTACATGTGGTCGGACGGTGGTCTGGAAATCCCCCTGCGGCCGCTCGCACACTGAACGAAGAAAATCTCCTCCGAAGCCTTCCAGGGAGAATTCCGTGATCGCAGAACCGCAGGCCCGCACCTGGCCGGACATGTTGAACGCGCTGCTGGAGCGGGAGAACCTGTCCGCACGGGACACCGACTGGGCCATGGACCAGGTGATGTCGGGCAGGGCAGGGCCGGTCCGGCTCGCCGGGCTGATGGTGGCCCTGCGGGCGAAGGGCGAGACCGTGGAGGAGATCGAGGGCCTGGTGCGCGCCATGCGGCGGCACGCTCTGCCGCTGGAGGTGCCCGGCCCCGCAGTGGACATCGTCGGCACCGGGGGCGACGGCTCCGACAGCGTCAACGTCTCCACCATGTCGGCGGTCGTGGCCGCCGCGGCCGGGGCGCGGGTGGTCAAGCACGGCAACCGATCCGCCTCCTCCGCCTGCGGCTCGGCCGACGTACTGGAGGAGCTCGGGGTGGTGCTGTCCCTCCCGGCCGCCGATCTCGCCGAGGTGGTCGAGGAGACCGGCATCACGTTCTGTTTCGCCCCGGCCTTCCACCCGGCCATGCGGCACGCGGCCGGGCCGCGCAGGGAGCTCGGCGTGCGCACCGTGTTCAACGCACTGGGCCCGCTGCTCAACCCCGCCTCCCCCGCGGCCCTGGCCCTGGGGGTGGCGGATGCGCGAATGGGCCCCCTGCTGGCGGGGGTGCTGGCCCGCCAGGGGGTGTCGGCGCTGGTCTTCCGCGGCGACGACGGGATGGACGAACTGACGGTCACCACCACCTCCACGGTCTGGTTGGTCGACGGCTCGGGGGTGCGCGCCGAGGTCTTCGACCCGCGTGACGTGGGCATCGAGCTCGCGGATCCCGGTGCGCTGCGCGGTGGGGAGCCGGCCTACAACGCCCGGGTGGCGCGCGAGGTTCTCGCGGGGGCTCGCGGTCCCGTGCGGGACGCTGTGCTGCTGTCGGCCTCCGCCGGTCTGGCGGCGCTCGATCCCGGCGGCCGGTCCGTCACCGAACGACTGGCGGCCGGCATGGAACGCGCGGCCGAGGCGGTGGACTCGGGCGCCGCGGCGGCCGTCCTGGAGCGGTGGGCCGCCGTCACCGCCAAGCGGGCGGCGGAGGTGTGACGGACGGGCGCCGGCCCGCGGCGAGCAGTTCGGCGACCGCGGCGCGCGGTCGCCCGCCGGTGACCAGCGCCTCACCGACCAGGACCGCGTCCGCGCCCAGGGCCGCGTACCGGGCCGCGCACTCCGGGCCGCGCACTCCGGACTCGGCGACCCGCACGACGTCCCGCGGTATGCGCGGGAGGACCCGCGCCACGGTCTCCGTGTCCACCTCCAGGGTCCGCAGGTCGCGCGCGTTGACGCCGACCACGGTGGCGCCGGCGGCCACCGCCCGCTCCGCCTCCGCCTCGTCGTGCGCCTCCACCAGCGGCGTCAGGCCGATGTCCACGGCCAGGGCCACCAGGTCGGCCAGGTGCGGCTGCTCCAGCGCCGCGACGATCAGCAGCGCCATGTCGGCGCCGTGCGCCCGCGCCTCCCACAGCTGGTAGGCGTCGATGACGAAGTCCTTGCGCAGCACCGGGACACCCACCCGCGCCCGCACCGCGTCCAGGTCGTCCAGGCAGCCGCCGAAGTGGTGCCGCTCGGTCAGGACGCTGACCGCGGCCGTGCCGCCCGCCTCGTACTCCCCGGCGAGGGCCGCGGGGTCGGCGATCTCCGCCAGCGGCCCCCTGGAGGGGCTGGCCCGCTTCACCTCGGCGATGACGCGTGTTCCGTCCCCGCCCCGCAGCGCGGCGGCGCAGTCCACCGGGGTGCCGGCCGCCGACGCCCTGTCCCGCAGGACGGCCTCGGGCACCTCCCTCCGGCGCGCCTCCAGACCGGCACGGGCCCATGCGACGATTCCGTCGAGAACGTTCATCACCGTCTCCTCCCGGGTGCCCGGGTGCCCGGGCGCCGGACCGGCGGGCCGTCCGGCCAGCCGGGAACGAGTCATCGAGAAGGGACCCTAGGAACGGCGGCGGAGCGGAGCCAGGTCCTTAAGCGTCCGTCGAAAGTCCCAGGCGGGCGCGGCCGTCGCGGCTCGGATGTCCGCATCCCGGGACGTCAGCCTCCCGTCAGCGCCCTCCTGCAGGCTTGTGCTCCCGTCTGCCCGTGAGGAGTGAGGAGAAGCCGTGGACGTCGTTCCGGAACTGATCGAGGGCATCAACGCGCACGAGACCTCCTTCCTCTACGAGGAGATATTCGTGCGCCGCGCCTACCTCCCCGACGGCGTGTCCCTCCCCCCGGACTCGGTGGTCTTCGACGTCGGGGCGAACATCGGCCTCTACTCGCTCTTCGTGCGCACCGTGTGCCCCGCCGCCGTGGTCTACGCCTTCGAACCGCTGCCTCCCGTCTTCCGGAAGCTGGAGCGCAATCTGGTGGCCCACGGGGTGCCTGCCAGGCTCTTCCCGTACGCCCTGTCCGACACCGAGGGCGAGGCGGACTTCGTCTTCTACCCCGGCTACACGACGATGTCGGCGGCATCCTCCCACGCCGCCACCGGGGTCGACCGGGAGTTCGTCAGGCAGCGGGTGCTCGCCGAGCGGCGGGACGACCTCGGCGACGCGGCGGACCTCCTGGACGAGATGCTGGAGTACCGGTTCCGGGAGGAGCCCTACGTCTGCCGGACCCGGCGGCTGTCGGACGTGATCGCCGAGTGCGGGGTGACCCGCATCGACATGCTCAAGGTGGACGTCCAGCGCGCCGAGGCCGACGTGCTCCGCGGCGTGGACGACGACCACTGGCCGCTGATCCGGCGGATCGCCCTGGAGGTGCACGACGAGCCCGGCACCGTGACGGAGGGACGGCTCCCCGAAGTCCGCGAGTACCTGCGGGAGCGCGGGTTCGCCGTCGTCCCGCTCGGCGACGACGGCCCGGCGGAGTCGGGGCGCCACTCGCTCTTCGCCCACCGCCCGGACCCGGCCGCCGCCGGGTAGCACCCCCGGGGGGCACGGCGCGGCCGGCGCGGCTGCCGTTCCGCCGCGCCGGCCGGCGCCTTCCCGGTTCCGCCCGCGGGTCACGTCATGGAGACCACGACCCGGCGCGCCCCCGTGAAGGCCTCGCGGCCGTGCAGGACCGACATGTTCGCCACGATCATCACGTCCCCGGCCTGCCAGGGCTCGACGAGCTTGTTCCTCCCGGCCGCCGCGCGCACCTCGGCCAGGTCCTCGTCCGGGATGGGTGTGCCGTCGGCGTATGTCACCCAGTGCGGCAGGTCGTCGACGCTGCCGATCAGCGACAGCAGGGCCCTGCCCTCGTCGCCCGGCAGGTTCGACGGGTGCCACTGGTCGGCCTGGTTGAACCAGACCTCCCGCCCGGTGAGCGGGTTGATCCGCGTTCCCGGGCGGTGCTGGCTCACCCGCAGGCCCCCCTCGGGGGTCCAGCGGAACTCGGCCCGCGAGGCCCGCAGGAACTCCTCGACCACCCACCGGTCACCGGTCTCGAAGGTGTCCTGCCAGGACTTGCCGAGCCCGAGACCGCCGTGCAGGTGCTGCCGGTAGACGACTCCGGCGCCGAAGCGCGCGCGGACCTCTGGGTCCAGGTCCTCCAGGAGGGCGTGTCCGTCGCAGACCGGTGTGGCGCCGCCGCTCTCGGGGGCGGTCAGGCAGCAGAAGTACAGCCGGCTGGGCCAGCGGTGGGCGTAGGACATCTCGTTGTGCAGGGAGATGTCGTAGCGCGCCGGGTACTCGGTGGAGGTGAACACGCCGTCGGACACCGTCACGCGCGGCGTGTTGCCGCCGCGGTAGCTGCCGATCAGCGGGTCGCCGAAGGCCGTGACGGTCCGGTGGAACCCGCCGGAGTCCTCCACCCCCAGTCCGCGGACCATGACCACGCCGCACTCGGCCAGCAGTTCGCCCACCCGCTCGCGCACCTCGTGCCGCCGGGCCCGGTCCCAGGCGTCCACGGGACCCTCCACGTGCAGAACGGTCAGGCCGGTGCCGCCCGCCGTCCTCCTCTCCTCCTCCATGTCAGCTCTCCCTTCCCACCGGTTCGGCGGTGAGCGCCACGGGCAGGCCGCTGTAGCCGTGGACGAAGTTGGAGTACAGGCGCCGGGGCGGTCCCTGGAGCCGTATGTCGGCGACCATCGTGCGCAGCGCGTCCACCATGGCGTTCACATGGGTCCGGCCCAGGAAGGCCCCCAGGCAGAAGTGCGGACCGTGTCCGAAGGCCACGTGCTTGTTGGGGTCGCGGGCGATGTCGAAGACGTACGGCTCCGCGAACGCCTCCTCGTCGAAGTTGGCGGAGCTGTTCCACAGGGTGACGATGTCGCCGGCCCGGATCACCCGGTCGCGGACGGGCACGTCCACCAGCGCACGGCGCCCGAAGTGCATGGCGGGGGTGGTCCAGCGCAGCACCTCCTCGGTGGCGCTTTCCACGCCTGCCCCGCCCTCCTTCAGCCTCCGCCACTGCCGGGGGTGTTCGGCGAACGCGATCAGGCCGCCGACGGAGGACATGCGGCTGGACTCGTCGCCGCCGAGGATGAGGCTGTAGCAGTTGAAGACGATCTCCTCCTCCGACAGCGGCTCGCCGTCCACGGTGGCCGTGGCCAGGGTGCTGATGACGTCCTCGCCGGGGTTCCTGCGGCGTTCGGCGGCGAGGTCCGAGAAGTAGAGCAGGATCTCGTTGCGGGCCATCACCTCGTCCAGCTCGCTGTCCTGCGAGCTGTGCCGGGACAGGGTCTGGGTGTTCCACTCGACCAGCCGCTCGCGGTCGGCGGCCGGGATGTCCATCAGGTCGCCGATCGTGTTGATCGGGATGTGGTCGGCGACGTCGGTGACGAAGTCCAGCTCCCCCCGCTCCAGCGCCTGGGCGACCAATGCGCGGGTGCGGCGGTGCACACCCTCCACGACGGGGGCCAGGACGCGCGGGGAGAAGGACTTGAGCATCAGGTTGCGTATCTCACGGTGCCGTTTGCCGTCGGTGACGGCGAGCATCTTGCGGGAGGCGGAGTCCTCGCCCTGGAGGAGGGTCGCCAGGACATTGCCCCGCTCGGAGGTGAACCTCTTGTTGTCGCGGTAGACGTCCAGGACGTCGGCGTACCGGGAGACCGCCCAGAAGCCGGGGACCGGGGTGTCGGTCTCCTGCCAGTGGACCGGGCTCTCCTCCCGGAACCGGCGCCACATGGCGTGCGGGTCGTTGTCGAGGAACGTCTGCGGATCGGTGAGATCGACGGAGCCGGGACCGCCGGGCCGTGGTCCTGCGTCTGCGTGGGCCGGCGGAAGGTGCTGCGTGGTCATGCGGTTGTCTCCTCGGTGCTCGGGCTCAGGAGCCTGCGGTGCGGTAGCGGCGGAGGCCCACGGTGACGCAGACCGCGAACAGCGCGCCCAGCGTCACCGCGGCCACGGCCAGGGGGTGCTCGGCGGGGAATCCGCCCCCCGGCGCCGTCGGGTTGCCCCACAGGTCGCGGCAGGCCGTGATCACGGCGCTGACCGGGTTCCACTCCGCGAGCGGGCGGATCGGGCCCGGCATGGACCGCGGGGAGAGGAACGCGTTGGACAGGAAGGGCAGGACCACGACGATGAACGGGGTGACGACGCTGATCGTCTCCACGTTGCGCAGCGTCATCGCCAGCAGCACGCCGAGCCAGAGCATGGCGTAGACGAGGACCGCGATCAGGCCGAACCCGGCGAGCGCCGGCAGGAGTCCGGCACGGGGCCGCCAGCCGAGCAGCAGCCCGGTGCCGGTGACGACGGCCATGCCGGCGAATCCGACCAGCAGGTCCGCCAGGGTGTGCCCGAACAGCACCGCGGACCTGCTGATGGGCAGGGAGCGGAACCGGTCCACCAGCCCGCCCCGGAGGTCCAGGGCGACCGACACGGCGGTCGGACCGACGCAGGCCAGGGCGACCTGGACCGCGCCGCCGGCGAAGACGTACTCGGTGTACTCCCCGCCCGCCGGCGGCGTGACGGCGTCGCGGAAGAGGTAGCCGAGCATCACCATCGACACCAGGGGGCTCAGGGCCACGCCGAGCACCCGGCCCGGCGCCCTGCCGAGGTGGCGCAGCCGCCGGCCGGCGACCGCGAGCACCTCGACGAGCAGCGCGCCGGGCCCGGTGGGGACCCCGGGAGCCGTCGGGCTCCCGGGGGCGCCGTGCCGTTCCGTTTCCGTGAGGGTCGCCGTCATCGGCCCGCCCCGTTCCGCTCCGTGTGCAGACGGTCCAGCTCGGCCGCGACGATCGGGCCGATCCGCGCCAGCGGACCGGGGTTGAGGATGTCGTCGTGGGTGGTGGCGATCCGGTGCACCCTCAGCGTGCCCCCGAAGTACGGCTCCCACAGCCGTTCCTTGTCCGCCCCGGTGTCGCCCCACTGCGAGTCCTCGGCGAGGAACAGGTGCATGGTGCCGTCGAAGTCGCCCGGCCGGTAACGGGTGTTCAGCGACTGGTGGTGGATCATCAGGTTCACCATGCGGATCATCCGCTGCTCTCCCATGCGGGCCAGGGGGCTGTCGTCGCGCCGCAGGGCGTCCAGCACGTCCCCGGCCACCAGGTCGCGGTCGCCGAACTCCGAGCGGTGATGCCCGATGCCCTCCAGCAGCCAGGCGAGCAGGGCCTGCTCGTCGCGGTCGTCGGCGATCCCGGTGCGCGGGTAGGAGTCCAGGTTCGCCACCAGGCCGACCTCGTCCCCGGCCCGGCGCAGTTGGACGGCGATCTCGTAGGCCAGCAAGCCGCCGAGCGACCAGCCGAACAGGTGGTACGGCCCCTCGGGCCGGACCGCCTTCATCATTCCGATGTACTCGGCCGCGATCTCCTCGACGCTTCCCGGCAGCGGCGCGTCGCTCACGACGCACGGCGCCTGGATGCCGTAGACCGGGTACTCCGGGCCGAGGTGGCGGGTGAGCGGCATGTACGACAGCGCGAATCCGACGCCGCTGTGCAGGCAGAACACCGGCGGGCGGCTGCCGGTCGGCCTGATGCGCAGCATCGTGGCGAACGGGTTCGCGTGGTCCAGGCCGTCGGTCTCGTCGATCGCGTCCGCCATGATCTGGGTGCTGTGGCGGCGGGCGGGCGCCGGGGCCGGCGTCTCCCGCGGTGCCTTCGGCGCGTCGGCGGGCCGCTCACCGGAGGGCTCCGGTCCGGATCCGACGGCCGCCGCCAGGGCCCGCACCGTCTGGTGGGCGAACACATCGGCGATCCCGACCTCCAGCCCGGACCTGCGCGCCAGACTCACCAGCCGCAACGACTTCATGCTGTCCAGGCTGCCGCCCGGCGCCTCGAAGAAGTTCTCCTCGACACCGAACCCGTCCGTCCCCAGCACCTCGGCGACCAGGCCGCACAGCAACTCCTCGGCCGGAGTCAGCGACTCCCCCTGCCCACCGGAGGGCTCCGGTCCGGATCCGACGGCCGCCGCCAGGGCCCGCACCGTCTGGTGGGCGAACACATCGGCGATCCCGACCTCCAGCCCGGACCTGCGCGCCAGACTCACCAGCCGCAACGACTTCATGCTGTCCAGGCTGCCGCCCGGCGCCTCGAAGAAGTTCTCCTCGACACCGAACCCATCGGTCCCCAGCACCTCGGCGACCAGGCCGCACAGCAACTCCTCGGCCGGAGTCAGCGACTCCCCCTGCCGGGCCGCGCCGGTCCCGGCGTCCTTCGCCGTCCCGGTGGCGGGCATCGCTTCGGGGTCCAGCAGGTTCCCGTCCGCGTCCCACTTCACGCGCCGGCCGGTCCGGTACAGGCGGGAGCCGGCCGGTCCGAACGGGTCGGCCACGAAACGCTCGGCGGTGGCGGCGGGACGGCCCGCGTAGCCGCGGGCCAGTCCGGCTCCGGCGACGTACAGTTCGCCGACGACTCCCGGCGGCGCGGGCTTCAGCCATTCGTCCAGGACGTACACCCGTGTGTTCCACTCCCCTCCATCCGGGCCGAACGTCCGCGGTGTCGCCCAGTCCGGCGGCAGCGGCTCCCCGCCCGGCACTCCGGCTCCGGAGAACAGCGCCGCGAGCGGTTCCGTCCGCCCGGGGCCACCGTGTTCCGCGGCCCAGGCCAGGCGGTTGGCCGCCGCGCGGTGCTCGACGACCGTGCCGCGGGGGCGGCCCGACGCGTCGCCGGACCGGATGACGTACGCGGCGTGTCCGGGACGCAGCGGGGCCGTGCGGTCGGCGTCGGTCACCGGGGCCGCCGAGCCGGCGTCCGCGTCGGGCCCGTCGAGGACCACGGAGGGCACGCCCGTGCTGCGCAGTCTGCTCGCCAGGCCCGCGGTGGTCAGCACGCACACCGGACGCGTGTCGGCGAACAGCGCCCTGATCCGGCCGGCCCGTTCGTCCGCCGCGAGGGACACGTGGGCGGCACCGGCCTTGAGCACCGCGAGCATCGCCACGGCCCGGTCCACGGGCCGGGACACCGCGAGGGCGACGACCCGCTCGGGACCGGCGCCGCAGGCGATGAGCCGGCGCGCCAGGCGGTTGGAGCGCGCGTCCAGTTCGGCGTAGCCGAGGGCGTGCGCTCCGTCCCCGACCGCGGCCGCCTCCGGGGTGCGGGCGGCCTGCGCGGCGAACAGCTCGGGCAGCGTCGCCGCGGACGGTTCGCGCCCGGTGTCGTTCCGGTCGCGCAGTATCCGCTCGCGCTCCTCGCCGACCAGCAGTTCCAGGCCGCTGAGCCGGACGCCGGGGTCGGCGGCCACCGTGCGCAGCACCTGCCCGAACTGCTCCGCCATGCGTTCCGCGGTGGCCCGTGTGAACAGGTCGGTCCGGTAGCCGAGCAGGCCGCGCATACCGCCCTCACCGGGCCAGGGCAGCAGTTCCAGCGTCAGGTCGAACTTGACCCTGCGGGACTCGACGTACTCGGGCCGCACCGTGAGTCCGGTGAGGTCCAGCGGCTGGTCGCCGTGGCTCTGCACGCTCAGCACGACCTGGTACAGCGGGTGCCTGGAGAGCGAGCGGGACGGCTTGAGCGCGTCGACGACCTGGTCGAAGGGCACGTCCTGGTGGGAGTAGGCCGCCAGGTCGGTCTCCCGCAGCCGGTCGAGGAGTTCGCGGAAGGAGGGATCGCCGCTGGTGTCGCCGCGCAGCACGAGGGAGTTGACGAACATGCCGACCAGATCGTTGAGCGCCTCGTCCGTGCGTCCGGCCACCGAGATGCCCAACGGGATGTCGGCCCCGGCCCCCAGCTTGGTCAGCAGCGCCGACAGCGCCGCCTGGAAGACGATGAACTCGGTGGTTCCGGTCTGCCGTGCGATCCCGACCAGCCGCTCGTGGAGTTCGGGTTCCAGGTCGAACATCACCGTGTCGCCGGAGAAGCCGGCGACCTCGGGCCGCGGGAAGTCCGTGGGCAGGTCGAGCTCCTCCGGCAGGCCCGCGAGGGCGTCCCGCCAGAAGGCCAGTTGCCGCGAGGCCGCGCTGCCGGGGTCGTCCGGGGAGCCCAGCAGCTCGCGCTGCCACGCCGCGAAGTCGGCGTACTGCACCGGCAGAGGCGCCCACCGCGGTGCCCGTCCCCCGCACCGGGCCCGGTAGGCGGTGGAGATGTCGGTCAGCAGCGGCACGATCGACCAGCCGTCGAACGCGATGTGGTGGAAGACCAGCAGCAGGACGCACTCGTCCGGGCCCGTGGAGAACAGCCTCGCCCGCAGCGGTGGCTCCCTGGTGAGGTCGAAGCCCAGGTCGGCCTCGGCGGTCAGCGCCTGCGCGAGTCCGTCCTCGGACACCGCGCGGGCCCTGAGGGTCGGGGCGCCCGACCGCGCGTCGAGCACCCGCAGCGACGGCACGCCGTCGTTGTCGGGGATGACCGTCCGCAGCACCTCGTGGCGCTCGGCCACGTCGGTCAGGGCGGCCTGCAGGGCGGCGGTGTCCAGCCGGCCGGAGAGTCTGAAGGCCATCGGCGTGTTGTACGTGCCGTCGGCCCGCTCCTGGCTGCGGTTGAGGAACCACTGCCGCTGCTGGGTGAAGGACAGCGGTCGCTCGGCGCCCTGCGGTGCCGCCGTCAGCGGCGGTCTGGCGTGCCCGGCGGCCTCGGCCACGTCCGCCAGGGCCGCCACGGTCCGCGCCTCGAACAGCGAGCGGATCGGCAGTTCCACGCCGAGGGCGGTGCGGGCCCGGCTGACCAGCCTCGTCGCCAGCAGGGAGTGCCCGCCGATCTCGAAGAAGTCGTCGTCGACGGAGACCCGGGGGAGGCCGAGGACGTCGGCGAACAGGCCGCAGAGGATCTCCTCGACGGGGGTGCGCGGCTCTCGGCCGCGGAGGGTCCCGGTCATGTCCGGCGCGGGCAGCGCCCTGCGGTCGAGCTTGCCCTGCGCGGTGAGCGGCAGTCGCTCCAGGGCGACCACCGCCGAGGGCACCATGTAGTCCGGCAGCGTCTCGGCGAGCCGCTCGCGCAGCGTGCCGCTGAGCGAGGAGTCGGTGAGGGCGGCCGGATCGGAGGCCACGACGTACGCCACCAGGCGACGGTCGCCCGTCTCGTCCTCGCGGACGACCACCGCGGCCTGCTCGATGCCCTCCACGGCCAGCAGGGCCGAGGAGATCTCCCCCGGTTCGATCCGGAAGCCGCGCAGCTGGACCTGGTCGTCGACGCGGCCGATGTAGTCCAGTTCCCCGTCCGGCAGCCAGCGCACCAGGTCGCCGGTGCGGTACACACGGGATCCCGCGGGGCCGAACGGGTCGGCCACGAAGCGCTGCGCGGTCAGCTCCGGGCGGGCCAGGTAGCCCCGGGCCAGGCCGCCGCCGACGTACAGCTCCCCGACGACGCCCGCGGGGACGGGCCGCAGGTGCCGGTCCAGGACGTACACCCGGTGCGCGGTGGTGGGCCGCCCGATCGGCGGGCGCCCGGTGCCCGAGAGCGGACCGCTGACGGTGGAGCTCACCACGGCCTCGGTCGGGCCGTAGCCGTTGTACAGCCTGACGTGCCCGGACCACCGCCGGACGATCTCGGCGGGCACGGCCTCGCCGGCCACGGCCAGACGCAGATCGGCCGGCAGCTCGCTGTCCTCCGGCAGCCCGCCCACCACGGCCGGCGGCAGGCCGGCCAGGTTGACGCGGGCCCGGTTGATCAGGTCGACCAGCGGGCGGCCGGGCGTACGGCACTCCTCGTCGGCGATCACCAGCGTGCCGCCCGTGAGCAGGCCGAGCATGATCTCCCACACCGAGGCGTCGAAGCTGAAGGACGCGAACTGCAGCACCCTGGTGCCGTCGTCGAGTCCGAAGCGCTCCACGAGGCTGCCGACCATCGACAGCAGCCCGCTGTGCGCCACGACCACGCCCTTGGGCCGGCCGGTGGACCCGGAGGTGTAGATGACGTACGCCGGGTGCTCCGCGCGCAGCGGCGCGGCGCGGTCGGCGTCGGTGAGGTCCTCCTCCGGCAGCCCGGCGAGCAGCTCGGTGGCGACGGGGCCGTCGACGACCAGCGGCTCGATCTCCAGGCCGGACAGGCGGTCCGCCGTGGCGGCGTCGGTCAGCAGCAGCGTCGGCCCGGCGTCCGCCAGCATGTGGGCGACGCGGTCGGCGGGGTACGCGGGGTCCACCGGCAGGTACGCGGCACCGGCCTTGAGCACCGCGAGCGCCGCCTCCACCATCCGCGGGGTGCGCGGCAGCATCACGGCGACCGTCCGCTCCGGTCCCGCGCCGCGGCCGGCCAGCAGGCGTGCCAGGCGGTTGGCCCGCGCGTTCAGCTCCGCGTAGGACACCTCCTCGGCGCCGAGGACGACCGCCTCCTTGTGCGGCGCGGCCGCGGCGCGTGCCTCGAAGACCTCGCAGGCCACCGCGGTGGGCGCCGGCGCCACGGCGGCGGCACCGGACCAGTCCTCCAGCAGCCGCCGCCGCTCGTCGTCGGCCAGCGCGTCGAGCCGGCCCAGCGTGGCGCCGGGTGCGTCGGCGAGCGTCTCCAGCATCCGCACGAACCGCCGCAGGATCGCGTCGACCTCCTCGGCCGCGAAGACGTCGGTGCGGTACTGGGCCTCGACGCGCATCCGTTCACCGGGGAACACGCCGAGCGCCAGCGGGTATTCGGCGATGACCCGCGCTTCCCAGTCCAGCACGCTCAGGCCAGGGATGCGCTCGCCGATGCCGTCGAGGACGCCGGAGGGGTAGTTGTGGAAGCTCACCACGGTGTCGAACAGCTCGCCGATGCCGACGCTCCGCTGCACCTCGGCCAGCCCCAGGTGCTGGTGCCGCTCCAGACCGAGCTGGCGGTCCTGGAGGTCGTCCAGCATCGCCTCGAAGGTCGTCGACGGGTCCAGGTTCACCCGCACCGGCAGGGTGTGCATGAAGGCGCCGATCATCCGCTCGACGTCCGGCAGTTCCTCCGGCCGTCCGGAGACCACCGCGCCGAAGGTCACGTCCCGCCGGCCGGTGAGCCGCCCCAGGACGACGGCCCAGCAGCCCTGGGCGACGGTGTTCATCGTCAGGCCGCGGGAGTGGGCCCACTCGGTCACCGCGGCGGTCAGTTCCCCGGGCAGTTCCACGGACAGGGTGCCGGGCAGCGCGGAGACGCGCTCCCGCTCGGCCGGGCCGAGCCTGGTCGGCTCGTCGATGCCGGCCAGCTCCTTGCGCCATGCCTCGTGCGCGGCCTCCTTGTCCTGCGCGGCCGACCACTCCAGGTAGCCGCGCGCGGAGGCGACCGGCGGCAGCGCCGAGGCGTCCGCGCCGTTGGACCACAGGGTGACCAGTTCCTCCGCCAGCACCGCGGACAGCGACCAGCCGTCCACCAGGATGTGGTGCGCGGTCCACACCACGCGGTGGAGGTCGTCGCCGAGCCGGTAGACGGTGAACCGGGTCAGCGGGGCCCGGGCGACGTCGAAGCGGCGCAGCCACTCCTCGTCGGTCCGCCGCCCGGCCTCGGCCTCGGCGTCCGCGTGTCCGGTCAGGTCGATCTCGGTCCAGGACGGTTCCACCGAGCCGGACACCAGCGCCACGGGGTCCCCCGCGTCCCGCTCCCGGAAACAGGCCCGCAGACCCGGGTTGCGCTCCAGGAGGACCGTCACGGCGGAGCGCAGCGCGGCCCGGTCGAGCGGGCCGGCGATGTCCATGACCACCTGGAGGGTGTAGGCGTCCGTGCCGTGCCGGTCGAACTCGGCCTGGAAGAGGAGGCCCCTCTGGAGCGGGGAGAGCGGCAGGATGTCCTGGAGGTCCTCGACGTCGCTCTCGTACTGCTCGATCTCCTGCCGGGAGACCGTCACCAGCGGAAAGTCCGCAGGAGTGCGGCCGCCCGCGCCGGGCCGCCCGGCGTGCTCGGCGAGGGCGCCGAGGGCGCGGAACCAGTCGTCGGCCAGCCGCCGCACGTCGTCCTCGGAGAGGATGCCGTCCGCCCAGGTCCACTCGGCGGTCAGCACCGGCCCGCCGGGGCGGTCCTCGGTCAGGGAGACCACTTCCAGGACGTGCCGCAGCGGGGTGCCGGGCGCGGCGGTCTGACCGGAGGCGCCGGCTTCCATGGACCAGTCGCCGCCGGAGCCGGTGGTGAAGCGGCCCAGGTAGTTGAAGCCGACCTGCGGGACGGGGCGGCGGGCCAGGACGGTGGCGGTCTGCGGGTTCAGGTGCCTCAGCAGGCCGTGGCCGAAGCCGTGGTCCGGCAGGGAGCGCAGTGTCTCCTTGACCTCCCTGAGAGCCGTGCCGCAGGACCGTCCGCCGTTCCACACCTCGGTCCAGTCCACGTCGCCCATCTCCAGGCCGACGGGGAAGACGCTGGTGAACCAGCCGACGGTCCGCGACAGGTCGACGGGGCCGGCGGCGTCGGCGATCTCCTCGCGGCCGTGGCCCTCCAGTTCGACCAGGACGCGCGAGCCGCCGTCCGCCTCCCGCCTGCCGCGGTCGGCGAGGGCGAGGGCCAGTCCCGTCAGCAGGACCTCGTTGACCTCGGCGTGGAGTGCCTCGGGCACCCGGGTGAGGATCGCCGCCGTCTGCTCGGCCGGCAGTTCGACCCGCAGTCGGCCGGCGCTGCCGTGCACGTCCCGCTCCGAGTCCAGGGGGCGGTCCCCGAGCCGGACGGCCCGGCCGTCGGTCTGCCGCGTCCACAACGGCAGTTCGGCGGTGCGCCGGCCGGTGCGCGCGTGCTCGGACACGGCGCGGGCCCAGCGCCGGTAGGAGGTGCCGACCGCTTCCAGGCGCACCTCGCGGCCCGCCCCGAGGTCGTTCCACGCCGTCTCGAGGTCGTGGAGCAGGATCCGCCAGGACACGCCGTCGACGGCGAGGTGGTGGATCACCAGGAGCAGCCGGCCGGGGCGCTCGGGACCCTCGTCCAGCAGTACCGCCCGCACCAGCAGGCCCTCCTCGGGACGCAGTCGCGCCCGGGCCGCCGCGACCTGTTCGGCGAGGACGGCGCCGGGATCCGCGCCGACCGCGACCTCCACCCTGTCGAACACGCCGGCCGCGGGCGCCGCCTCCCGGGGCGGCACCTCCAGGGACCACAGGCCCGGCGCCGGGGCGGTCAGCCTCATGCGCAGCGCGTCGTGCCGTTCCAGAAGGGCGCGCACCGCGGCCTCGACCCGTCCCGGGTCGGCCCCGGCCGGCACCGAGACGGTCGCGTACTGGCCGAACTCCCGGACCGCGTCGGGCACTCCGGAGAGCTCCTCGCGGAGCTGGTCCGCGATGGGCGTCAGGTCGACCTCCCCCACGCCGTCGTCCCCGGCGGGCACAGCGGCGGTGTCCGCCGGCCTTGCCACGGCCGCGATGGCGGCGGGCGTGCGGTGCCGGAAGACGTCGCGGGAGGTGACGGTCAGTCCCGCGGCGCGGGCCCGGCTGACGACCTGGATGGCGCTGATGCTGTCGCCGCCGAGGGCGAAGAAACTGTCGTCCGCGCCGACCGCGGGCAGGCCGAGGACCTCGGCCAGGACCCGGCAGAGGATCTCCTCCTCACGCGTGCGGGGCGCCCGGCCGCCGTCGTCCGCGGCGAAGCGGGGGGCCGGGAGCGCCTTGCGGTCCACCTTGCCGTGTGCCGTCAGCGGCAGCGCGGGCAGCCCGGTGAGCACCGCGGGGACCATGTGTTCCGGCAGCACCCGGGCGAGCCGGTCGCGTACGGCACCGGTGTCCACGGGTCCGGCACCGGTCTCCGCGACGACGTAGCCGACCAGGCGCCGGTGCCCGGCGGGGTCCTCGACGGCGGCGGCCGCCGCGTCCGCGATGCCTGGCAGCGCCCGCAGGGCGGCCTCGACCTCGCCCAGCTCGACGCGCTGGCCCCGGATCTTGACCTGGTGGTCGCGGCGCCCGACGAACATCAGCTGCCCGTCGGCCTGCAGCACCACCTGGTCGCCCGTGCGGTACATGCGGGAGCCGTCCCCGGCGAACGGGTCGGGCACGAAGACGGCGGCGGTGCGGCCCGGATCGCCGAGATAGCCGCGTCCGACGCCCGCGCCGGCGACGAACAGCTCGCCGGGGACGCCGTACGGCACCGGGCGCAGGCCGTCGTCCAGGACGTGCAGGCGCGTGTCGCGCAGCGGGCGGCCGATGGGCATGTAGGCGTCCGGCACCTCGGCGGCCGTGCGCGCGTACGCGTGGGTGACGTCGTCGGAGCACTCGGTGGGCCCGTAGACGTTGGCCAGGGCGATGCCGGGGCAGTACGCGAACCAGCGCTCGCACAGATCGGCCGGGAGCGCCTCGCCGTTGGAGACCATCCAGCGCAGGGCGGGCAGCTCGGGCGCGGACCCGGCCGCGTCCCAGGCGTCCAGGGTGGCGCGCAGCAGGGACGGCACGACCTCCAGCACGGTCAGGCGCTCGGCGGCGACGACGCCGAACAGGGCCTCGGGGTCGGCGGCGTCGTCCCGGGAGACGGCACGGACCCGGCCGCCGACGAGCAGGGTCGTCAGCGTCTGCCAGACGGTGACGTCGAAGGTGACGGGCGCGTTGTGGACCAGCGCGTCCGTGTGGTCCAGGGAGAGTTCCTCGATCTTGGCCGACAGGTGGTTGACCATGCCGCCGCGCTGCACCATGGCCCCCTTGGGGCGGCCCGTGGAGCCCGAGGTGTAGATCACGTAGGCCAGGTCGAGCGGCCCGCCGACGACCGGGGCGAGGTCGTCCGCGGCGTCCCGCGCCCCGTCCAGGACGAGCACGGGGACCGGCGCCGCGGACGTGTCCGCGGCTTCGGCGGCGGCCCGTTCGGCGAGTTCCCGGTGCACGGCGCCGGCGAGCACGCACGTCGCGCCGCTGTCCCGCAGCAGCTCGGCGAGGCGGGCCAGGGGGACCCGCGGGTCGAGGGGCAGGAAGGCCCGGCCGGAGCCGAGCACACCGAGTTCGGCGGTGACGAAGTCCCGCCCGGGGTCGGTCAGCACGGCCACCGGCCCGTCGCCGTCCAGCCGGCGGGAGAGGGCGCTGGCGCGGCCGACGAGTTCGGCGTAGGTCAGGCTGCCGCCGTCGTCCGTGACGGCCAGGGCGTCGGGACGTGCGGCGGCCTGTTCCCGTACGCGCTCCACGACACCGTGGTAGGGCTCCTGGCGCACGGGACCGGTCAGCGCGGCCGAGAGCCGCTCCGCCTCGTCCGCCGCGAGCAGGTCGAGGGCGTCCAGCGGGTGGTCCGCGTCGGCGGTCAGGAAGCGGTCGAGGAAACCGACGAAGCGGGTCAGGTGGTCGCGCACCTCGCTCTGCGAGTAGCGGCTCTCGTTGCCGCTGAGGTCGACGCCTATCCCGTCCGCGCCCTTGTCCGCGATCGTGAACTCCAGATCGTCGACGAGGCCGGTGGAGGGGCTGTACAGGGTGGCCTCGCAGGGGCCGATGCCCAGCTTCTCGATCTGCGGCATCATGTTGACGAACGGCCCGAACGGCCTGCGGTCGTCGCTCGGCAAGCCCATCGCGCGGCGGATCCGGCTCACCCGGTGGCGCTGGTGCTTGAGCGCCTGGGAGAACGCCCGGTAGGTCTCGGCCAGCAGGTCGGCGCGGGTCGTCCCGGGCCGCACGCCCAGGCGCAGCGGCAGGTAGTTGACCACCATGCCGGGGATCCCCTGCATCGTGCCGCCCACCCGCGCGGTCACCGGCAGGGACAGCAGCACGTCGTCGGTCCCGGTCATCCGCCGGGTGTACGCGCCGAGCGCCGCAACGAGGACGGTCTGCCAGGTCACCCGGGCCTCCCAGGCGACGGCGCGCAGCCGCTCGGCGATCCGGTCCGGCAGGACGGTCTCCTCGCGCCGGAACTCCTGCGCGGGTTCCGCATCGCGGGTGGCGAGGCTGACCGGCTCGGGCCGGTCGGCCATCCGCTCCTCCCAGTAGAGGCGGTCACGTTCGGCGCGCGGCGAGTCGCCGTAGGCCGCCTCGGCCTCGATCAGGGTCTGCAGCGGTGGGAAGCGGCCCTCGTCCAGGGAGGTGCCCTTGAGCATCGCCTCGTAGATCGCGGACAGCCGCTGCCAGTAGATGACGTAGCTGAAGCCGTCGGAGACCAGGTGGTGGTTGAGGAGGCAGAAGAAGGTCCGGTTCTCGGCGAGTGTGAAGACGCTCAGCCGGAACAGGGGCACGTACGGGGTGGCCGCCGGCAGCAGCGGTACCCGCAGGTCGGCGCGGATCGCCTCGCGGGCCGCCCCGGCCGGGTCCTCGGCGCCGCTGACGTCGGTGACCGTCAGCGGCACCTCGGCCAGCGGCTCGACGAACTGCCGCGGCTCGCCGTCCACTTCGGTGAAGCGCGCCCGCAGGCACTCCGACTCCTCCACGAGCCGCTCCAGCGCGGCCCGGAAGAGCTCCAGGTCCAGCGGTCCGCGGATGTCCCAGTAGATGGCGGTGTTGTAGGAGGCACCGCCCCCGGACAGCTTCTCGTCGAACCAGATGTCCTTCTGACCGGCGGTGAGCGGCAGGCCGGCCGTCTGAACGTGAGTCATACCAATCCCCTAGCGAAGGTCATCGAGTTCCCGCCGTCGATGGTTCAGGAGTGCGCTGACACAGGGCTGACCCCCAACTGATGCGGTGCCGGCGCGCGGTGCCGCGGCGGTCAGCCGCAGCCGCCGGCGTGTCCGTCGTCGGCTGACCGGCCCAGGGCCACCGCGCCGGCGAGCGGCTCCGGTACGGCGGCCGCCGGCAGCGCCCCGGAACGCAGGTGCCCGGTGAAGGAGTCGAGCCGGTCCAGGCCCCAGAAGCGGGTGAAGCCGTGCACGAAGAAGGGCACCCCGAAGACGCCGTCCCGGCAGACGTCGAGCAGGATCCGGACGCCCTCGGCCCGCAGTCCGGGGTCGTCGCTCGCCTCGGAGACCGCCCGCCGGTCGATGCCCAGCCCGGCTCCGATGTCCGCGATGGTGGACCGGTCGCAGATGTCGCGGCCCTCCCCGAAGCGGGCCCGGTAGCAGGCCGCGATGTAGTCGTGGCCCCGGCCGGCGCGGTCGGCAACCAGGTAGCCCAGGTGCGGCACCTCCCACACCGGGTTCCTGTCGACCGGCCAGGTGACCGCGATTCCCCGGGCCTTGGTGATCCTGCCGACGTCCTGGAGGACGTACCTGTTCTTCTCCCGTGACATCTCGGAGTAGGGGAACCTGCCGCCCTCCTCGGCGAGCAGCTGGGCGCTCAGGTCGTCCGGTTCGAAGAACGGCACCCACTCGAGGCGGCCGACCAGATCGGGGTGGCGGGTGGTCAGCTCCTCGTAGGCGAGCCAGGAGTAGGGGCTGCGCAGGGAGAAGTAGAACCGCGGCGTCTTGTTCTTGGGCATGGTGGCATCACGCTTCCGCTGGTAGGGGCGGCCGGGTTCAGACGACGAGGCCGCCGTCGATCCCCAGGACCTGGCCGGTGATGTAGGAGGCGCGGTCGGAGGCGAGGAAGGCCACCAGGTCGGCGACCTCCTCCGGACGGCCGAACCGGCCGAGCGGTATCCGGTCGGTCATCTTCCGCACGTGGTCGTCGGAGAGTCCGGAGAGCATGTCGGTCTCGACGAAGCCCGGCGCGACGGCGTTGGCCCGGATGCCGTAGCGTCCGACCTCCTTGGCGAGCGCCCTGGTGAAGCCGATGATCCCGGCCTTGGTCGCCGAGTAGTTGGTCTGGGTGGCGTTGCCGTGGACGCCGGCGATCGAGGACATGGTGATCACCGAGCCCGTCCGGCGCTTCATCATGGCGAAGACGGCGGCCTTGCAGAGGTTGTAGGTGCCGTCGAGGTTGACCCGCACCACCGAGTCCCAGTCGGCCTCCGGCAGCATCACCAGCGGGTTGTCGCGGACGATGCCCGCGCAGGAGACGACCGTGTGCAGCGGGCCCAGTTCCCTCTCGCCGTCCCGGACGAAGGCGCGGACGGCCTCGTGCACGGTCACGTCGGTCCGTGCCGTGTACACCCGTGCCCCGGCGGCGGCGGCCTCCTCGGCCACCTCGTCGGCCGCCTCCTTGTTCGACTGGTAGCAGAAGGCCACGTCGTAGCCGTCCCGGGCGAGCCGGGTCACCACGTGGCGGCCGATTCCCCGGGATCCTCCGGTCACCAGCGCGACGCGTCGATCGGTTGCGGACATGCTTGTTCTCTCCTTGGTGGACACGATTCGCCGGCCGGGCCCCGGCGGGGCGCTCCGTTCCGCCGCGCGCCGCGGGGCGTGCTGCGCCGGGTGACGGTCGCGGCGGGCTCCGCCGGGTGCGCGGGCGGGCGCGTCCGGCCGGGCGCCGGCGCGCGGCGCGGGCGGGGCCGTACCGGGATCCTGTTGCCTACGTCCGGGGGCCGCTGCCCCCGAGAACCACGCAGCCGACCGTGCCGTCCCTCTCGACGCCGGTGACCAGCGCGGCCTCGTCCGGACCGAGCCCGGATCCGCCGGCCGCCGCGAGCACCGCCGCGAGCTGCAGGCTCGTGGAGGCCGCGGAGGTGTCCCCGAGCAGCGGCCGGCAGCGGATCCACTCGGGTTCCACACCGCCGAGGGCGTCGGTGACGGCGGCCTCCTCCTGCGCGGCGAGTGCGCCGCCCGCGCCGAGCGGCGCCACGCGGCGGACGTCCCCGGCCGCCACACCGGCCGCCTCCAGCGCGTCGCGCACACAGACGGCGAGCGCCGGGCGGACCTCGTGCTGCTCCCCGTAAGCCCTGAAGCGGGTCGCCCGGACCTCGGCCAGCGGCACGCGTCCGGCGGCGTGCGCGTCCTCCGCGCTCTCCAGCAGGAAGACGGCGCCGCCCTCGCCGAGTGGCGTCTCCCGGTCCCCGGGAGCGCGGCCGTGCCACTCCAGCCAGGCGCGCTGGGTCGAGTACTCCTCGGCCGCGCCGCACAGCACCCGCAGGCAGTGCCCGCCGCGGTGCAGGCGCACCGCGTAGCTCAGGACGAGCAGTCCGGTCAGCCAGCCGCCGGCGACCGTGGTGTTGGGCCCCTTGATGCCGTGCCAGATGGCGCTCTGCCCGGCGGCCCGGTTCATCACGGTGTTCGGGAAGCGCGCCGGGTCGACGTGGTACGGGCGCTCGCCGGTGAGGGAATCGCGGGTGAAGTCCATGATGCTCTGGACGCTGCCCGATCCGGTGCCCAGGACCAGACCGACCTGCTCGGGTCTGGCGGTGAGTCCGGGGTCGCAGGAGGCCAGCAGGCGGCCGACCGCGGTGACGGCGATCGCGGTCACCCGGTCCATCGTCCGGGTGCCCTTCCGGCCCACGTACTCGGCCGCGGTGAAGTCGGGTATGAGACCGCACCGGTCGAAGGGGCCGGGATGGGCGGCGCGGTCCAGTTCGCCGACCGCGCCGCGTCCGGAGGCGATCCCCTCGGTGAACGCCTCGCTTCCCACTCCGTAGGGGGAGACCGCCGACCAGGCGGAGAAGACCAGTCCGGACATCACTCGGCCTCCCTGTACCGGCCGAGGACCAGCACGGCGTTGTTGCCCGCGAACGCGAGCGCGTTGTTC
Source organism: Streptomyces glaucosporus (assembly GCF_039533345.1). Taxonomy (NCBI): domain Bacteria; kingdom Bacillati; phylum Actinomycetota; class Actinomycetes; order Kitasatosporales; family Streptomycetaceae; genus Streptomyces; species Streptomyces glaucosporus. The sequence continues at coordinate 63,608 of NZ_BAAATJ010000010.1, read as the reverse complement.
TGGACCACGTTCAGCTCGGCGGGCCTGGCCTCGTTGGGCACGCAGTCCAGGCCGCACTCCGGGTCGGTCTCCCGGTGGTTGACGGTGGGCGGGATGAAGCCCTCGGTGAGGGCCAGGGCACAGGCGGCCGAGGCGAGCGCGCTCGCCGCCCCCATGGAGTGCCCGATCATGGACTTGATGGAGACCGTGGGCGGGGGGGTGGCGAAGACCTGCCTGATGGCCCCCGCCTCGGTCACGTCGTTGGCCCGGGTGCCGGTGCCGTGTGCCGATATGAAGTCGATGTCCTCGGGTTTCACCCCGGCGTTGCGGTGCGCGACCTCCATGCACCGGGCGAGGCTGTCCCGGTCGGGTGCGACGGGATGGTGGGCGTCGCAGTTGAGCCCGTAGCCGAGCACCTCGGCGTAGACGCGGGCGCCGCGCGCCCTCGCCGACTCCAGGCTCTCCATCAGGAGGATGCCCGCGCCCTCGCCGGTCAGGATGCCCTTGCGGTCCTTGTCGAAGGGCTGGCAGACCTCGGGGGCGATCGTGCCGAGCCGGTAGAACCCGGCGAAGGTCTTGCGGCACACCGCGTCCGCGCCGCCGCACAGCGCCACCTCGACATCGCCGTCGCGGATGGCGTCGAATCCGTTGCCTATGGCGTAGTTGCCGGCCGCGCAGGCGGTGGGAAGGGTGAGCGCCTCGACATCGACGAGCCCCAGTTCGCGGACGATGCCGGTGGACAGCCGTCCGGCCTGCGCCCGGCGTACCACGCCGGGCGCCATCCGCTCCGGGCCCTCGTTCAGCTGGGTTCCCACCAAGGCATCGAGGTCGCGGGACTCCGCGTCCGTGGTTCCGACGGAGACCAGCGCCCTGCGCCGCCTGAGCTCCTCAGGGGTCAGTCCCGCGTCCGCCACGGCCATGTTGGCCGCGGCGACCGAGAACTGCGTGGCCCGTCCCAGTTCCTCCGGGTCCACTCGCCGGATCCATTCGGCGGGGTCGAAGTCGTCCACCTCGCACGCGTTGTCGTGCGCGAAACCCGTCGTGTCGAAGGCCGTGATCGGCTTGACCCCGCTGCGCCCGGCTCTCAGGCCGTCCAGGAAGGCTGTGACACCGAGCCCGATGCTGCTGACCGTCCCGAGTCCGGTGATCACCACTCGGCGCGGCCGTTGACCGTTGTCGTACACCATGCGCTCCCGTCGTCCGGTGCCGGTGCCTAGTGGGACGAGGCCGCCTTGGCCGCCACGGCCTCGTCGACGACGGCGACGACGCTCTCGAGGTTGACCATCCGGGCCAGTTCGGCCTGGTCGATGTCGACCCCGAAAGCACGCTCGAGCTGGGAGAGGATCTCGATGGCGCCCATCGAGTCGGCCTCGTGGTCCTCCTTGAAGCGGCTGGTGTCGGTCATCTCGTCCGCGTCGATCTCGAGGATGTCGCAGATGATCTCCTTGATCGTGGTACGGCCCTCGGCGTCGACGCTCTTCGCAGTAGTCATGCGGACGATGGTGTCGGACCGTCCTGACAGAGGGCTGATGCGAGACTGACCACGGGCTGACGCCCCGCCCCGATGGTTCTGCCCAGTTCGGGGAAGTCGCCGGGGTGCTCCTTGATCCAGGACCAGTAGCGAGGGATCGTGCGGGCGTACTCGCGGTAGTAGCCGCGCACCGTCTTCACGAGTCTGGACAGCATGGCCTTGGCCATGGAGCCGCGGCGCCACACCAGCAGCATCTCGGTGCTCTCGGTGTCGGAGATCGGCACCAGCGACACGTCCGGGGTGGCGCCGGAGGGCGTCGTGAGCGCGGCCGCCCGAGCCTCCCGTACCCAGTTCATCGCCTCGTGGTGGCCGTCGACGTAGTGCAGCACCTCGGGATCGGCGCAGTCCGCCTTGTCGAACAGGTGCTTCTCGATCGGGTGGAACCAGTGGTTGCGCGCGTAGCGGACCCATCTGAACGTCGCGAGCTGGTCCATCTCCACCGCGGTGCGGCGGGTCAGGGCATGCTCCCGGGGCACGGCCAGCCAGACCGGTTCCCGTACGACGACGGCCTGGTCCAGGACCGTCTCGGGGAGGTCGGCCGGCGCCACCAGCGACATGCTCGGGACCAGCGCCGCACCGAGCCAGCCGCGGTAGACCGCTTCCACGGCGTCGGCCGGGCTGAGCGTCTCGGTCTGCACCTCGGCCGCGGGCAGGGAGGACTGGAGCGCACTGTGCAGGGACGGGGGCGTCCATTCCGCGTTTCCGAAACGGAACACCTCGGAGGCGTGGGCCGCTGCCTCCACGATCACCATGTCCGCGCGCTGGATCAGATCGGCCAGCATGGGGATGAGGTGCTCCCCCAGAGCCGTGGGAACGACTCCCGAGGGAGACCTCACGAACAGCTGCCCGCCCACCGCCTTCTCGATTCTGCGCAACTGGGCCGTGAGACTGGACTGGGGAATGTTTAATTCGGCAGCGGCTTTCGAAATACTCCCGGCTCGCTCTATAATTGCCACCGTCCTGGCGTGCCGTAATTCGATGTCCACGAACTCCCCCATCAAAAGCGGAAAATTCGGCTCATAATACCGTGGCTGTCGATTCGGTCGACACGCTAACAGGGCGGACACAGCCTGTCCACCACGGCTTTGCCTCGGGGAGTCCGGAATCCACGCCGGGCGAACCTCCGGTAAACGGTGACCAAAGGAAGTGTCAAGTCGATTTTTTTCCTACACGTGCGCCGCCTGCAGGAGCGCCCGGCGCGGCTCCCCCAGCGTTTCGTCCTGGTTCAGGATCGCCTGGTAGACGCGGCGCAGGGCGCGTCCCGGCTCGAGGCCGAGATCGTCGGCCAGCCGGCGGCGCGCCCCGTGGAAGACCTCCAGAGCCTCCCCCTGTCTCCCGTCCCGGTAGAGGGCCAGCATCAGCAGTTCGCTGAGCCGCTCGTGGCCGGAATGCTCGTCCGCCAGCTGTCTCAACTCGGCCAGTGGGACCCGCTCGACGTCGATGGCGAGCTTGGACTCGATGAGGTCCTCGTAGGCGGTGATCCGGCGTTCCTCCAGGTAGGCCGCCCGGACGCGGCAGCGCAGGCCGTCGCAGGCGTCGAGCAGCGCGGGACCGCGCCACAGGGACAGCGCCGATTCCAGCTTCGCGACGGCCCCGACCGGGTCCCGGCGGACGAGTTCCGTACCGGTATCGGCCATCTCGACGAAGCGATGGGCGTCCACGGCCTCGGCCGGAACATCGAGGACATAGCCGTTGCCCGCGGTGCGTACGAGCAAGTCGCCGCCCTGTCCGGCAACCGTTTTCAGGAATTTCCGCAGACGTCCGACATTGGCCTGCAGAGCGTTGCGCGGGTTGGCCATCGACTGATTCGGCCACAACTCGTCCACGATCTGGTCGAAGTGGACCGGGACTCCCGGCGAAAGCGCCAGGAGAGTCAACACGGCACCTGCTCGCTTCGATGCCATTGCGTGCCGCTTTTTCCCGTTCGACAGAGAAAGCGGCCCAAGAATGTTGATCTCCACAGATGTTCCCCCATCTTCATCGGTGCGAGAGAATTCTGCCCGGCGTCACCCCAACGGGGGAAATACCACTTGGTTCGCCGCCGCGCACCGCAGTGGTATGGCACGGGAGGCGCCGAACCGGTGGGGGATCCGGTCCGGCGCCAGTCCGCGGGTGGCGGCTAGGGGATGCGTACCGGGGCAGGAGCCGCCTGCCTGTCACCGGTCCCGGGGGCGGCCGGCGTGCGCCGCGTCTTGCGCGAGGGCCACCAGCTGGCGTCGCCCAGCAGGGTCATGGCCGCGGGAAGGATCATGACCCGGATGATGAAGGCGTCCAGCAGGACCGCCACCGCGAGGCTGAAGCCGATCTGCTTCATCTCGGCCAGGTGCAGGAACATGAAGCTGGCGAACACCGTCACCATCACCACGGCCGCGCTGGTCACGACCTTGGCGGACTTCTCGATGCCGTCCATCACCGCCTGGCGGGTGGGCATCCCGCCGTCCACGGCCTCCTTGATCCGGCTCACGACGAACACCTGGTAGTCCATCGACAGTCCGAAGAGGATCACGAAGAGGAACAGGGGCACCCGGGAGCCGATGGCGTTGGTGGCGCTCTCGTCGAAACCGAACAGGGTCGAGGCCAGGCCCCACTGGAAGAAGACGACCACCAGACCGAAGGCCGCGCCGACGGACAGCAGGTTGAGCAGCACACCGAGCAGGCCGATGACCGCCGAGCGGAAGACCAGCATGGTCATCACGAAAGTCAGCAGCAGGAGGAACCCCACGACGATCGGCAGTTTGTCGTTCTGGTGGGCCAGGTAGTCGACGTCGACCGCGACCGGACCGTCGACACCGTACTCGGCGCCCTCCACCCCGCCCAGCGTCCGCGGCAGGTAGTCCTCCCTCAGCCGTTCCAGGGAGTCGGCGGCCTCGTCGGAGCTGAGGCGGTGCGGCACGGCCAGTGTCATCACGCTGACCCGCCCGTCCTGCGACGTCCGCACCTCGGGCTCCTTGTCGGAGAACAGCGGATCGGCCTTGGCCCGCTCGGCGAGTTCCCGGAGCGCCGCCCGCGTCTCCCCCGTCCGCTCCTCGCCGGACCGCACGACGACCCAGTGCTCGGCCCGGCGGTCCGGGAAGGCGTCGTTGAGCCGGTCGTAGGTCTGCATCTCCGGGATCTCCCGGGAGTGCGTGTCCTTGTTCAGCACCCGCAGCTCCATGCCGAACGCGGGGAGGGCGAGGCCGATCACGGCGAGGGTCGAGACCACCAGCGTGGCCACCGGGCGCTTCCTGGCCGGGTTCAGCAGGGCAGCGAACAGCCGGCCGGTCCGCTCCGGCCCGCGCTGCCTGACCTGCTTGCCGCGTGCCCGGGCGCGGGCGGCCCGGCGGTCGGCGCGCCGGCCGATCTTGACCAGCAGGGCGGGCAGCACGGTCACCGAGCTGACCATGGCGACGAAGACCACGAGAATGGTCGCGGTGGCCAGCGAGGAGAAGATGATGTCGGTGGCCAGGAACAGGGTGGCACTGGAGACGATCACCGCCAGGCCCGAGACCACGATCGCCCGGCCGGCGGTCGCCGCGGCGATACCGACCAGCGCCTCCGGGCCGAGGCCGCCGGCCGCCTTCTCCCGCTCCTCGCGTTCCCGCTTGAGGTAGAAGAGGGTGTAGTCGACGCCGACCGCCATGCCGATCAGCAGGATGACGTTCATGCCGACGCCCGCGTCCGGCACCAGGTGGGAGACCACCATGGACAGTCCCACCGAGGCCGCGATCGAGGAGAGCGCCAGCAGCAGGGGGACGCCGACCATGACCAGCGATCCGAAGACGATCAGCAGGGTGACCAGGGTGACCGGGAAGGTGATCGCCTCGGTCCTGGCGAGGTCGTCGCTGCGCTGCTTGTTGAGTCCCTTGCTGACCGAGGCGTCACCCGTCTCCTCCACGAGGAGGTCGGGGTGGGCCGCCTGCACCGCGGCCGTCTGCTCCAGCAGCGGGTCGACGTACTCCTTGGCCTCCCGCTTGGGGCCCTTCATGGTCACCTCGACCATGAGCATCTCGCCGTCGGCGGAGAGCGCCGGATCGGCGACCCCGAGGACCTCGGGCAGCTTCTCCATCCGGCCGGTGAGCTCCTCGGCGGCCTCCCTGGCCTGGGCCTCGTTCAGCTCCCCCGACCGGGAGCTGAACATGATCTGCTCGGTGGGCCGCTGCTCCAGGCCGGCCTCCGTCGCGATGGCCTCGGCCCGGCCGGACTCGCCGATCCGGTAGTCCTCGGCCACGGCGCTGTTGGTGCCGACCGAGATTCCGACGGCCAGGCACAGGGCCACGAACGCGAACCACGCGGCGATCGCCCGCCCTGGCCTCAAGGCGCTCCAGCTGGCCACCCTCACGGTGATCGGCTGCTTCTCCACTGTTTCAGCTCCTTCAGGGTCGTAACGACCACCCAACGGGTGTAAGAGAACGATTACACGTGCCTCTTGGGGCCGTCAACCGTAAGCCGGAGTGTTGGCCGAATCGCCGGACGTACGGCGCCGCACACGGGACGGCTCCCGTCGCCGGCGGGGACGGGAGCCGTGTAATGCCTGGTCGGGACCGTGGGAGCGTCCTTCATCGGGTTCGGATCGAGTCATGCTCCAAGACGTGGGCGCCGTAGATGTCGCTGACCCAGTTGGTCTGGTAGACCGAGTCGAGATAGCGCTCCCCGAGGTCCGGGGAGATCGCCACGGCCGTGCCCCGGCCGCCCTTCCCGCCGCCGGCCAGCCAGCCCATGGCACCGCTGACCACCGTTCCGGTGGAGCCGCCGAACAGGAAGCCGCCCGCGGCCAGCCGGTGGGCCACCCGGATCGCCTCGGCCTCCGGCACGTGCACCACGTCGTCCACGAAGGACTCGTCGAGGAGCTTGGGCCGCACGCCGGTGCCCAGCCCCGGGATCATCCGGGGCCCCGACGGACCGCCGAAGGTGACGGACCCCACGGAGTCGACGGCCACCACCGTGACCGGGCGCCGCCTCTCCTTGAAGTACCGCGCGCAGCCCATGAGGGTGCCGGTCGTGCCGGCCCCCACGAACAGCACGTCCAGATCGGGGAAGTGCTCCGCGATGGCGGGTGCCGTCGTCCGGTAGTGGGCCATCCAGTTGTGTGGATTGGCGTGCTGGTCGAGCCAGACGTGGCGGTCGTCCGAGGCGCACAGATGCCGCACGTGGTCCAGCCTGGCGCCCAGGAACCCGTTCTCCGGGTCCGGCTCGGTGATGATGTGCACCTGGGCGCCCAGTGCCTCCATCAGCCGCCGGGTGGCCAGGTTGCAGCGGGTGTCCGTCACGCACAGGAACCGGTAGCCCCGGTCGGCCGCGATCATGCTCAGTGCGACCCCGAGGTTTCCCGAGGAGGACTCCACGATGATCGAGTCCGCGGTGAGTTCACCTCTTCTCTCGGCGTCGTCGACCATCGCCGCCGCCGCCTTCAGCTTGATGGAGCCGGCGAAGTTGAAGCCCTCGCACTTCAGGTAGAGAGGGGTGTCGAGGATGGGCCGCAGGTCCACGTAGAGGTCGTCCACGTGGAAGTCCGCCGGTGCGGAGATCACGGGCACGTCCGGTCCCCCGCCTCAGTGGGGGCCGCCGGCCGCGCCGGCGCGCCCGTATCGGTCGGTTTCGTGGAAGAAGCCGTCGACGACCATCAGTTCGCCGCTGTCGCGCACCGTGTCGTACACGTGCTTGCCGACGGCGAGGTCCAGGACGCCGAGGCCGAAGGGCGAGAACACCACGGGGCGGTCGGCCGGGACGCTCACGCGGCCGGTCATCACGTCGTACAGGGTCCCGTCGATGAAGTCCCGACGGCCCGTCGCCTTCTCGGCCAGGTGCGGGGACGTGTCGGCCTTCAGGCAGTGCTCCACGTCGTCGACCACGTTCGCCGAGGCGAGGATCACCTCGGGGCCCAGGTCGCGCAGCGAGATGTTCAGGACGAGCGGGTTGTGCGCGAACCACTCCGGGGCGTGGATGTACGGGGCCGCGGCGGTGGTCGCGAAGATCACCAGATCCGAGGAGCGCACCAGGTCCTCGGTCTGCTCGTACACGGTGAGCCGGCCGCCGGCGCCGGTGCTCTCCACGTACGCGCGGAAACCCTCCGCGTGCTCGGCGGACAGGTCGTGCACGCCCACCTCGCCGAAGGACCAGCCGGTCCCGACCAGATAGGTGTGGATGTGGCGGGCGATGAGCCCGGTGCCGACGAAGCCCACCCGTGCGGGACGGGCGCGGTCGCGCGAGAGCAGGTCGGCCGCCAGGGCTGCCGACGCCGCGGTACGGGCCGCGCTGACGATGGAGCTCTCCAGGCACGCGAACGGGTAACCCGTGTCGTAGTCGTTGAGCACCAGGACCGCCGAGGCCCGGGGGATCCCCGAAACCACGTTGTCGGGGAAGCTGGATATCCACTTCAGCCCCTCGACCCGCGTGTCGCCTCCGATCGAAGCGGGCAGGGCGATAATCCGCGAGGCCGGGCGGTCGGGAAAGCGCAGGAAGTACGACGGCGGGTTCACCGTGTCGCCCTCACCGTGTACCAGGTAGGCCGCTTCCACCAGTTCGAGGGTGCGTTTCTCGTGGCCGGACAGGACGCGGTGCACCTGTGCGCCGGGAATCACGGCGAACGGTGGTACATGGACTTGCTGGGTCATGCACAACTCCATTGCAGTAGGCGGGCGGGCCCGTCGCCACCTCACGGCGGAGCGTCACTGGCCGACGAACCACCGGGACATTCGCCCGGCAATGCTGCCAAGTCCCGCTGACACAGGGCTGACGTCTCGGCGGACGGGCCACCCGGCCTCCGTTTCCCCGCTCACCTGCGATTTTCGTCCGACGCTTAATGGTCTGTCCGCCCCTTCCCCGCCGACCTAGAGTCAATTCTCGGTGGCGCCACCCCGAGATTTCTTCGGCGGCCGCCCACCGGCCCCCGGCGGGCGGGTCCCCTCCGACGCCGGTACCCATGAACCCACCGAACAGGAGTCGTCAGTGCTCAACAATGTCGTGATCGTGGGCGGCGGAACTGCGGGTTGGATGACGGCCTCGTACCTCAAGGCTGCGTTCGCGGACCGAATAAACATCACCCTGGTCGAATCGGGAAACGTCGGCGCCGTGGGAGTCGGCGAGGCCACCTTCAGCGACATCCGTCACTTCTTCGAGTTCCTCGGGCTCAAGGAGAAGGACTGGATGCCCTTCTGCAACGCCACGTACAAGCTCGCCGTCCGGTTCGAGAACTGGCGCGAGAAGGGCCACTACTTCTACCACCCCTTCGAGCAGATGCGGTCGGTCAACGGCTTCCCGCTGACCGACTGGTGGCTCAAGGAAGGACCGACCGACCGGTTCGACAAGGACTGCTTCGTCATGGCCTCGGTCATCGATGCCGGGCTCAGCCCGCGCCGGATGGACGGCACGCTCATCGACCAGCCCTTCGACGAGGGCGCGGAAGAGATGCAGGGCCTGACGATGTCCGAGCACCAGGGCAAGACGCAGTTCCCCTACGCGTACCAGTTCGAGGCCGCCCTGCTGGCCAAGTACCTGACGACCTACTCGGTGGTGCGCGGCGTCAGGCACATCGTCGACGACGTCCGGGAGGTTTCCCTCGACGAGCGCGGCTGGATCACCGGGGTCCGCACGAGCGAGCACGGCGACATCACCGGAGACCTGTTCATCGACTGCACCGGTTTCCGCGGGCTGCTTCTCAACAAGGCTCTCGAGGAGCCGTTCATCTCCTACCAGGACACCCTCCCGAACGACAGCGCGGTCGCCCTCCAGGTGCCGATGGACATGGAGCGCCGCGGAATTCTTCCGTGCACGACGGCCACCGCCCAGGACGCCGGCTGGATCTGGACGATTCCGCTGATGGGCCGGGTCGGCACCGGTTACGTGTACGCCAAGGACTACCTCTCGCCCGAAGAAGCGGAACGTACCCTCAGAGAGTTCGTCGGCCCTTCCGCAGCCGATGTCGAGGCCAACCACATTCGTATGCGCATCGGCCGCAGCAGGAACTCCTGGGTCAGGAACTGCGTGGCCATCGGCCTTTCCAGCGGATTCGTCGAGCCGCTGGAGTCCACCGGGATATTCTTCATTCACCACGCCATCGAGCAGCTCGTCAAGTACTTCCCCGGCGCGGATTGGAACCCCGTCCAGCGCGATCTCTACAACAGTTCCGTCTCCAACGTCATGGACGGTGTGAGGGAGTTCCTGGTACTGCACTACGTCGCCGCCAAGCGGTCGGACACCCAGTACTGGCGCGACACCAAGACCCGGAAGATCCCCGACTCCCTGGCGGAACGCATCGAGAAGTGGCAGACGCAGGTCCCGGACACGGAGACGGTCTTCCCCTATTACCACGGCCTGCCGCCGTACTCGTACATGTGCGTCCTGCTGGGAATGGGCGGAATCGACATAAAGCCCTCCCCCGCTCTCTACCTCTCCGACAGCACGGCCGCGCAGCGGGAGTTCGAGCGGATCCGTGAGAAGACGCAGCAGCTGGTCAAAGTGCTGCCGAAGGCCTACGACTACTTCGCCGGGATGCGCTGAGCAGGCCGACCGGAGCTCCGGGAAGGACTCTTGGAATGGACGTCCCGAACGCCTTGGCGCACACCGCGCACGTGGCGGGGGCTCTCGCCGCCGTCCTGCTTCTCGCCCTCGCGGGCCGGGGAGCCGCACGGCGGTTGCGCCAGCCGGAGGTGGTCGGGGAGGTCACGGTGGGGCTGCTGGCCGGCCCCGCCGTGATCGCCGCCTTCGGTGAGACCTCCCTCGACACGGTGCTGCCGGGGCCCGTGTTCGACGCCCTGAAGTTCGTCGGCGAGGCCGGCCTGGTGCTCTACCTCGTCGGTCTGGCGCACAAACTGCGGGTCGGCCCGGACCGGCCCGCACGGCGCACCGCCGGCTGGGTGGTCGCCGGAGCCCTGGTCCCGCCCCTGTGCGCCGGCGCTCTCCTGGCCGGCTGGATCCTGCTCACCGGGGACACCGCGGCCCGCGGGAACGCCCCGCTGCCCTCCTTCGTCCTGATGCTCGCGGTGGCGATGACCATCACCGCGGTGCCGGTGATGTCCAGAATCCTGACCGACCGGGGCATGAGCCGGTCGGCGGCGGGGCAGACCGCTCTGACCGCGGCCATCGCCATCGACGCGGTGGGATGGCTGCTGCTGACGGTCGCGATCGGCCTCGGGGCGGGGGATCCGTCGGGTTCCCTGGCCTCCCTCCGGGCGCTGCTGCTCGGTCTGCTGTGCGCGGCGGCCGTGCGGTACGGCCTGCGCACCCGCCCGGCACGCGAGTTCTGCGCACACCTGCCGGGCACCGCCGCGGTCGTCCTCGGCGCGACGGCCCTCGCCGTGGCGCTCGCCATGGAGCACCTGGGGATGACGGCGGTCGTCGGCGCGGCCCTGGTCGGCTTCGCGATTCCCGGCGACGCGGGAGCCCCCTGGGCCCGTGCGGTGTCCTCCGTCTCCCGCGCCGGCCGTGCCCTGGCCCCCGTCTTCTTCGTGGTGACCGGCGTCACCGTGCTGAGCGGCGCCTTCTCCACCGCGCCCTGGTCGCTGATCGCGTGGGCCGTCGTGCTCGGCTGTGCCGCCAAGATCCTCGGCGGCTACGCCGGCGCCCGGCTCGGCGGCCTGCCGCACGGTACCGCGCGGCAGGTGGGCATCCTGGTGAACACCCGCGGACTCACCGAGCTGATCGTGCTCCAGGCCGGTCACGCCGCCGGCGTCCTGTCGGCCCCCGTGGTCCTGGCGCTGACGGTGATGGCCCTGGCGACGACCACCATGACCGGCCCCCTCCTGAACCTTCACGCCCGCGCGGGGAGGCGTCCCGAGCACGGGAAGCTCCCCCTCCAGACAGAAAGCGGTGTGCGATGACCGATTCCGCCACACAGACCGCCTCCGCCGCACCGACGGCCGTCGCGGCCACCTCCGAGGGTTTCCGGACGATGATGAGCGGCTTCCCCACGGGTGTCTGCGTGGTCACCTCCACCGATTCTCAGGGGGAACCCCGCGGCATGACCTGCTCCTCGCTGTGCAGCGTCTCGCTCGACCCCCCGACCCTGCTGGTCTGCCTGCGTGACGGCAGCCCGACGCTGGAGGCGGTCGCGCACAGCGGAACCTTCGCCGTCAACCTGCTGCACGAGGGGGCGCAGGAGGCCGCCGAGCTGTTCGCGTCCGGCGACCCGCGCCGCTTCGAGATGCTCCCGTGGGAGCGGACACCGGACACGGCCGGGCCGCACCTGGCCCGGGACGCGCACACCGTCGCCGACTGCGACGTCACGCTGACCCAGAAGGTGGGCGACCACGTCACCGTGTTCGGCCGGATCAGCCGGATCGTCCGGCGGAACCCCCACCCCCCGCTCCTGTACGGCCTGCGGCAGTACCGCCACTGGTCCCGGAGCTGAGACGTCGCCGGCGCCCGCGCCGGCACGGCAGTGAGGGTCCGGCCCCGGTGGGGCCGGGCCCTCGCGCCGTCCCCGGGGCGCGCCGTTCCGGGGACGGGTAAGCACTCCCTAGACGTTTGACAGCCCACAAAGGCATGTGTAAGTCTGAACTTACATGCTTCCGGCAGCGAGAGGGCGGACCGCCGTGACGAGTGAGGAGCTGCTGGTCGTGCTCGCCGCCGTGGGTCATGCCCAGCGCCTGCGGGTCATCGCGGAGATCGCCGGTGGCCGGATGTACGTCAGTGAGCTGGCCCGCCGGCTGAAGATGTCCCGGCCCCTGCTGTACATGCACCTGGAGCGGCTGGAGAAGGCCGGTCTGGTGGTGGGCAGCCTGGAGCTGTCCGAGGACGGCAAGGCGCTGAAGTACTTCGAACTGGGGCCGTTCGACCTGCGAGTGAACGCCGAGACGATAGTCGCGGCCGTGGCGGCGGACGCGGCACGGCACAGCGACGTGAAGGGAAACCGCACATGACCGGCGCCGTCATCACCATCGCCATCGTCCTGATCCTCGCCGGCGGTGTCACGGCGAGTGTGGTCGCCTACTTCAGACTGCAGCGGCACCGCGCGGACGCCGTCGCCATGGCCTCCTACCGCAAGCTCGCCGAGGAGGCGAGCGCCGGCCACCAGGCCCTGCAACAGCAGTTGGGCACGCTCGACACACGGCTCAAGGCGATCGAGCACCTGCTGCGGAGCGTGGGATGAGCATCCTTCTGCCCGGCGCCCGGCTGCCGCGGAACGGCAACCCGCTGCGCATGCTGTTCTCCCCCGCTCCCTGGCGCGCGACCGGGTACCTCGCCGGCCACCTGGCGGCCGGGCCGGTGCTCTTCGCCGTGGCGACCGCCGCGGTGCTGGCGGGCGCGGTATTCAGCCAGCTCACCGTCACCGTGGCGCTGATCGTCGGCTCCGCATGGGTCGTACGGTGCTGCGCCCAGGTCGAACGGGGCCGGGCCGCCCTGGTCGACGAGCCGATACCGTACGTCTACCAGGAGGCCACCGAGCCGGGATTCGCCGGACACCTCAAAGCCCGCTGCACCGATCCCGCGTTCTTCCGCGACTGCTGCTACCTGATCCTGCTCTTCCCCTTCCTCCTGCTGCTGGACGCGCTCGCACTGGCGGTCTGGCTGCTGCTCCTGACCGGGGTGTCGCTGCCCCTGTGGTTCTGGGCCGTCGAATCGCGCCTGGCGGGCGGCGGCCGGATGGAGGGTGTGCGGCTGGGCCGGTCGGACGGCACCGGCATCGGCGTGTGGATCGACACCTGGCCGGCCGCGCTGACCGCCTCCGCGGTCTTCCTGGTCCTGGCCGCGTACGCCTCCTACGCCGTGGTGGCGGCCGCCCGGGTGCAGCTGACCCTCGCCCACACCCTGCTCCGGCCGCCTCCCGACCCACTCGCGCAGGCCAAGCGCGTGCTCGCCGAGCCCGGCCCCCTCTCCTCGCCCCTCTCCTCGCCCCTCTCCCCATCCCGCCCGGTCCCCGGGCCCACCGCACACGGAGGACAGAACACATGAACGGGACGCCGAGTCCATACGCCCACGAGGTCGTCAAACTCGACTCCGTGCGCAAAATCTACGGTGGCTCGAAGAACCGTGTGGCCGCCCTCGACGGCGTCAGCATCGGTTTACCCCGCGGCAGCTTCACTGCGGTGATGGGCCCCTCCGGCTCGGGCAAGAGCACCTTCCTGCACTGCGCGGCCGGGCTGGACCGGCCCACGTCGGGCACCGTGCTGCTGGACGGTGTGGACCTCGGTCCGCTCGGCGAGAAGGAGTTGACCGAGCTCCGCCGGGAGCGCATCGGCTTCGTCTTCCAGGCGTTCAACCTGCTGCCCGCCCTGAACGTGGTGGACAACGTCACCCTGCCGCTGCGCCTCGCGGGCCGCCGCCCCAACCGGTCCGAGGTCGACGAGGTCATCGAGCGGGTCGGCCTGGCCTCCCGCCGGAACAACCGGCCCGGTGAACTCTCCGGCGGCCAGCAGCAGCGGGTCGCCATCGCGCGGGCCCTGGTCACGAAGCCGGCGGTGATCTTCGGTGACGAGCCGACCGGCGCCCTGGACACCTACACCGCGCGCGAGGTGCTCACACTGCTGCGCGAGGCCGTCCAGTGGGCCGGGCAGACCATCGTGATGGTCACCCACGACCCGGTCGCCGCCGCACACGCCGACCGCGTGCTGTTCCTCGCCGACGGCCGGATCGTCAGCGCCCTGGAGCGGCCGACCGCCGACCTGGTCGCCGAGCGGATGACCCACCTGGGCGCCTGGGGCAACGAGTCCACCGCGCCGCGCACCTCGCACGGGGTGCGGTGATGATCGGACTCGCCTTCAAGACCCTGCGCTTCCACAAGGGCGGCTTCATCGCGTCGTTCATCGCGCTGTTCTTCGGCGCCGCGATCGTCGTGGGCTGCGGCGGGCTGTTCGAGACCGGACTGCACAGCGCGGCCCCGCCCGAACGCCTCGCCGCCTCGCCGATCGTGGTCACCGGCGACCAGCGCTACCCCGGTACCCGGCGTGACGTGTTCACCGAACGAGTTCGCCTGGACGCCGATCTGGTGGACCGGATCGAGGCGGTGCCCGGCGTCGCCGAGGCGGTGCCCGACGTGTCGTTCCCGGCCACGGTGCTGGGCGACGGCGGTCGGCCGGCCGGCCGGCTGACCGGCCACGGCTGGTCCTCCGCGAAGCTCGCCCCGTACCGGGTCGACGAGGGGAAGCCCCCGTCGCGTCCGGGCGAGATCGCCCTGGACGCGCGGTTCGCCGACCGCGCCGGCGCACGCGTCGGCCAGGAGGTGGGGCTCGCCCTGGGCGGCGACGGCGGACGGTACCGCGTCACCGCGCTGGTTTCCGGCCCTGGCTCCCCGGAGACGGTCTTCCTCACCGACTCCGAGGCCGCGCGGGCCACCGGCCGCCCCGGCCTGGTCGACTCCATCGGTGTGCTCACCGCCCCCGGAACCGCCGTCGGCGCGGTGGAGCGGGACGTGGAGAAAGCGGTCGGCGGCCGGCCGGCGTCCGTGTTCTCGGGGGACGAGCGCGGCTGGGCGGAGAACCCCGACGTGATCGCCGAGGGCGGCAAGCTGGTCACCCTCGCCTCGGTCTTCGGCGGCCTGTCCGCGGCGGTCACCGTCTTCGTCGTCTCCAGTACCGTCGGCATCGCGCTCCACCAGCGCCAGCGGGAGTCGGCGCTGCTGCGGGCGATCGGCGCCACCCCCCGCCAACTGCGGCGCATGGTCCTCGGCGAGACGCTCCTCATCGCCGTCGTCGCGACCGCGCTCGCGTGCTTCCCCGGTCCGCTGATCGGCAGGTGGCTCCTGGAAGCCTTCGCCGGCGCCGGGGTGGTACCGGAGACGATCGCGTTCCGCGCGGGCTGGGTGCCGATGGCCGTCGGCGTGGGCACCGCGCTGCTCACCGCTCTCGGCGCGGCGTTCCTCGGGGCGCGGACGGCCACCCGCACCCGGCCGACCGAGGCACTGGCCGAGGCGTCCCTGCAGCGCCGCTGGTTCAGCAAGGGCCGGCTCGTCTTCGCGCTGCTCTTCCTCGGCGGCGGCACCGCGCTGGCCATCGTCACCGCGAACATGGCCGGCCCGTCGGCGGGCAGCACGGCGACCCCCGCGGCGATGCTGTGGACGGCCGGCTTCGGTCTGCTCGGCCCCGGCCTGGCCAAGGCCATCACCGCTGTGCTGCGTGGGCCGGTGCGCCTGCTCACCGGGCTCCCGGGGCGTCTCGCCTCCCTCAACGCCAAGGCGCGCACGAGCCGGTACGCGGGGGCGGTGATGCCCGTCATGCTCGCCAGCGGCCTGGCCATGGCCCTGATCTACCTGCAGACCACGCAGTCCTTCGGCGCCCAGCGGGCCTTCGAGGAGAACCTCCGGGCCGATCTGGTCGTCACCGCCGCCGGCGGCCTTCCTCCGGAGACGGTGGACGTCGTGGCGGAGCAGCCCGGAGTCGCGGCCGCCTCCGCCCAGGTCTCCAGCGTCGGATACATCGAGCCGCCCGCTCCGAAGCGGGCGGACGGCGACGGGGAGGACGAGGACGACGAGCCGGAGCCCACCGAGGTGCCGCTCCAGGGCGTCACCGCGGCCGGGGTGGACAGGACGACCGCCTACCGCGCCTCCAGCGGCAGTCTCGCCGACCTGCGGGGGAACACCGTGGCCCTGCCGACGGAGCTGGCCCGCGCCGCGGGCCGCGGACTCGGCGACACGGTCCCGATGCGGCTGGGCGACGGCACGCACGTCGACCTGGAACTGGTCGCCACCCTCGACGGACGGCGCGGCTACGAGACCGCCCTCGTACCGGCCTCCCTCCTGGCCCCGCACACCGACTCCGGCCTGCTGCCGCAGATCATGGTGAAGGCCGAGCCGGGAACGGACCACGCGACGCTGGCCGGCACGCTGTCGAAGCTGGCCGACCGGCAGCCCGGCCTGGTCGTCACCGACCGGAAGACGCTCACCGCCGTCCAGGCCGAACAGGACGACACCCAGGCCTGGATGTCCTACCTGTTGCTCGGCATGGTGGTGGGCTACGCGACGATCGCCCTGGTCAACACCCAGGTGATCTCCACGACCGAGCGGCGGCGGGAGTTCATGCTCCAGCGGCTCATCGGCTCCACCCGCCGACAGGTCATGCGGATGATGGCGGTGGAGGCGTTCCTGGTCGCCGCGGCCGGCATCGTGCTCGGAGTACTGGTCGCGGCGCTGACACTGGTGCCGCTGAGCATCAGCGTGCTGGGCTCGCCGGTCCCGGAGGGCTCCCCGTGGATCCTCGTCGCGGTGATCGCCGCCGCCTTCGGTCTGACCCTGGTCACCACGCTGCTGTCGACCGGGATCGTCCTGCGAAACCGCATCGGCGGTGTGGTGGGCGTCCGCGAGTAGTTCCCCGGCGGTGTGAGGAGGCCCCGGTGCGCGGTCCGCGCACCGGGGCCTCCTCACACCGCCGTACCGCCGCGAAGGCGGTCACGAGGCGTGCCGTACGACCTGCCGCGGGACGACACCGTCGAACGTCTCCGCCGGGGCATGACCGGGCGTCTGCTGCTCCCGGCGCCTGGCGCCCTGGCCCGGCAGGGTCCGTACGGTACGGCCGTCCAGCAGGGCGACGCCCAGCGGGGTCACCGTGTGCAGCACCGTGTTGCGGATCCGGCGGGTGGTGATCAGCCCGGTCTCCCGCAGCACCGCGGTGTGCTGGCTGGCGCCCGCCGCGGAGATGCCGAGCCGGTCGGCCAGCTGGCTGGTGGTGCACGCGGCCCGCAGCACCCGCAGCGCGGCGGCCCTGGTCTGGCCGACCAGGGCGCCCAGCGACTGCGCGCCGTCGCCGGGCTCCTCCCACAGCAGCGCGGCCGAGCGCGCGTCGGGCGGCGCGGCGAAGGCCAGCAGGGTCCGGCCCTCACCTGACCTCGCGCCCAGCAACTGGCCCGGCCGGTGGTTCAGGAATACCGACGGGGCGAGCGTCAGGCCGCTTCCGTCCAGGAAGACGTCCTCGTCGGGACCGCCGGGAACCTCCAGGACCGGGGACCGCCAGGTGATCCTGGGATGCAGGGTGGCCAGCAGCCGCTCCACTCCCCCGGACATCACGATCCTGCCGCGTGCCTCGCACTCGGCCTCCATGTACGCGCGCAGCCGCTCCCAGTAGGGCGCCAGCCCCGTGCGCCAGACCTCCGTCAGGTCGGGTGACGACGACCGGGCGGCCGACCACGGGCGCGGCGGCGCCGCGCCGGAGTCGTCCCCGTACCGCTCCGCCTGTTCGAGCAGCGCGTCCAGGTCGGGGGCCGCGCCTCCGTACGCCGGCTGCCCCGCCCAGCGGGGCAGCCGTTTTCCGACGTGACTGCGCCAGCGTGCGTAGGGTGCGCCGACGCCGCGCCCCAGGAGCCCGGCCGCGAAGACCGTCTCGGCGAACGGACCGGCTGTGGTCGTCAGCCGGATCCTGGCGAGGTCCGTGGCACCGAAGTGGATTCTCTGCATGGTGACCCTCGTGTGTCATGCGGGTGAGAAGGAGACGGCCGGGCCCGTTGGCGGTCCTGCGGCCCGGCCGCCGGAGGACAGAGCGGCCGTTCAGGCCGAACGGCCGGTGAGAGTGGTGAAGACGTCGTCCAGGGTCGGCCTGCGGAGTGCGAAGTCGGCGACCTCGACGCCTTCCTGCCGCAGGGCGTCGACCGCGCCGGCAAGGCCGTCCATGCCGTTGTCGAGCACGACGGAGACGAGTGCCCTGTCCGGTTCCACCGTGGGCTCCGCGGCGGTCGCCCTCCGCAGGGCCGACACCGCGGCGGACAGCGTCCCGGGATGCGCCACGACGATCTCCAGCCGCTCCTCGCCGACCTTCCGCTTGAGTTCGTCCGGGGTTCCCTCCGCGATCACCCGGCCCGAGTCGACGACGGCGATCCGGTCGGCGAGGAAGTCGGCCTCCTCCAGGTACTGCGTCGTCAGCAGCACGGTGACGCCGTCGGCGACCAGTTCGCGGACCGCCGTCCACAGGGCCGTCCGGCTCACCGGGTCCAGGCCGGTGGTGGGCTCGTCGAGGAAGAGCACCGAGGGGGTGGCGACCAGGCAGGCCGCCAGATCCAGACGCCGCCGCATGCCGCCCGAGTAGGTACGGACCGGCCGGTCGGCGGCATGGACCAGGTCGAACCGGTCGAGCAGGCGGGCCGCGCGGGCCCGGGCGGCGCGTCGGCCCAGGTGGAGCAGTGTGCCGATCAGGGCCAGGTTCTCGCGCCCCGTGAGGAGTTCGTCCACCGCCGCGTACTGGCCTGCCAGGCCGATGCGGCGGCGCACCTCGCGGGGGCTGCGCACCACGTCGAACCCGGCCACCTCGGCACGACCGCCGTCCGGTTCGAGCAGGGTCGCGAGTACGCGCACCGTGGTGGTCTTGCCGGCGCCGTTCGGACCGAGCAGGCCCAGCACCGTACCGGCCGGCACCGACAGGTCGACGCCTCTGAGCGCCTGGTTCCCCCGGTAGCCCTTGCGCAGCCCTTCCGCCTGAATCGCTGTGTTCACGTGTCGCCCTCCCGCTGTCCGGCGAACCGGCGGCCTCTCAAGAGGTCCGGCCGGCGGAGGGTTCGCGCAGGCTGCGCGGGCGCATGTCCGTCCAGTGCTCCTCGATGTAGGCCAGCGCCGTGTCGCGCGGGCTCTCGTCGAGGGCCACCGTCCAGCCGTCCGGGCGCTGGGCGAACGCCGGCCACAGCGAGTACTGGTCCTCGTCGTTCACCAGTACGAGGAACGTTCCGTCCTGGTCGTCAAAGGGATTCGACACGTTCGCACTCCGTCTCGGAAGGTTGTGTGCGGTACGGACCCGCCGATCGTTTCGGCGCAGGTCAGAGCCTTGGCCCTGTCCCGCCATGCTTCCGTAGCCCGCTGACACGACGCTGACCTTCCTCTGATGCGGAAGGCCCGGCGGCTACCGGGCCGGCCCCTCCAGCAGTCGCCGTGTGGCCGCGACGTCGCACTTGCCGTTGGAGTTGAACAGGATCTCCGGGACGGTACGGACGGTGCCGGGTACGAGGGCCGAGGGCAGTGCCCCGGCGAGCGCCTTGCGCACCGCCTCGGCGAGCGCCTCGCCGTCGGCCTGCGGACGCACGGGCCGTACGAACAGCTCCAGGGTGTCGACCGCCCCCCGGACGATGTCGAAGGCCGCGTCGGCGACCCCGGGCACGGCCAGCACGTGGTGGCGCAGCTCCCCCAGCTCGACCCGGTGGCCGTTGACCTTCAACTGGTCGTCCCGGCGCCCGAGATGGAGCAGGCTGCCGTCCGGGAGGAGTTCGGCGATGTCGCCGGTACGGTACGCCCTGCCCGGTTCCCGGCCGAGCTCGCGCTCGTCGAGGAACCTCCCGTCCGGGTCGCGGTCGCCCAGGTAGCCCGCGGCGACCGCGCGACCGGCGATCACCAGCTCTCCGGGGCTTCCGGGCGGCAGCGGCCGCAGGTTCTCGTCCACCACGTAGGCCCGGGTGTTCCAGGCGGGTGTGCCGATGGGCACCGTCGGGGTGCCGGGGAGGCGGGTGCTGTCGAAGCGGTGGGCGCAGCAGCCGATCGTGGTCTCGGTCGGGCCGTAGTGGTTGACCAGCCTCACCCCGTCCAGGCGGGGCCCCAGGGAGGAGACGAGCGCCGGATCGAGCCCTTCGCCCCCGAACATCAGCAGCCGGGTGGCCCGGCTGTAGTGGGGGGGTTCGGCCAGGAGGTCGAAGAAGCGCGCGTGGGAGGGCGTCAGTTTGACGAAGGTGTAGGCGTCCTGGCGGGGGCCGAAGAGCGTGGCCTGGTCCCACAGGCCGGCCACGGTCACCACCCGCAGTCCCTGGGCGAGCGGCACCCACAGCGAGGTCATCGCCAGGTCGAAGCCGAGGCTGGCGAACAGGGGGCTGCCGATTCCTTCCCGGCCGACGAGGTTCCCGCACCAGGCCGTGTAGTTGACGAGCGAGCCGTGTTCGACCATGACGCCCTTGGGGGCGCCGGTCGATCCGGAGGTGAAGACGACGTAGGCGATGTCCTCGGCGCGCGGCAGCTCGCGCTCCGGTGGCGCGGGGGTGTCCGCGACGGCCCGTACGTCGATGACGGGCACGTCCGGCGCGGGCAGGGCGCCGCCGGCCCCCGCCCCGTCGTGCAGGAGAGCGGCGGGCCGTGCGCCGGCGAGCACCGCGCTCACCCGCTCCGCGGGGTGGGTGGGGTCGATGGGCACGTAGGCGGCGCGCAGCAGCATGACGGCCAGGGCAGCGGCCGTCGTCCCGGCGGTCCGGTCGGCCCACAGGGCCACCCGGTCGCCGGAGCCGATGCCGGCCTCGTCCAGCGCGGCGGCCAGTACCAGGACCCGGTGCCACAACCGCCGGTAGGTCAGAAGCTCGCCGGCGGACTCCACCGCCACGGCGTCCGGCCGCAGTGCGGCGTGCTCGCGCACGATCTGCACCACCGAGGCCGCTCCGATGTCGCGCACCTCGCCGGAGAGTATTCCTGTGTGTACCGCTGACGGGGCCATCGTCGCTCCTGTCGTCTGCTCGTGCTGTCCGCTCGCGCGTCGAACTCGGGGCCGGGCGGGCGGGGAGTGCCCGCCCGCCCGGAGGGGGGTCAGCGGGCCATGGCTCCGCCGGTCAGCGCGGCGCGGGTGACCATGTCCCCCATCGCCACGATGATCTTCCGCTCGCCCTCGAAGGGATCACGGCCGTGCGAGACGAGCATGTTGTCGATGACCACCACGTCACCGCGCTCCCAGGTGAACCGCTGTGCCAGGGCGTCGTAGAGGGACCACAGCCGCGCGACCGTGTCGTCACCGATCGGGGAGCCGTCGCCGAACGACGCGCTGCGCGGGTACGCGCTCTCGTCGTCCCCGAACAGCGACCGCATCACCTCCAGCACGGAGGGTTCCAGGCAGGCCGTGTGGTGCAGGAAGAGCTGGTTGAAGAAGACCTTCTCCCCCGTGTCGGGGTGCCGGACGACGGCCGGGGCGGTCTGCACGGTCCGCAGTACGCCGTCGGGGCGCCATTCGCACTCCACTCCCTGGGCGCGGCAGCGCTCCTCCACCTCGGCCCGGTCGGAGGTGCCGAACATCTGCTCCCAGCCGACGTCCAGCCCGGGGATGAAGTTCCGCACGTAGCGGATGCCGTGCTCCTCGAAACGGGCGCGCAGGTCCTCCGGCAGTCCGGCCCACACCCTGCGGCCGTCGACGATCGGGGTCGCGCCGCCCTTCGCGGAGGGCTGCAGGCAGCAGAAGAACTGCCGCCGGGGCCACTGCGGCATGTGCGAACTCTCGTGGTGGAAGAGGATCGACTGCCGAGCCGGGTAGGGCGTCGACTTGTAGACGCGGTCGGCGTCCTTCTCGTGCGGAAGATCGCCGTAGTCCCCGTAGAGCCGGCTCACCAGCGACGCGGCCACCGCCTCGAACGCCTCGACGCCGCCGACGCCGAAACCGCGCATGAGGACCACCCCGTGCTCGCGGAGCAGTTCCTCGATGGACGGGCGGTTGCGCGCCGCCCACTCCGCCGCGTCGAGGCCCGGCGCCTCACACCGGAACGTGGGGGGGAAAATCTCGTCGTTGAGGTGGACGCCAGAACCTGACATGCCCGACCATCCCTTTCTCGTCGTGGGCGCGGACACCGGCCGCCTCGTCCGAGGTCGACCCGGTCCGCCCGACGACGCGGCGCGCGCCGGGAACCCGGCGGCAGCGGAGGTCCTCGACTTCCGGCGTGCGACAGCAGGCGTGGCGCCGTGCCCAGCAGGACGGCACCGAGTCTAGAAACACCCGCACGGACCGGACATGTCCTTAAGCGGTCCACAAAAGTTGCAGGTCAAAGCAGTCCGGTCGGACCTGCGGAAACCGGTCAGTCGACGCTGCGGAGCAGGTTCTCGACGTCCCGGAGACGGTCGCCCAGCTCGTCCAGACGGCCCTGCAGCGCCTCCTGCCGGGTGATCACGTCCTCCGCGAGCTTGCGGTAGGAGGCCATGGCGACGGCGTCCGCGCGGTGCCGCTGCAGTCTGAAGTAGGCGACCACCATCGCCGTGACGCCACCGACGATGATGAACACGACGGCGATGGCGATGATGCCCCCGGTCATGTGCGCTTCCCCTTCACGTCCTGAATCCCCTGCTCGTCCGTCGGCTCCGGCGTGGCATCCGCGTCCGGCGGGCCGGCCTCGTCGGCCTGTACGGCCGCGAGGATCGTATCGACATTCAGGCGCAGGTCGAACGGCGCCAGTTCGAAGTACTTCAGCGCCTTGCCGTCCTCGGACAGCTCCAGGCTGCCCACCACCAGACCGGCCTTCTCCAGCCGCTCCAGGTGCATGTACAGCAGGGGCCGGGACATCTTCAACCGGCGGGCCAGCTCACTGACGTACATCCGGCCACCGGAGAGTTCGGCGACGATCCGCAGGCGCTGGGCATGACCCACGGCGGCGAGCACGGCCAGCAGCTCCTCGCTCGTCATGATCCACCTCTGGCGTCCCGGAAAACCGTATGACCGAACTCTCCCATGACCTGGGCATATATCAAAAGCTCGGCTCCGGGGGCACCACCACGGCCGCGGCCGCCAGGT
This sequence comes from Streptomyces glaucosporus, assembly GCF_039533345.1. NCBI lineage: Bacteria > Bacillati > Actinomycetota > Actinomycetes > Kitasatosporales > Streptomycetaceae > Streptomyces > Streptomyces glaucosporus. The sequence goes on along the minus strand of NZ_BAAATJ010000010.1, from coordinate 40,757 downwards.
CCCCGGAGACGGTCCAGCGCCCCCCGAAGGCCACCGGTCCCGCCACGCCCCGGGCACCGTCCCCGACGACGTGCGCCCGGAAGGTTCCGGTACGGGCGGCGAGGAGGACCTCCACGTCGCCGAAGGCCAGCCGGACGCCGGTGAGGGGGTACCACGCCTTGTAGACGGCCTCTTTGGCGCAGAACAGCAGCAGGTCCCAGCACACCTCGGCAGAGCGTTCGAGACCGGCCAGCCGCTCCCGTTCCCCGGGGAGCGAGATCCTCTCCAGGACCCCCTCGCGCAGCGGACGGTGGGGCTCGGCGTCTATCCCGACCGCCCGTGCGTCCTCGCGCCGGGCCACTGCGGCGGCCCGGTAACCGCGGCAGTGCGTCATGCTGCCGACCACCCCGTCCGGCCAGCGGGGGGCGCCCCCGGCTCCCGGCGGCAGCGGCAGGGGCGGCAGGCCCAGCCCGCCCATGGCACGGCGGGCGCAGTGCCGCACCGTGGCGAATTCCCGGCGGCGTCCCTCCGCGACGTCGCCCAGCGCGGCCCGTTCCTCCGGAAGGAGGCGGCAGGGAACGTCCGCGAAGGTCTCGGCCACGGCGACGCGGGCCGGCAGGATCGGCCGGATCACCCGGGGCCCCCGGCGGTGCGGGGATTCCCTCACCGGCTCGGCCGGCGGGCGGGGCGCGCCGCCCGCGCGGACGGGCTGCGCTGCTCAAGGCGGGGGAGCGGACGGTTCCGGCCCGCGGAGGGCGGTACGACCGCGGGCCCGCGCTCCGGCCGCAGGGCGGACGAACACGGTGCCGGATGCGGACCGGAGTACCGGTGCGTCCGGGTGGCGCTGTCGCGGGGGAACGGCGCCAGGGGCCCGTCCAGCGCCTCCCCCCGGGTCTCCCCGGCGGCGCGCGGCGCGTACGCGCCGATCGTCTCCATGTGCGGCTCCGTCGCGGTAGGCCCGCGTGGCGGCCGTCTGCCGGGCCCCGGACACCCGCGCAGCGGTGCCCGCGGGTGTCCGGGTGACGCCGTCGGGCCGGCGTGCCGCCACCATCCGCACCCCATGCTGGCCGTCCGCGCTGACGCCCCGCTGACGTCGGCGGGCGGCCGCCGCTCCGGGGGCGAGGCCGCGGGGCCCCCGCCCCTCCCCTCCGCGTGCGCGCCCTGGCAGGATCGTCCCGTGGTCCCCCCGCCGTCGCGCCGCCCCCTGAACCGGCGCCCGCTGAGAGCCGCCGCGTGCGCGGCGGCCGCGCTGGCGCTGCTGCTGTGGTGGCTGCTGCCCGGCGGCGGTCCGGCCCCGAGCGGGTCGGTGGTCTTCGCGACGGGCGCGCGGGGCGGGGTCTACGAGCGCTACGGGGAGCTGCTGAAGGAGCAGCTGGGCCGCGACCTGCCCGGGGTGGACGTGACGCTGCGTCCCAGCGAGGGCTCGGTGGAGAACATCGAGCGGCTCGTCTCCGGCGAGGCGTCGTTCACCATCGCCGCGGCCGACGCGGTGGCCGCCTACCTGGAGGAGGACCGGCCGGGCGCCGCCCGGCTGCGGGCCTGCGCGCGGCTGTACGACGACTACGTCCAGCTCGTCGTCCCGGCGGACTCGCCGGTGCGCGCGGTGGAGGACCTCAAGGGGATGCGGGTCGGGCTCGGGCAGCGGCGCTCCGGCGTCCACCTGATCGCCGGGCGGCTGCTGCGGGCGGCGGGGCTGGACCCCCGGCGGGACGTCGTCCCGGTGCCGGAGGGCATCGACCGGATGCCGGACCTGCTGGTCCGCGACGAGCTGGACGCCTTCTTCTGGTCGGGCGGGCTGCCGACCGGAGCGGTCGAGGAGCTCGCCGGGACCACCGACATCCGCCTCGTCCCGCTCGGCGACCTGGTGCCCAGGCTGCACGCCCAGGAGCCCGAGACCCGCTCCTACCGGGCCGCGCTGATGCCCGCCGACGCCTACCCCGCCGTCCAGCGGGGCAAGGCGGTCGAGACGATCGCGGTGGCCAACCTGCTGGTGACCGTGGACGGCACGGACGACGCGCTGACCGAGGGGATCACCCGCTCGGTGATCAACAGCCGGGACCGCATCGGCCGTGAGGTGCACGCGGCGCAGAAGGTCGATCTGCGCACCGCCATCTACACCCATCCGCTCGGCCTGCACCGGGGGGCCGAGCGCTACTACCGCTCGGTCAAGTCCTAGCTGTTCTGTCCCGGGAGGTCGCGGGGCGCGACGGGGCCGGTGGGGCGGTCGCCGCCGTGTCCGCGCGGCGGGAGGATTGGCACCGCCTTGGGGAGGCAATGCCTCTGGCGTTCCCCGCCGGCGAACCACCGGAGCCGCCGCATGCACGACGACCGCAGCATCGTGGAAGACCGCCTGGACCGCGTCCTGCGCGAGAGGGTCCTCCCCGCCGTCCGCGGCGACTCCGTCCCCCTGGACGTCGGGCGGTGGGACGTCCCCGGGGAGCCGGTGCCGGCCGCCGAGGGCCTGGCCGCCCCGTACGGGCCCGCCGCCGTCGGCGACGCCTGGGGCCCCGCCTGGGGGACCACCTGGTTCAGGGTGACCGGGCGGGTGCCCGCGGAGTGGGCCGGGCGCACCGTCGAGGCGGTGCTCGACATCGGCTTCGACCGGGGCATGACCGGCTTCCAGTGCGAGGGCCTGGTCCACCGCGCGGACGGCGAGGTGGTCAAGGGCCTCCACCCGCACAGCGACTGGGTGCCGGTCGGCGGCCCCGTCCGGGGCGGGGAGGAGGTCGAGCTGTACGTCGAGGCCGCCGCCAACCCGGTCCTCGCCGGGCGGCGTCCCACCCGGCAGGGCGACCGGCCGACCGCGCACGCCCGGCCGCTGTACCGGCTGCGCCGCATGGAGCTGGCCGTCCTCCGCACCGGGGTGTGGGAGCTGGCGCGCGACCTGGAGGTGCTGGACGGGCTGATGCGCGAGCTCCCCGCGGACCAGGCGCGGCGGTGGGAGATCCTGCGGGCCCTGGAGCGCGCCCTGGACGCCCTGGACCCCGCCGACGTCCCCGGTACGGCCGCCCGCGCCCGCGCGTGCCTGGCGGACGCGCTGGCCTCCCCCGCCCACGCCTCCGCCCACCGGATCAGCGCGGTCGGCCACGCGCACCTCGACTCCGCCTGGCTGTGGCCGCTGCGCGAGACCGTCCGCAAGGTCGCGCGGACGGTCGCCAACGCCCTCCACCTGATGGACACCCACCCGGAGTACGTCTTCGCGATGTCCCAGGCGCAGCAGTTCGCCTGGCTCAAGGAGCACCGGCCCGGGCTGTGGGACCGGGTGAGGCAGAGGGTCGCCGAGGGGCGGTTCGTGCCGGTGGGCGGGATGTGGGTGGAGTCCGACACCAACATGGCCGGCGGCGAGGCGCTGGTCCGGCAGTTCCTCCACGGCAAGAGGTTCTTCCTGGAGGAGTTCGGGGTCGACACCCGCGAGGTGTGGCTGCCGGACTCCTTCGGCTACACGGCCGCCCTGCCGCAGATCGCGCGGCTCGCGGGCGCCGAGTGGTTCCTGACGCAGAAGATCTCCTGGAACCGGACCAATGTCTTCCCCCACCACACCTTCCGGTGGGAGGGCATCGACGGCACCCGCGTGTTCACGCACTTCCCGCCGGTGGACACCTACAACTCCGACCTCGGCGGCGCCCAGCTGGCGCACGCCGCCCGCACCTACCGGGAGAAGGGCCGCGGCACCCGCTCGCTGGTGCCGTTCGGCTTCGGCGACGGCGGAGGGGGCCCGACGCGCGAGATGCTGGCGCGGGCGAGGCGGCTGCGCGATCTGGAGGGCTCGCCGAGGGTGGCCGTGGAGCCGCCCGCCGCGTTCTTCGGGGCGGCCCGGGCCGAGTACGGGGACGCCCCGGTGTGGGTGGGCGAGCTGTACCTGGAGCTGCACCGCGGCACCTACACCTCGCAGGCGGGCGCCAAGCGCGGCAACCGGTACGCCGAGTCGCTGCTGCGCGAGGCCGAGCTGTGGTCGGCCACGGCGGCGGTGCGGACCGGGCGCCCGTACCCGTACGAGGAGCTGGAGCGGCTGTGGAGGACGGTGCTGCTCCACCAGTTCCACGACATCCTGCCCGGCTCGTCGATCGCCTGGGTGCACCGCGAGGCACGCGAGACGTACGCCCGGGTGCACCGCGAGCTGGAGGAGATCACCGGCGCCGCGCAGCGGGCGCTGGCCGGCGGGGACGGCGGGGCGGTCGTCTTCAACGGGGCCCCGCACGCCCGGCGCGGCATCCCGGCCGGGGGCGCGCTGCCGCTGCCGGGCCGTACGGGCGGGCCGGTGACCGCCGGGGAGCGGCCGGGCGGCGGGTACGTCCTGGACAACGGGCTGGTGCGGGTGGAGATCGACGGGCGCGGCCTGGTGGTGTCGGCGTACGACCTCGTCGCCGACCGCGAGGCGGTCGCCCCGGGAGCCGCCGCCAACCTGCTCCAGCTCCACCCGGACCTCCCCAACAAATGGGACGCCTGGGACGTGGACCCCTTCTACCGGCACACCACCACGGACCTGACCGGCCTCGACGAACTGCGGCCCGGTCCCCCGGCCGCGGACGAGGCGTCGGTGACGGTGCGGCGCTCCTTCGGCGCCTCGGCGGTGGTCCAGCGCCTCGTGCTGCGCGCGGGGAGCAAGGTGGTGGAGATCGACACCGAGGTGGACTGGCGGGAGAGCGAGAAGTTCCTCAAGGCCGCGTTCCCGCTGGACGTCAAGGCCGACTTCTCGGCCGCCGAGACCCAGTTCGGGCACGTTCTCCGCCCCACCCACGCCAACACCTCGTGGGACGCGGCGAAGTTCGAGGTCTGCGCGCACCGCTGGATCCACGTGGCGGAGCCGGGCTGGGGAGCGGCCCTGGTCAACGACTGCACCTACGGCCACGACGTCACCCGGGACGTCCGCCCGGACGGCGGGCAGACCACGACGGTGCGGCTGTCCCTGCTGCGCGCGCCGCGCTACCCGGACCCGGAGGCCGACCGGGGCACGCACCGGATGCGCTACGGGCTCGTGCCGGGGGCGACGATCGCGGACGCGGTGCGCGAGGGCCACGCGTTCAACCTGCCCGAGCGGTCCGTCCCCGGCGGCTCGCCGGTGGCGCCGCTGGTGACGGTGGACAGCGACCAGGTGGTCGTGGAGGCGGTGAAGCTGGCGGAGGACCGCGGCGGGGACGTGGTGCTGCGGCTGTACGAGGCGTACGGCGGGCGGGCGCGGGCCACGCTCGCCGCGGGGTTCCCCGTCGTCTCCGTCACCGCCACCGACCTGCTGGAACGCCCCCTGGAGGGGCCTGCGGGCCGGGACGCGTACGAGGTCGGGGAGTCCGGCGCGGTGGTGCTGCGGCTGCGCCCGTTCCAGATCCTCACCCTGCGTCTGGCGCGTTCCGCGGCAGGCTGATCAGCACCCGCAGGCCGTGCGGCTCGTTGTGGGCGTAGGAGATCGTCGCCCCGCCCGCGGCGAGCAGCGCGCGGGAGATGGACAGCCCGAGTCCGGAGCCGGAGACGTTCTGGTGGCGGCCGCTGCGCCAGAAGCGGTCCCCGATCCGGGTCAGCTCGTCCTCGGTGAGGCCGGGTCCGCGGTCGGCGACCTCGACGACCACCCGGTCGCCGTCGGGGGAGACGAGGACCGTGACCGACTCCCCGGCGGGGGTGAACTTCAGCGCGTTGTCCACGACCGCGTCCAGCGCGCTGGACAGGGCGATGGGATCGGCCCAGCCCGCCACCGCCCCGTGCCCCTCCGCGCGCAGCGCCACCCCCTTGTCGTCGGCGACCGGCCGCCAGGCGGCGACGCGTTCGGCGGCGAGCTCGGCGATGTCGGTCAGCCGCAGGTCGGCGGGGGTGTGCTCGGCGAGCGCGAGGCCGAGGAGGTCGTCGAGCACCCGGGCCAGGCGCTTGCCCTCGGCCCGTACCGAGGCGATCTCCTCGTTGTCCTCGGGGAGCTCCAGGGCCAGCAGGTCGATGCGCAGCAGCAGCGCGGAGAGCGGGTTGCGCAACTGGTGGGAGGCGTCGGCGACGAAGGCCCGCTGCTGCTCCAGGACGGTCTCGACGTGGTCTGCCATCTCGTTGAAGGACCGCGCCAGGCGCCTCAGTTCCGGCGGCCCGCCCGAGGCCGCCACCCGGGACGCCATCCGCCCGGTGGCGATGTCGTGGGCGGCCTTGTCCAGGACCCGCACCGGTTCGAGCACCCAGCCGGTCAGCCTGGAGGCCAGGGCCACCGCGACGAGCATGGCGGCCGCCTCCCCGGCCGCGAGCGGCAGCCAGCCGCGCAGGATGCGGGACCGCATCGGCCCGGTGGGCGAGTCGGTGAGCACGACGGCGACGACGTCTCCGTCGCGGACCACCGGCGAGGCGACTGCTATCCGCCGGCCGCCGTCCCAGGGCCACACCTGGGCGGGATCGTGGCTGCGGCGTCCGACCAGCGCCTCGGCGAAGGCCGCGGCGCCCTCCCCCTCCTCGGGGATCTGCCAGTCCTCCGGGGCCGCGGCCATCGGGGTGCGGTCGCGGTAGAAGACGCCCGCGCGGATGCCGTAGAGGTCGTGGTAGCGCGCGAGTTCGTCGTACAGCGTGGCCAGCCTGTCGTCCCGCTGCCGGGCCTCGGCCGTGGTGGGACTGCTGGCCGGGGGGCGGGTGGTGACGTACTGCGCCAGGGAGGCGAAGCGGGCGGTGTCGTCGATGCGGTCCACGACGACGGCCTGCTGTTCCGCGGCGGCGATGCTCGCGGCGAGCGGAAAGCCGAGAGCGAGCAGCACGGCGGCCATCAGCGTGATGAGGACGGCGAGCAGGCGGGTGCGCACGGCGGCGGTCCGTTCGGGGTCAGCCGGTGGGGGCGACGAGCCGGTAGCCGACTCCGCGCACCGTCTCGATGAGGGCCGGCAGCCGCAGTTTGGAGCGCAGCGAGGCCACGTGCACCTCCAGGGTGCGGCCGGTGCCCTCCCAGCTGGTCCGCCACACCTCGCTGATGATCTGCTCGCGGCGGAAGACCACGCCGGGGCGCTGGGCGAGCAGCGCGAGCAGGTCGAACTCCTTGCGGGTGAGGGAGACGGCCTCCCCGTTCACCGTCACCCGGCGGGTGGCGGTCTCTATGGTCAGCGGCCCCAGGACCAGCCGCCGCGCGTCCCCGGAGACGCTTCCGCCGCCCTCGGGAGCGGGCCCGGCGACGGGAGCGGCGCTGCGGCGGCTGACGGCGTGGATGCGGGCGAGGAGCTCGGCCGTGTCGTACGGCTTGACCACGTAGTCGTCGGCGCCGAGGTTGAGACCGTGGACGCGGGAGCGCACGTCGGCCCGCGCCGTCACCATGATCACCGGTACCGCGGTCAGCCGGCGGATGCGTCCGCACACCTCGAAGCCGTCGGTGTCGGGCAGGCCGAGGTCGAGCAGGACCACCCCGAAGGGCGGGGCCGTGCCGCCCGGCAGCAGGCGCTGGAGGGCCTCCTCGCCGTTGCGCGCGTGCACCACGTCGAACCCGTGCCGGGCCAGTACGGCGGACAGCGCCGCGGCGACGCGGTCGTCGTCCTCCACGAGCAGCAGTCTCATGGGCCTCCTCCCCCCTCTCCCCGTGCCTCCCCGTGTGCCGGGCGTCCCACCGCCCGTGGACGGCGTGCCACGGGTCCGTCAGCAGCACGAACGCATACGTTATGCAGCCGGTACGCCATCCGCCGCCCCCTTCACGGGATATGTCCGGTTGCTGCTGGATCGTTATGCTCAAGTTCAGCTCAGATGTGATGACGTTGGTCGGCGGTGGTCACTAAGGTCCCCTCAACCGACGAGGACGGAGCGAATGACGCCGATGAGCAACGTATCGGTGACCAAGGACGCCGCGCCGGCGGCGGATGATCTGGTCGTCCTGAAGAACGTCGACAAGCACTTCGGTGCCCTGCATGTCCTCCAGGACATCAACCTGACCATCGGGCGCGGCGAGGTCGTCGTCGTCATCGGGCCCTCGGGGTCCGGCAAGTCCACGCTGTGCCGCACCATCAACCGCCTGGAGACGATCGACTCCGGAACGATCACCATCGACGGCAAGCCCCTGCCCGCCGAGGGCAAGGAGCTGGCCCGGCTGCGGGCCGACGTCGGCATGGTCTTCCAGTCCTTCAACCTCTTCGCGCACAAGACGGTGCTGGAGAACGTGATGCTCGGCCAGATCAAGGTCCGGCGCATCGACAAGAAGACCGCCGAGGAGAAGGCACGTTCCCTCCTCGACCGGGTCGGTGTGGCCACCCAGGCCGACAAGTACCCCGCCCAGCTCTCCGGAGGTCAGCAGCAGCGCGTGGCCATCGCCCGCGCTCTGGCGATGGACCCGAAGGTGATGCTTTTCGACGAGCCGACCTCCGCTCTCGACCCCGAGATGATCAACGAGGTCCTGGAGGTCATGCAGCAGCTGGCGCAGGGCGGCATGACGATGGTCGTGGTGACCCACGAGATGGGCTTCGCCCGTTCCGCCGCGAACCGGGTGGTCTTCATGGCCGACGGGCGGATCGTCGAGGAGGCCACTCCCGACCAGTTCTTCAGCAACCCGCGCAGCGACCGCGCCAAGGACTTCCTGTCGAAGATCCTTCACCACTGAGCTCGGCTCAGCGGAACCACGCACTACTCGATTCCAGGGATGCTCACCATGAATCTCCGCAAAGCCGGCCTCACGGCCGCCACCGCACTCGTCCTCTCCCTGACCGCCACGGCCTGCGGCGGGGGCGGCGAGAGCGGTTCGGACGGCGACAAGATCAACATCGGCATCAAGTTCGACCAGCCGGGTCTGGGCCTGAAGACCCAGGACGGCGAGTACACCGGTTTCGACGTGGACGTGGCCAAGTACATCGCCAAGGAGCTGGGCTACGACGAGAAGGACATCGTCTGGAAGCAGGCCCCCAGCGCCGAGCGCGAGAACATGATCGCCAACGGTGACGTGAAGTTCATCGTCGCCACCTACACGATCAACGACGAGCGCAAGAAGCGGGTGGACTTCGCCGGCCCGTACTTCCTCGCCCACCAGGACCTGCTGGTGCGGGCCGACGACAACACCGTCCGCAGCGAGGACGACCTCGACGACAGCTCGATGAAGCTCTGCTCGGTCACCGGCTCCACCTCGGCGCAGAACGTCAAGAAGGACTTCGCCCCGAAGGCCAACCTGATCAAATACGGCGGTTACTCGGAGTGCCTGACCGGCCTGGAGAACAAGGCCGTCGACGCCCTGACCACCGACGACTCCATCCTGGCCGGCTACGCCGCGCAGAAGGAGCACCAGGGCAAGTTCAAGCTCGCCGGCCTCAGCCTCAGCGACGAGCCGTACGGCATCGGCCTGAAGAAGGGCGACACCGAGCTGCGGAAGAAGATCAACGACGCCCTCGAGAAGATGGTCGAGGACGGTTCCTGGGAGAAGGCCGCGAAGAAGCACTTCGGTCCGGCCGGCTACGAGTACGAGCCCGCTCCGGAGATCACCGAGAAGTGACGGCCGACGCCGTGTGCCGCCCGGCCGGGCGGCACACGGCGTCCCTGAACGCCATCCGACGAGACACCATCCGACGAGGCGGGAGCGCGGGAGAACGTGTTCGACTTTCTTGATTCCGGGCAGTACGACGTGCTCGGAGCCTTCTGGGTGACGGTGCAGCTCGCCGTCTACTCGGCGATCGGGTCCCTGGTCTGGGGGACGGTCCTGGCCGCCATGCGGGTCAGCCCGGTGCCGCTGATGCGCGCCTTCGGCACCGCCTACGTCAACGTCGTACGGAACACGCCCCTGACGGTCATCATCCTGGCCGCCTCGCTGGGGCTGTTCCAGACACTGGGGATCACGCTGGCCGGTGGCAGCGACTTCGAGGTGATCGGCTTCAGGCTGGCCGTGCTCGGACTGATCGCCTACCACGCCACCTTCGTCTGCGAGGCGCTGCGGTCGGGCATCAACACGGTGCCCGTCGGGCAGGCCGAGGCGGCGCGCGCCCTGGGGCTGAGCTTCTTCCAGGTGCTGTTCCTCATCGTCCTTCCCCAGGCGTTCCGCTCCGTGGTGGCGCCGCTGGCGAACGTCCTGATCGCCCTGACCAAGAACACCACGGTGGCGGCCGCCATCGGAGTGGCGGAGGCCGCGGCGTTGATGAAGACGATGATCGAGTACGAGAGCGACGCCATCTTCCTGGTCTCCGCGATGTTCGCCTTCGGGTTCGTTGTCCTGACACTCCCGACCGGCATGCTGCTGGGCTGGGTCAGCAAGCGCGTGGCGGTGAAGCGATGAGCAACCTCTCCGTTCTGTACGACGCCCCCGGCCCGCGGGCCAAGGCGCGCAACATCATCTACTCCGTGGTGTTCGTGGTTCTCCTCGGCCTCACCCTGTGGTGGGTGCTGGACATCATGGCCGACAAGAACCAGCTCGCCGGGGAGAAGTGGAGCCCGTTCGTCACCGACGGTCGGGTGTGGACGACGTACCTGATCCCGGGCCTGCTCAACACCCTCAAGGCGGCGGCCCTGTCCATCGTCATCGCGCTTCCGCTGGGTGCGCTGTTCGGCCTGGCCCGGCTGTCGGACCACCGGTGGGTCCGCGTACCCGCCGGCACCGTGGTGGAGTTCTTCCGCGCCATCCCGGTGCTGCTGATGATGTTCTTCGCCAACGCGGCGTACGCGCAGTTCACCGACATCTCCTCCGACCTGCGCCCGCTGTACGCCGTGGTGACGGGCCTGGTGCTCTACAACGCCTCCGTCATCGCCGAGATCGTCCGGGCGGGCATCCTCTCCCTGCCCTCCGGACAGACCGACGCGGCCAAGGCCATCGGCATGCGCAAGGGCCAGATCATGGTCTACGTGCTGCTGCCGCAGGCGGTCACGGCGATGCTGCCGGCGCTGGTCAGCCAGCTCGTGGTGATCGTCAAGGACACCGCGCTGGGCGGCGCGCTCCTGGGCTACATGGAGCTGCTGAGCCAGGTCCGGCTGATCACCGCCAACTACGGCGCCAACACCATCGCCGCCTTCACGGTGATCGCGCTGATCTTCGTGGTGCTGAACTACCTGCTCACCAGCTTCGCCAGTTGGGTCGAGGGCCGGATCCGGCGCGGCAAGCGGTCGACCGGCGCCGTGCTCCACGCCGACACCAACACCGAGATGGAGTTCGACGAGCCCCACGTCGTACCCCAGGCCCGCAAGGAGTAGCGGCACGCCGCAGCCGGCTCCTCCGCTCCCCGCACCCACCTGCCTGTGATCCCGTCGCTTGACGGGGAAGCGGGCAGGTGGGTTGCATACGTTGTGTGATCGTGTACCGGGTTCCGACGGCTTCAACTCCCCCTTCGTCCAAGGACCGTGAGAACTGCGAGGTCCGCCCGTCGTGGACCCGGTGATCGTCGTCGGCGCGGGACCTGTCGGACTCGCGCTGTCGCTGGCGCTCGCGCGCCACGGTGTTCCGTCGGTGGTGCTCGACGCGGGCGACGGCGAGGTCGAACAGCGGGCGGCCCGCACCTGTGTGCTGCGGCCCGACACGGCGGCGCACGTGTCCGTGCTGGGCGGTGCGCGGTGGGCGGCGTGGCGCACCGAGCGGCGGCACCAGGCGGTGCGCCGGGTGGATCTGGATCCCGCGGGCTCACCAGTCCACATCCAGCAGTACGCGCTGGAGCGGAGCCTGCGGGCCGCGCTGGAGCGCGAGCCCCTGGCCCGGGTCGTCCCAGGGGCCCGTCTGGAGGAGCTGGAGCAGGACGCGCACGGGGTCTCGGCCCGCACCCGCGGCCCCGGGGGGACCTGGTGGCGCGGCAGTCATCTGGTGGGGTGCGACGGGGCCCGGTCCACCGTGCGCAAACTGCTCCGGATCCGCTTCCCCGGGCGTACCTCCGTGGAACGGCACGCGGTGGCGGCGCTGCGTGTGGAGCTGCCCTGGGACGGGGAGGCGCTGCTGCACCGGGACCTCCCCGGCGGGGGCGGCGAGGTGGTGGCGCGCCCGCTGCCGAACGGGGTGTGGCGGCTGGACTGGCTGCTGCCGCCGCGCGGCGACCTGGTCACTCCGGAGGAGCTGGTCGCCCGGATACGGCAGACGCTCTCCGCCTGGTGCGATCCGGTCCCGCCGTACGAGCTGCTGGACACGGGGGTGCACATCGCGCACCAGCGGCTGGCGCGGCAGTGGCGTTCGGGCCGCGTCTTCCTGGCCGGGGACGCGGCCCGGCTGCTGGGGGCGCTGGGCACCCAGCCGGTCGACGAGGGGCTGCGGGACGCCGTCGGTCTCGCCTGGAGGCTGGCCCTGTGCCGGAACGGCCTGGCGCCGGAGGGTTTGCTCGACAGCTACGAGGCGGAGCGCCGGGGGGCGGCCAGGGCCCGGCTGCGCGCCCTCGACCAGGCCCTGCCGCTGGTGCGCGGGGGCGGCGGGCTGCGCACCCTGCTCCCCGGCGGTTCCCGGGGGGCCCTGGACCTGCTGACGGACGCGCATCTGGGGCGCGGGCCGCTGGGCGGACCTCCCCGCTACGGGGACTCGCCCCTGACTCCGGGGAGGGACACGGTGCCCGGCGCGGTCTCCGTCGGAACCGAACCGGGCTCGCCGGTGGACGACGTGCCGGTGACGGCCCTGGACGGGTCGCGGGGACGGCTGTGGCAGCGGTTGGGGCGTGAACTGCTGGTGCTGCTGGTCGCCCCGGGCACCCACGTGTGGGACAGCCGTCACTGGCTGTCGGCGGGACTGATGCCGGAACTGGCCGCCGCGGTGGGACGACTGCCCGTGCCCGCCGGGCTGCTGGTGACCGAGAGCTATGCGGGCGCGGCTCCCCACACCGTCCTGGTCGTCCGTCCGGACGGCCATCTGGTGGCCGCGCTGCCGGCGGCCCGCTCGGGCGAACTGCGCGCCTGTGCCGAGGCGATACGCGGCGTCGGCGCCGTGGGGCCGGACGGACCGGGCGAGTGCTCCGGCGACCGGGTGGACGGGCCGTGAAGACCCCCTCGCGTCCGGGGAGGGTCCGGGGAGTTTCCGAAGCAGCCGGGGCGGGGGAGCCGGAGGAGCACAGCGTCCGCAGGACGGTCGGACGCTGAAGCCGGAGAAGGGAGCCGAGCGGCGGGGAGGGCGTCAGGAGGACGCCTGCTGTCATCAGGGCGTGGGTGAGGATTCCGGCGAGTGCCGACCCGCACCGGGCACCGCCGGCCGGTGATCAGCGGTGAGGCCGGCGACCATGGGGACAGCCGGAGCCCTGACGGTGGGACGGCGCCCGCCCGGGGCGCTGCCCGCCCTCCGGCCGGTGGCCGGGTTCAGTCCATGCCGTGCAGGGGGTAGTCCTCCACGTCCTCCCCCTCCGCCTCCAGCGCCTCCCGGACCACCCGCAGGGCGAGTCCCTCGGAATACCCCTTGCGGGCGAGCATCCCGGCGAGCCGGCGCAGCCGCTTGTCCCGGTCCAGCCCCCTGGTGGTACGCAGTTTGCGCTCCACCAGGGCGCGGGCCGTCCTCTCCTCCTGCTCCGGATCGAGCTGTCCGACCGCGTTGTCGATCAGAGTGGGGTCCACCCCCTTGGTCCTCAGCTCCCGGGCGAGTGCCCGGCGGGCGAGCCCCCTGCCATGGTGCCGGGACTCCACCCAGGCGTCGGCGAACGCCGCGTCGTCGATCAGTCCGACGTCCTCGAACCGGGAGAGCACCGCATCGGCCACGTCCTCGGGGACCTCCCGCTTGCGGAGTGCCTCCGCGAGCTGGCCGCGGGTGCGCGGCGTTCCGGTGAGCAGGCGCAGGCAGATCGCCCGCGCCCGCTCCTCCGGGTCGGCCGGGAGTTCCTGGCGTCCCGCCACGGCTCAGCTCTTGGCCGCGGTGCTCTTGACGGCCTTGGCCCGGCTCGCCGGCGCGGTCACCGTCTTCGCCGCGGTGGCCGCGGCCGGGGCCTCGGCGGGCACGGCGGTCTCCGCGCCCGGCTCGCCCTCGGCGGTCTCCGGCTTCGGGCCGATGCCCAGCTTCTCCTTGATCTTCTTCTCGATCTCGTTGGCGAGGTCGGGGTTGTCGCGGAGGAAGTTGCGGGCGTTCTCCTTGCCCTGGCCGAGCTGGTCGCCCTCGTAGGTGTACCAGGCGCCGGACTTGCGGATGAAGCCGTGCTCCACGCCCATGTCGATCAGCCCGCCCTCGCGGCTGATGCCCACGCCGTAGAGGATGTCGAACTCGGCCTGCTTGAACGGCGGGGCCACCTTGTTCTTCACGACCTTGACGCGGGTGCGGTTGCCGACCGCCTCGGTACCGTCCTTGAGGGTCTCGATGCGGCGGATGTCCAGCCGCACCGAGGCGTAGAACTTCAGCGCCCGGCCACCGGTGGTCGTCTCCGGAGAGCCGAACATCACGCCCACCTTCTCGCGGAGCTGGTTGATGAAGATCGCGGTGGTCTTGGACTGGCTGAGCGCACCGGTGATCTTCCGCAGCGCCTGACTCATCAGCCGGGCCTGGAGACCGACGTGGGAGTCGCCCATCTCACCCTCGATCTCCGCCCGCGGCACCAGGGCGGCCACCGAGTCGATCACGATCAGGTCCAGCGCGCCGGAGCGGATCAGCATGTCGGTGATCTCCAGCGCCTGCTCGCCGTTGTCCGGCTGCGACAGGATCAGGGAGTCCACGTCCACGCCCAGCTTCTTGGCGTACTCCGGGTCCAGCGCGTGCTCGGCGTCCACGAACGCCACCGTGCCGCCCATCTTCTGGGCGTTGGCCACCGCGTGGAGGGTCAGGGTCGTCTTGCCCGAGGACTCCGGCCCGTAGACCTCCACCACCCGGCCGCGCGGGAAGCCGCCGACGCCCAGCGCCACATCGAGCGCGGTCGACCCGGTGGGGATGACCTCCACTGGCTCGTTCGGCCGCTCGCCGAGACGCATGACGGCGCCCTTGCCGAACTGCCGTTCAATCTGTGCGAGCGCGGCGTCGAGCGCCTTCTCGCGGTCGGTTCCTGCCATGGGTGCCACCCGGTTCGCTTGAGTCGATCGCTTCACGTCAAAGACGCTAGCGCCTGCCACTGACAATCGGCCCGGACGCCGTCTCCCAGCCGCCCGGCCCTCTCATGAGAATGGCTGTTCGATTTCTGTGTCAAGTTGCCCCGCCGCCCTGTGGAAAACCGGAAAGCAGCAGGTCAGGGCCGGAAATCGAAGGGCGCGCCCCCAGGCCCTCCCTCACCTCAGGTCGGCTGGGACGTCCATGGCGGCGCAGACCGCACGCCAGACGTCCTTCGCCTCCCACCCCGCCTCCAGGGCCTCGTGCACCGTCCGCCCACCGAGCTCGGACATCACGTGGTCACGTGCGAAGGAGTCGGCGTACGCCTCGCCGAAGTGGGCAGCCATCCGCTCCCAGAAAACCGTCAACCGCATGCCTCCAGTATCGGCCGACCGCGCGGAACGGCCGACCGCCCGGGATCACCCCAGGGCCCGCACCCCCGCGGTGACCAGGACGGCGGTGGCCACCACCGCCAGGAACGGCGCGCGCAGCACCAGGGCGACCGCCGCCGCCGCGACACCCGCGGCGCGGGCGTCGACCACCAGCGTGCCGCCGTCCCCCTCGAAGGTCTGCTGCGCGGTGAGGGCTGCCAGCAGCGCGACGGGCAGCAGGGCCGCCAGCCGCCGCACCAGCGGGCGCTCCAGCGCCCCGGCGGGCACCGACAGGCCGAGGAGCTTGACGAGGTAGCAGCCGACGGCCGTCACCCCTATGGCGATCCAGACGCTCACCGGGCCTCCTCCCCGGCCCGCCGCCCGCGCGCCAGCAGCACCAGAGGGGCCGCGAGCGCCGCCACCAGGACGGGGACCCCGGCCGGGAGCACCGGCAGCAGCCCCAGGCCGAGCAGCACCGCGAGCCCGGCCGTGACGCGCTCCTCCGCCGTCCGCAGCATGGGGGCCAGCAGCGCCAGGAAGACGGCGGGCCCGGCCGCGTCCAGCCCCCAGGCGCCGGTGTCGCCGATCGCCGCGGCGCCCAGCGCGCCGAACAGCGTGGTGAGGTTCCACAGCAGGTAGAGGGTGACACCGGTGACGGTGAACCCGATCCGGGCGGAACGCCGGTCGCGCTGGGCCAGGGCCACGAGCGAACTCTCGTCGATGACCAGCTGGGCGGCGACGGGACGCACCGCGCGCGGCAGCCGCAGCAGCGTGGACAGCCGCAGCCCGTAGAAGGCGTTGCGGACGCCGAGGAAGAAGGCCCCGGCCGCGGCGGTGAGCGGACTGCCGCCCGCGGCGAGCGCGCCGACGAGGGCGAACTGCGAGGCGCCGGTGAACACCAGGAGGCTGAGGGCGCAGGTCTGGGCGAGGCCGAGCCCGGCGGCGGCGGAGGTCACCCCGAAGGCGAAGCCGGAGAGGCCGACGGCCACTCCGACGCCGAGCGCGTCCCGGACGACGGCGCGGTCGCCGCCCGGGGACGGCGGCCCGGCGGCGTCCGCCCGCGCCTCCGCCGGAACGTCAGGCGGGGTGTCCGCCGGGACATCCACCGGGGTGTCCTCCGTGTGGGGAATGCTGCTGATCCGTTCTGACACGGCTCCGAGACTACGGACGGCCCTTCCTCCCCGTCTTGTACGTTCTTGCGCGTTCGCGCTGGTAGGCGCCGGGCGGCACTCCGACGATCCGGCGGAAGTGCCGTCCCAGGTGGGGCTGGTCGGCGAAGCCGACGGCCGTGGCCGCCCGGGCCGGCGGCACACCGTCCTCCAGCAGTCCGCGGGCGCGGCGGACCCGCGCGCTGGTGAGCCAGGCGTGGGGCGGCATGCCGTACCGCTCGCGGAAGGCGCGCAGCAGCGAGAACGGGCTCGTCCCCAGCTCCGCCGCGAGCTGCTCCAGGGTAGGCGGATCCGTCATCCGCTCCAGGAGGATCTCGCGGGCGCGTGCGGCGTTGCGGGCACCCGCGGTGCGGACCGGACGCGCCGGGAGCGGACCTCCGTGCAGGCGCAGCAGCCTGGCGACGGCCACCCTCAGCAGGCTGTCGGCGGCCAGGGCGTTCCCCTGCTCGGCCGCCCGGTGCACCCCGGTGATCAGGCGCGCGGCCTCCGAATCGTGCACGAGGGGTTCGGGGAACCCCGCCGTGCCCCGCAGGGCGGTCGTCTCGGCGGCGATGGCGGCGACCGTGCCGACCGCCGGGTAGAGCGTGGCGTAGGCCCAGCCCTCCGGCGCCCCGGCGCGCGCCGTGTGCGCCACCTCGGGATTGATCATGACGACGGACCCCGCGCCGGCCCGCAGGACGCCCCCCGGCAGCCCGACCTCCTCCACTCCGCCGGTGACGGCGGCGAACACGTAGCCGTCGTGGGCGTGCGGGGGGAAGGTGTGCCGGATGTACCGGGCACGCAGCAGGTCCGTGTCCGGCAGCCGGTCGTAGCGCCAGTGCCGTGCCCACTCCTCCGTGCCCATGGGTCCATTGTGCGAGGCACGGGGGGACGGTCCGGCGGCGGTGTCAGTGCCGGGGTGCACGATGGAGGCATGCACCGGGCACCGGCTCTCGACATGTTCTCCCCCGCGACCCGTGCGTGGTTCGCGGGAGCGTTCCGCGCGCCCACCGCCGCCCAGGAAGGTGCCTGGCGGGCGCTCGCCGAGGACAGCGACGTGCTGGTCGTCGCGCCCACCGGTTCCGGCAAGACGCTGGCCGCCTTCCTCGCCTCACTGGACAGGCTGGCCGCCGCGCCCCCGCCCGCCGACCCGGCCCGCCGCTGCCGGGTGCTGTACGTCTCGCCGCTGAAGGCGCTGGCGGTGGACGTGGAGCGGAACCTGCGCAGTCCGCTCACCGGCATCCGGCAGGAGTCGGTCCGGCTGGGGCTGCCCGAGCCGGACATCCGGGTCGGCATCCGCTCCGGGGACACCCCGGCCGCCGAGCGCAGGGCGCTGGTCAGGCGTCCCCCCGACATCCTGATCACCACGCCGGAGTCGCTCTTCCTGATGCTCACCTCCGCGGCCCGCGAGGCCCTGCGCGGAGTCGAGACGGTGATCCTGGACGAGGTGCACGCCGTGGCCGGCACCAAGCGCGGCGCCCACCTGGCGCTCTCGCTGGAGCGGCTGGACGAGCTGCTGGACCGCCCGGCGCGGCGGATCGGCCTGTCGGCGACGGTCCGCCCGGTGGACGAGGTGGCCCGCTTCCTCTCCCCGCGGCGCGGCGCGCGGATCGTGCAGCCGCCCTCGGGCAAGGAGTTCGACCTGTCGGTCGTGGTGCCCGTGCCGGACATGGGCGAGCTGGGCGGCTCGCCCGTCCGGGAGGCGGGCGGGGCGGGCCCCGCCGGCGAAGGGGACCGGCCGTCGATCTGGCCGTCCGTGGAAGAGCGGATCGCCGACCTCGTCCAGGCCCACCGCTCGACGATCGTCTTCGTCAACTCCCGGCGCCTGGCCGAGCGGCTGTGCAACCGGCTGAACGAGATCGCCCACGAGCGGGCCACCGGCGAGCCGGTTCCCGAGAGCCCCTCGCCCGCCGAGCTGATGGGC
Organism: Streptomyces glaucosporus; assembly: GCF_039533345.1. Lineage (NCBI taxonomy): Bacteria > Bacillati > Actinomycetota > Actinomycetes > Kitasatosporales > Streptomycetaceae > Streptomyces > Streptomyces glaucosporus. The sequence continues at coordinate 22,487 of NZ_BAAATJ010000010.1, read as the reverse complement.
GGGTCGGGGTCCGCCGGGGGCGCGCCGCCGGTGCTGGCCCGCGCCCACCACGGCTCGGTCTCCAAGGAGCAGCGGGCGCAGGTCGAGGAGGAGCTCAAGGCGGGCCGCCTGCCGGCCGTGGTGGCCACCTCCAGCCTGGAGCTGGGCATCGACATGGGCGCGGTGGACCTGGTGGTCCAGGTCGAGTCCCCGCCCTCGGTCGCCTCCGGGCTGCAGCGGGTGGGCCGCGCGGGCCACCAGGTGGGCGCGGTCTCGGCCGGGGTGGTCTTCCCCAAGTACCGCGGCGATCTGGTCCAGGCGGCGGTGGTCACCGAGCGGATGCGCGAGGGCGCCATCGAGGCGCTGAAGGTGCCCTCCAACCCTCTGGACGTGCTGGCCCAGCAGCTCGTCGCCATGGCGGCCATGGACACCTGGGACGTCGACGAGCTGCTCTCGGTCGTCCGCCGCGCCGCGCCCTTCGCGTCGCTGCCGCAGTCGGCGTACACCGCCGTACTGGACATGCTCGCCGGGCGCTACCCCTCCGACGCCTTCGCCGAGCTGCGCCCGCGCCTGGTGTGGGACCGCGTGGCCCACACCGTCTCCGGACGCCCCGGGGCCCAGCGGCTGGCGGTCACCTCGGGCGGGACGATCCCCGACCGCGGCCTGTTCGGCGTCTTCCTCGCCGGCGCCGACCCGAAGAAGGGCGGCGGCCGCGTCGGGGAGCTGGACGAGGAGATGGTCTACGAGTCGCGGGTGGGCGACGTGTTCACCCTCGGCACGACGAGCTGGCGGATCGAGGACATCACCCGCGACCGGGTGCTGGTCTCCCCCGCCCCGGGAGTCCCGGGGCGGCTGCCGTTCTGGAAGGGCGACCAGCTCGGCCGTCCGCTGGAACTGGGCCGCGCGCTGGGCGCGTTCCTGCGCGAGGTGGGCGGTCTGCCGCCCGAAGCCGCCCGGAAGCGGCTGGCCGCGGCCGGTCTGGACGACTGGGCCGTCGACAACGTGCTGGCCTACCTCGACGAGCAGCGGCAGGCCTGCGGACACGTCCCGGACGACCGCACGATCGTCGTGGAGCGCTTCCGCGACGAGCTGGGCGACTGGCGGATCGTCGTCCACTCCCCCTTCGGCGCCCAGGTGCACGCGCCCTGGGCCCTGGCGCTGGGCGCGCGGCTGACCGAGCGGTTCGGCATGGACGCGCAGGTGATGCACGCCGACGACGGCATCGTGCTGCGCCTGCCGGAAACCGACCTGCTGGGCTTCGGCCCCGACCCGGACGCGGACACCGGACTGGGCCTGGGCGCGGAGTTCGGCGCCACGGGTCACGAGCCGGAGGAGCCGCCGGTGGGCACCGCCGACGTGCTGTTCGAGAAGGACGAGGTGGAGCGGATCGTCACCGACCAGGTGGGCGGTTCGGCGCTGTTCGCCTCCCGGTTCCGCGAGTGCGCCGCCCGCGCCCTGCTCCTCCCCCGCCGCGACCCGGGCAGGCGCACCCCCCTGTGGCAGCAGCGCCAGCGGGCCTCCCAGCTCCTGCAGGTGGCGAGCGAGTTCGGCTCCTTCCCCATCGTGCTGGAAGCCGTGCGCGAATGCCTCCAGGACGTCTTCGACGTGCCCGGCCTCGCCGAGCTGATGGGCGACATCGAGGCACGCCGGGTACGCCTGGTGGAGGTCACCACGCCCGAGCCGTCCCCGTTCGCGCGTTCCCTGCTCTTCGGCTACGTCGCGCAGTACCTGTACGAGGGCGACTCGCCGCTCGCCGAGCGCCGGGCCGCCGCTCTGTCGCTGGACTCCCGGCTGCTGGCCGAGCTGCTGGGCCGCAGTGAGCTGCGCGAGCTGCTCGACCCCGAGGTGCTGGCCGAGCTGGAGCGCGAGTTGCAGTGGCTTCCCGGCGGGGATGCCGGGGAGCGGGTCCACCGGGTCAAGGACGTCGAGGGCGTCGCCGACGCGCTGCGCGTGCTGGGCCCGCTCACCGACGGCGAACTGGCCGAGCGGGGCGCCGATCCGCGGTGGGCGCGGGAGCTGGAGCACGCCCGGCGCGCCATCCGGGTCCGCTTCGCGGGACGGGAGCACTGGGCGGCGGTCGAGGACGCCGGACGGCTGCGCGACGCGCTCGGCGTCGCGCTGCCCGTGGGGGTGCCCGAGGCGTTCACCGAACCCGTCGCCGACCCGCTGGGCGACCTGCTGTCCCGGTACGCGCGCACCCACGGCCCGTTCACCACCGTCCAGGCCGCCGAACGCTTCGGACTGGGCACGGCGGTCGCCGACGGCGCGCTGCAGCGGATGGCCGCCTCCGGCCGCCTGGTGCAGGGCGAGTTCCACCCCTCGGGGGTGGGGCAGGAGTGGTGCGAACCCACCGTCCTGCGGCGGCTGCGCCGCAGGTCCCTGGCCGCGCTGCGCCAGGAACTGGAGCCGGTGCCGCCCGCGGCGCTCGCCGCCTTCCTCCCCCAGTGGCAGCATCTGGGCGCGGGCGGTCTGCGCGGCGCCGACGGACTGCTGCGCGCCGTCGAGCAGTTGCAGGGCGCCCCCGTGCCCGCCTCCGCCCTGGAGAGGCTGGTCCTGCCCTCCCGGGTCCCCGACTACCACCCGTCGATGCTGGACGAGCTGACCACCACCGGGGAGGTGCTCTGGTCGGGCGCGGGCGCGCTGCCCGGCAAGGACGGCTGGGTCCGCCTTCACCTCGCCGACACCGCGCCCCTGCTGCTGCCTCCCCCGCATCCACTGGAGCCCACCCCTGTCCACCGGGCGGTTCTGGAGGCCCTCTCGGGCGGGTACGGGCTGTTCTTCCGGCAGATCGCCGAACGGGTCCGCGCCGCCGGGGCCGAAGCGTCCGACACGGAGTTGGCCGAAGCGGTCTGGGAGCTGGCCTGGTCCGGGCGGCTCACCAACGACTCCCTCGCTCCCCTCCGCGCGCTGCTCGGCTCCGGCCGCACGGCGGGGGCCACGGCGCACCGCGCCAGGCGGTCCACGCCCCGGGGCCGGTACGGCTCCCTGGCCGCCCTGTCCACCGCGTCCCGCTCCGCCCGTCCCACCGCGTCCCGGAACGGCCCCCCGACCGTGGCGGGCCGCTGGTCGCTGCTGCCCGAACCGGAGGCCGACCCCACCCTCCGCGCCCACGCCCTGGCCGGCACCCTTCTGGACCGGCACGGTGTGGTCACCCGGGGCGCTGTGGCCGCCGAAGGGGTGGAGGGCGGTTTCTCGGCCGCGTACCGGGTGCTGTCGGTCTTCGAGGAGAGCGGCCGGGCCCGCCGCGGCTATGTGGTGGAGGGCCTGGGCGCCGCACAGTTCGCCATGGACGGGGCGGTGGACCGGCTGCGGGCGATCGCCACGGCCCGGGAGAAGCCGGAGGGCTCCCGCCCGCGGGCGGTCGTCCTGGCCGCCGCCGACCCCGCCAACGCCTATGGTGTCGCCCTTCCCTGGCCCGAGCCCCCGACGGCCTCCGCCGACGGTTCCGGCACGGGCCGCGCCGCCCTCCACAAGCCGGGCCGGAAGGCCGGCTCCCTGGTGGTCCTCGTGGACGGCGAACTGGTCCTCTACCTCGAACGCGGCGGGAAGACGCTCCTGGCCTGGCGGACCGGGGGCCCCACCCTGGACGCCGGGGTCGAGGCCCTGGCCCGTGCCGCGCGCCAGGGCATGGTGGGCACTCTCACCGTCGAGCGCGCCAACGGCTCCCCCGTCCTGGGCTCCCCGCTGGGCCGTGTTCTGGAGGCCGCCGGTTTCCACGCCACCCCGAAGGGCCTGCGACTGCGCGCGTGACGGCGCCCGCGGCACGGAGGCGGCGTCCCGCGGCCGTGCCACAGTGGAGACGGCGCAGGCACGAGCGGACGAGACGGACGGCGAGAGGGAAGGCGGATCGCGGTGCCCGAGGGAGACACGGTCTGGCGCACCGCCCGGCAACTGCACCGGGCGCTGTCGGGAGCACCGCTCGCCCGCTGCGACCTGCGCGTGCCGAAGCTCGCCACCACCGACCTCACCGGCCGCGGGGTGCTGGAGACGACCGCGCGGGGCAAGCACCTCCTCACCCGTTTCGAGGGCGGCCTGACGCTCCACTCGCATCTGCGGATGGACGGCGCCTGGCGCACCTACGCTCCCGGCGAGCGGTGGAACGGCGGTCCCGGCCATCAGATCCGCGCGGTTCTCGCCACCGCCTCCCGGACGGCCGTGGGCTACCGCCTTCCCGTCCTCGGCCTGCTGCGCACCGCCGACGAGGACCAGGTGGTCGGCCACCTCGGGCCGGACCTCCTCGGTCCCGACTGGGATGCGGCCGAGGCGCTGCGGCGGCTGCTCTCCGATCCGGCCCGCCCGGTCGGCGAGGCCCTGCTCGACCAGCGCAACCTCGCCGGGATCGGCAACATCTTCATGGCCGAGCTGTGCTTCCTGGCACGGGTCACCCCCTGGCTGCCGGTGGGAGAGGTGCCGGAGCCCGCGCGCCTGCCGGCCCTGGCCAGGAAACTGCTGGAGGTGAACAAGGAGCGGGTCCGGCGCGTCACCACCGGCGATGCCCGGGCGGACCGGAGTCTGTGGGTGTACGGCCGCGCGGGACGGCCGTGTCTGCGCTGCGGCACTCCCGTCCGCAAGCGGATGCCGGACCCGGCGGACCGGCAGCGTGTGGCGTACTGGTGTCCGCACTGCCAGGCGGGACCGTCTCCGGCATGACGACGGGCGCGCCGGGGCGTGCAGCCGCCCGCGCCCTCTGCCGAACCGGCCCCCGCGCCGCTCTGCTCACCGGTGGGACCACCACGTCCTCACCGACGCCCCCATTGGCCGCGGGCAGCCCGACGGCGTCTGCCGTACCGGGCCCGGCCGGGGCGCTGTGAACGCCCCGGCCGGGCCCGTACCGACTGTCCCGGTGTGTGCCTCGGGCCGCTCCGATCAGGCGGCGACGACGTCGACGGCTTCCGTCGGTGCCTTGATCGTCACCCGTTCGTCCGGGCGTCCGGTGACAGACGTCACGGACACCGGGTTGAGAACGGGACGGCGCATCGGCGCGGGCACCGTGTCGCTCGCCGCGGACTCCGCGAGCTCCGCGAGTGCCAGCTCGTCACTGACCTCCCGCATCAACTCGGACATCCGCACGTCCAACGCCTCGCAGATCGACGCGAGCAGTTCGGAGGAAGCCTCCTTCTGACCCCGCTCGACCTCGGAGAGGTAACCGAGTGACACCCGGGCGGACGAGGAGACTTCGCGCAGGGTCCGGCCCTGGCGCTGGCGCTGCCGACGCAGCACGTCACCCAGCAGGCGACGGAGCAGAATCATCGGTGGCTCCCTCCTAGGACCGCTGACCCGGATCCTTCATGCCCCACCGTACCGCCTACAGCCGCGGCCGTGCGGGGAGCGATGCTGTGTTCACTCAGGGCTGCAAACATCCATTCCCCCCACTGTGTTCCGTATCCTTTGTCGCCGCATTTTCCATGAGTTCGCTCAAGAGCAGCCGGATAACCGCACGGACACTCGCGTCGCGGATTTCCTTCCGGTCGCCGTCCAGGTCCAGTCGCCGCGCCACGGCACGGGGGCCCCGCTCCGGCCCTCCCGGTCCCGCGACCGCCACGTAGACCCTGCCGACCGGCTGCCCGTCCTGGGGTTCGGGGCCGGCGACCCCCGTCGTCGCCACGCCCCAGTCCGCGCCCAGCAGCCGCCGGACCCCTTCCGCCATCCGGCGGGCCACATCCGCGTCGACCGCGCCCCGCTCCTCGAGCAGGGGCCCGTCCACGCCCAGCACCTCGTGCTTGACGGCGGTGGCGTAGGCGGTCACCGAACCCCGCACGGTGACCGAGGCGCCGGGGGCCTCCGTCAGTTCGGCGGAGACCAGTCCTCCTGTCAGCGACTCGGCGGCCGCGACGGTCTGGCCCCGGTCCGCCAGCAGCTTCAACACCTGCGCGGTGGTGGCGTCACTGCTCATGGGCGCGCTCCGCCGCCAGTCCCGCCCGCCTCAGGGTCACCGCCTGCCGTACGTAGTCCAGGCCGGTACCGACCGTCAGCACCACGGCCGCGGCCATCACCCACCAGCGCAGTGTGGCGAGCGGCCCGGTCAGCGCCAGGATGTACATCCCCACGGCGATCCCCTGGGCGAGGGTCTTCAGCTTCCCCCCGCGGCTGGCCGGGATGACGCCGTGCCGGATCACCCAGAAACGCATCACGGTGATGCCGATCTCCCGGAACAGGATCACGGCCGTCACCCACCAGGGCAGGTCGCCGAGGGCGGAGAGGCAGACCAGCGCCGCTCCCATGATCGCCTTGTCCGCGATCGGGTCGGCGATCTTGCCGAAGTCCGTGACCAGGTCGTACCGCCGCGCCAGTTCGCCGTCGAAGAGATCGGTGATCATGGCGATGGAGAAGGCCGCCCAGGCGAGGGAGCGCCAGGCGGGGTCGTGTCCTCCCTCGGCGAGCATCAGGACCACGAAGGCCGGCACCAGGAGCAGCCTCACCATGGTGAGGATGTTGGCGATGTTCCACAGGCTCACCTTGCCGGCAGCGCTGCTCTTCGGGCCGCTCTTCGGTCTCACCACAGGTCCACCGCTCGCCGTGGAGGCGTGGATGTCCGTCATGTTCCCGCCTCCTCACTCTGGGGCCGCTCCCGTGCGATGTTCGGGGGCGGCTCTGCAACGAGATCCACACCCTCGGTCGCCACCACCTTCGCCTCGACCATCTGTCCCACGGAGAGCTCCGAGGAGCCGGTGAGGAAGACCTGCCCGTCGGTCTCGGGGGCCTGGTGCTCCCCCCGTCCCACCGGGCCGTCCTCCTCGTCCACCGACTCGACCAGCACCCGTACGGTCTCGCCGATGCGCTCCTCCGCGCGCTGCGCGGTCAGCTCCTCGGCGAGCCGTGAGATGTGGGCCAGACGTTCGGCCACCACCTCCGGGTCGATCTTGTCCTCGTAGGTCGCCGCTTCGGTACCTTCCTCGTCCGAGTACCCGAAGACGCCGATCGCATCCAGCCTCGCCTCGGTCAGGAACCGCTCCAGCTCGGCGAGGTCCGCCTCGCTCTCCCCGGGGAAGCCCACGATGAAGTTCGACCGGACGCCCGCCAGCGGGGCCTTGGAGCGGATGGTGTCCAGCAGTTCCAGGAAGCGGTCGGTGTCGCCGAAGCGGCGCATGGCCCGCAGCACGCCCGGGGCCGAGTGCTGGAAGGAGAGGTCGAAGTAGGGGGCGACCTTCTCGGTTCCGGTCAGGACGTCGATCAGTCCCGGCCGCATCTCGGCGGGCTGCAGATAGCTCACCCGGACCCGCTCGATGCCGTCCACGGCGGCCAGTTCCGGCAGCAGCGTCTCCAGCAGCCGGATGTCGCCCAGGTCCTTGCCGTAGGAGGTGTTGTTCTCGGAGACCAGCATGACCTCCTTCACCCCCTGCTCGGCCAGCCACCGGGTCTCGGCCAGCACGTCCGAGGGGCGGCGGGAGACGAAGGCGCCGCGGAAGGAGGGGATGGCGCAGAACGAGCACCGGCGGTCGCAGCCGGAGGCCAGTTTCACCGAGGCGACCGGGCTGCTCCCCAGCCTGCGCCGCAGCGGCGCCCGGGGGCCGGAGGCGGGGGCCACCCCGTCGGGGAGGTCGGCGGGGGCGGTCGCCGCGGCGTCGCCGACGTCACCGGCATCGCCGTGGCCCGGCAGCGCGACGGCGGCGCCCTGGCGCTCGACCGGGCTGATGGGCAGGAGCTTGCGCCGGTCGCGCGGGGTGTGGGGGACGTGCGCGCCCCCGGCGAGGATGGTCCTCAGCCTCTCGGAGATGTCGGCGTAGTCGTCGAAGCCGAGCACCCCGTCGGCCTCGGGGAGCGCCTCGGCCAGTTCCCTGCCGTAGCGCTCCGCCATGCAGCCGACGGCGACCACGGCCTGGGTCCGCCCGTGGTCCTTGAGGTCGTTGGCCTCCAGCAGGGCGTCGACGGAGTCCTTCTTCGCGGCTTCGACGAAGCCGCAGGTGTTGACGACGGCGACGTCCGCTTCGGCGGCGTCCTCGACGAGCTCCCAGCCGTCCGCCGCCAGACGGCCCGCGAGCTCCTCCGAGTCCACCTCGTTACGTGCGCAGCCAAGGGTGACGAGGGCGACGGTACGGCGTTCGGGCATGGACTCAGCCTACTTCGTCCCCGCCGCCCCTCCCGCCGTCAGGGTTTGGTCACCCCTGCTCGGGATCGCCCTTGGTGTAGCTGACGCGCTGCACCTGGCCGGCCTCGCCGACCTTGTCGACCTCCTTGCCGTTGACGAAGAGGCTGATCGCTCCGGCGTTGCCGAGCACCAGGTCGATCCGCTTGTCGTCGGTGAAGGTCTTCGAGTCCCCGTCCTCCAGCACGCCCTCGTGGAGCAGCCGCCCGTTGTGGTCCTCGGCCGAGATCCAGCTGTCGCCGCCCTCGGCGACCAGCTTGACCGTGACCTTGTCCGCCGGGGCGGCTGCGATGGCGCTCTCGGAGACGGACGGCTCCGGCTTGGGATCGGCGGGCTTGGCCGGGTCGGGCCGGTCGGCGGACTCGGGGACGTCCTCCTGGGCCACCGGGGTGTTCGACGGCTCGTCGCCGCCGCTGAAAAGGGTGAAGCCGACGAAGCCGACCACCGCCACGATCGCGGCGACCATGGCGGCGGTCCAGTTGGGGCGGCTCGGCTCGGGGCGGATGCGCTCCGCCTCGAAGAGGGTGGCCGCCGGTGTCGGGGCCGGACGTCCGCCGTGCTCGGCCTCGTACTGGGCCACCAGCTCGTCCGGGTCGAGGCCTACGGCCCGGGCGAGCGTGCGGACGTGGCCGCGCGCGTAGACGTCGCCTCCGCAACGGGAGAAGTCGTCCTGCTCGATGGCGTGCACGATCGGGACGCGGATGCGGGTGGTCGCGCTGACCTCGTCCACCGTCAGTCGCGCGTCGATACGGGCCTGCTGGATCGCCTGACCGACGGAAGGCCGGTCTTCCGAGGGGGAGTTGCCGATGGACACGGGGGCGCCTTTCGAGCGTGTAGCCACCTGCTGGATATTCAGTCTAGAGGGGGGACGGAAGGGTGGGGCAAGCGGGCGGAGGGGGTCTGTCCGCCATAGGGACGGCCCTGCCGCCCCGGGATGGACACATAACCGCGCCCTCCTCCAAGTTGACGTTTAACCAGGGGAAACGGTTGTCCCTCTCACCCTTACGAGTGAGTTTCGCCGCGGATCATCGCCAACACGTCGTCCAGCTCGTCCGGCTTGACCAGCACGTCTCTGGCCTTGGACCCCTCGCTGGGACCGACCACCCCCCGGGACTCCATGAGATCCATCAGCCTGCCCGCCTTCGCGAACCCCACACGCAGTTTCCGCTGGAGCATCGAGGTGGAGCCGAACTGCGTGTTGATCACCAGTTCGGCCGCCTGGCACAGCAGGTCGAGATCGTCGCCGATCTCCTCGTCGATCTCCTTCTTCCTGCCCTGGCCGGTCAGGACGTCGTCGCGGAAGACCGGGTTCATCTGCTTCTTGCAGTGCCCCACGACGGCCGCGACCTCCTCCTCGGTGACGTAGGCGCCCTGCATGCGGGTGGGTTTCCCGGCACCCATCGGCAGGAAGAGCCCGTCGCCCTTGCCGATCAGCTTCTCGGCGCCCGCCTGGTCGAGGATGACCCGGCTGTCGGCCAGGGAGGACGTGGCGAAGGCCAGCCGCGAGGGCACGTTCGCCTTGATCAGACCGGTGACGACGTCGACGGAGGGACGCTGTGTGGCCAGCACCAGGTGGATCCCCGCGGCCCGCGCGAGCTGCGTGATCCGCACGATCGCGTCCTCCACGTCGCGCGGCGCGACCATCATCAGGTCGGCCAGCTCGTCCACGATGACCAGCAGGTAGGGGTACGGGGCCGGCTCCCGCTCGCTGCCCTCCGGCGCCTTCACCTTGCCCGCGCGCACCGCGGCGTTGAAGTCGTCGATGTGCCGGAAGCCGTAGGCGGCCAGGTCGTCGTAGCGCAGGTCCATCTCGCGCACGACCCACTGGAGGGCCTCGGCGGCCTTCTTCGGATTGGTGATGATCGGGGTGATCAGGTGCGGGATGCCCTCGTACGCCGTCAGCTCGACCCGCTTGGGGTCCACCAGCACCATCCGGACCTCCTCCGGAGTGGCGCGGACCATGACCGAGGTGATCAGGCAGTTGATGCAGGACGACTTCCCGGACCCGGTCGCGCCGGCCACCAGGATGTGCGGCATCGTCGCCAGGTTGGCCGTGACGTAGCCGCCCTCGACGTCCTTGCCGAGGCCGACCAGCAGCGGGTGGTCGTCGCCCGCGGCCTCGGCCAGGCGGAGCACGTCGCCGAGGTTGACCATCTCCCGGTCGGTGTTGGGGATCTCGATGCCGACCGCCGACTTGCCGGGGATCGGGCTGATGATCCGCACGTCCGGGCTGGCGACGGCGTAGGCGATGTTCTTGGCGAGGGCGGTGATCTTCTCGACCTTCACCGCCGGCCCCAGCTCCACCTCGTAGCGCGTGACCGTCGGGCCGCGGGTGAAGCCGGTGACGGCCGCGTCCACCCGGAACTCGGAGAAGACGTTGGTCAGCGCCGCGACGACCGCGTCGTTGGCGGCACTGCGGGTGCGCCCCGGACCGCCGCGCCGCAGCAGGTCCAGCGGGGGCAGGGTGTAGGTGACGTCCCCCGCCAGCTGGAGCTGCTCGGCACGCGGCGGCAGGGGCCCGGCCGGTTCGGCGACCGTCTTGGTGAGGTCCGGCACCGCACCCCGCCCGGTCTCCGGCGCCCCCGGGCCTCCGGGGACCGGAGCCTTCTGCGCCTCCGGAACCGTGGGAGCCGTCGGACTGCCGGTGCGCTCGCGCTCCTCCCGGTCGGCCCTGACCCTGCTGGTGAGGTCGGCGACCAGCGGCGAGGGCTGGACGCCGTGCAGGACGGCCCCCTCCAGCTGGGCCGCCGCGGCCGCGGCCACGTCCACCGCGTCCGGGGAACCGTCGGCGGACGCGGAGCGGCGGGAGCGGCGACGGCTGTCCAGCGCCTTCTTCTCTGCCTGGAACGCGTCGTCGCCCCCCTTGCGGAGATTCGCCCTGCGCGGCGGACGGGGCTCCTCCTCCGGGTCGCCGTACGCGCCGTACTCGTCATGCTCGGCGTACTCGGCGTACGCCCCGCGCCGCTGCCCGTCGTCCGCCACCACCCCCAGCCGCACGCCGAGCTGCCGCAGCCGCTGAGGGACGGCGTTGACGGGCGTGGCGGTGACGACCAGCAGCCCGAAGACGGTCAGCAACAGCAGCAGGGGGACGGCCAGCGCCTCGCCGACGGTGAAGATCAGGGGTTTGGAGACGGCCCAGCCGATCATGCCGCCCGCGTCCCGCACCGCCTCGTCGCCCTCGCCGCGCCCCGGCGCGCCGCAGGCGATGTGCACCAGCCCCAGCGCGCCGACGGCCAGCGCGGAGAGCCCGATGACGATCCGTCCGTTGGCCTCCGGCTTCTCCGGATGCCTCATCAGCCGCACGGCGACGGCGCCCAGGAGCACCGGCACCAGCAGGTCCAGACGTCCGAAGGCGCCGGTCACCAGGATCTCGACCAGATCGCCGACCGGGCCGTCCAGGCTGGACCAGGTTCCGGCCGCGACCACCAGGGCGATGCCGAGCAGCAGCAGGGCGACCCCGTCCTTGCGGTGCGCCGGGTCCAGCCCTCTGGCGCCGCGGCCCATCCCGCGGAACAGCGCGCCGACTGTGTGGGCGAGACCGAGCCACAGGGCGCGGACCAGACGGTAGACGCCGTTGGTGGGCGACGGCGCGGGCTTCGGGGGCGCCTTCTTCGCCGCCGCTCTCTTCGCCGGTGGTTTCCTGGGCGCGGCGGACCTCGATGCCGGGGGCTTTCTGACCGAAGCCTTCTTCGCTGGCGCCTTCTTGGCGGCCTTGCCGGACGTACGTGAGGCCATGGTGCCGAGATTACCCGCGAGGGACCCACCGGACACGGGCACCCGCGGGACCGGTGGGACGGACGCGCCGTCGGCGGATCGGACGTGACACCCCGCCAGGTGCCGGCGCGGACGGGCGGACCGGTCCGCCCCCCGTCAGTTCTGCGAGGGCAGCGAGGTCGTCCGCCCGCCGTTTCCGGGGTCCAGCGCGTCAAGTGCCCGGCGCAGGCCGCTGAGTTTGCGCTCCAGGTGGGCCGCCGTGGCCACCGCCGCCGCGTCCGCCGACTCGTCCAGGTGCTTGGAGAGCGCCTCGGCCTGCTCCTCCACCGCGGCCAGGCGCGCGGAGAGTTCCGCCAGCAGCCCCGAGGGCCCCTTGGCGCCGTCCTCGTCCGGGCTCCGGCCCTCCAGCTGGAGCCGGAGCAGCGCCGCCTGCTCGCGGAGCTGGACGTTCTTCATGTACAGATCGACGAACACCGACACCTTCGCCCGCAGCACCCACGGGTCGAACGGCTTGGAGATGTAGTCGACGGCACCGGCCGCGTAGCCGCGGAAGGTGTGGTGCGGGCCGTGGTTGATCGCGGTGAGGAAGATGATCGGGATGTCCCGGGTGCGCTCGCGCCGCTTGATGTGGGCGGCGGTCTCGAAACCGTCCATCCCCGGCATCTGCACGTCCAGCAGGATGACCGCGAAGTCGTCCGTGAGCAGCGCTTTGAGCGCCTCCTCCCCTGACGATGCCCGCACCAGCGTCTGGTCCAGCGCGGAGAGGATGGCCTCCAGCGCCAGCAGATTCTCCGGCCGGTCATCGACCAGGAGGATCTTGGCCTTCTGCACCATGGCCCGTCCTCCTCGCCCCGGCAGCGCCCTGGACGCCGCCACTGGCAACGACTCCTTTGCGCCGCCCGTTCTTGTGCCGGTCATGGTAGCCCCACCTCGCGGCCCACCACACCCTGTCACCGAGATGTCACTGTGCACGTAGGTGAAACGCTGCGAGAGACCCGAAGGTTCCCCGAATACAGCACTTCACACGTAATGCACCCCGGGGGCCGGCGCACCGGCTGCCGACCCCCGGAACCATCGCACATCACTTCCCGCGCATCCACTGCGCCATGACGGACAGCAGGTGATCGGTGTCCACCGGCTTGGTGACGTAGTCCGAGGCCCCCGAGTCGATGCTCTTCTCCTTGTCGCCCTTCATGGCCTTGGCCGTCAGCGCGATGATCGGCAGCCCGGCGAACTGCGGCATCCTCCGGATCGCCGAGGTGGTGGCGTACCCGTCCATCTCGGGCATCATGATGTCCATCAGCACGAGCGCCACGTCGTCGTGCTGCTCCAGCACCTCGATGCCCTCACGCCCGTTCTCGGCGTAGAGCACCTGCAGGCCGTTCTGCTCCAGCACGCTGGTGAGCGCGAAGACGTTGCGGATGTCGTCGTCGACGATGAGCACCTTCTCGCCGTTGAAGGCGCCAGGACGGCGCCCCTGCGCCGCCCGGTCGCCGTCCGGCCGTGCCGCCTCCGCACCCGGGCGGTCCCCGTCCTGCCGCGCCGGCTGCTTCTCCGGCAGGGACACCGTGCGGCGGCGGGAGGCGAGCTCCGCGGCGGCCCGCTCCGAAGCGGGCACGTCCAGCGTGTCCGCCTCCTCCCCCGCTCCGGGCTCGCCCTCGGCGGTCCGCGGGCCCGCGGTCTCCGGACCGCCGGCCTGCGCGTAGCCCTGGGACGACGGCTCGGCCGACGTCAGGGGCAGGTAGAGGGTGAAGGTCGACCCCCGGCCCGGCTCGCTGACCGCGTGGATCTCGCCACCGAGCAACCGCGCGATCTCCCTGCTGATGGACAGGCCCAGCCCGGTGCCGCCGTACTTGCGGCTGGTCGTGCCGTCCGCCTGTTTGAAGGCCTCGAAGATCACGCGCATCTTGCTCTGCGCGATGCCGATGCCGGTGTCGGTCACCGAGAACGCGATCAGGTCGGCGTCCGGATCGCGCAGCGAGCCGGACTCCAGCATCTGCTCGCGGATCGACTCGGGCACGTCCGACTTGGCCGAGCGGATCACCAGCTCCACCGCGCCGCTGTCGGTGAACTTCACCGCGTTCGACAGCAGGTTGCGCAGCACCTGCAGCAGCCGCTGCTCGTCGGTGTGGAGCGTCGGGGGCAGCTCGGGCGAGACCCGCACCGAGAAGTCGAGCCCCTTCTCCGCGGTGAGCGGCCGGAACGTCGCCTCCACGTAGTCCACGAGCTGCACCAGCGCGATGCGGGTCGGACTGACGTCCATCTTGCCCGCCTCGACCTTGGACAGGTCGAGGATGTCGTTGATCAGCTGCAGCAGGTCGGAGCCCGCTCCGTGGATCGTCTCGGCGAACTCCACCTGCTTGGGGGTCAGGTTCCCCTCGGCGTTGTCGGCCAGCAGCTTGGCGAGGATCAGCAGCGAGTTGAGCGGGGTGCGCAGTTCGTGCGACATGTTCGCCAGGAACTCCGACTTGTAGCGCATCGAGACCGCGAGCTGCTCGGCGCGCTCCTCCAGGACCTGCCGGGCGTCCTCGATCTCGGAGTTCTTGATCTCGATGTCGCGGTTGGTCTTGGCGAGCAGCTCGGCCTTCTCCTCCAGCTCCTCGTTGGACGCCTGGAGCGCCCGCTGCCGGCTCTCCAGCTCGATCGAGCGCTCCTGGAGCTGCTCCGCCAGTTCCTGCGACTGCTTCAGCAGCAGCTCGGTCTTGGTGTTGACGCTGATCGTGTTGACGCTCGTGGCGATCATCTCGGCGATCTGGCTCAGGAAGTCCTTCTGGATCTGGGTGAAGGGCTGGAAGGAGGCCAGTTCGATGACGCCGAGCACCCTGTCCTCGAACAGCAGCGGCAGCACGATCACGTGGGCGGGCGGCGCCTCGCCGAGCCCGGAGGAGATCTTCAGGTAGCCGGGCGGCGTGTGCTCGACCAGGACCGTGCGCCTCTCCTCCGCCGCGGTGCCGACCAGGGACTCGCCCGGACGGAAGGTGGTGGGCATGGTGCTCGGGGAGTAGCCGTAGCTGCCGATCAACCGCAGCTCGTACGAGCCGTCCTCGTCCGCCCCCACCCCGATCTCCGAGCCGCTGCCGGTCGGGGCGGCCACGAAGAAGGCGCCGTGCTGGGCGGAGACCACCGGGGTCAGCTCGCTCATGATCAGGCTCGCCACGTCCTCCAGGTCGCGGCGGCCCTGCATCAGACCGGAGATGCGGGCGAGGTTGCCCTTGAGCCAGTCCTGCTCCTGGTTGGCGAGTGTGGTCTCGCGCAGGGTGGCGATCATGGTGTTGATGTTGTCCTGGAGTGCCAGGATCTCCCCCGCGGCATCCACGTCGATCTTGACGTTGTGGTCGCCGCGGGTCACCGCGGCGGCGACCGCGGCGATCGCGCGCACCTGGCGGGTCAGGTTGCCCGCCATCTCGTTCACCGACTCGGTGAGGTCCTTCCAGGTGCCGGAGACGCCGTCGACCCGGGCCTGGCCGCCCAGCCGCCCCTCGGTACCCACCTCACGGGCCACCCGGGTCACCTGCTCGGCGAACGACGACAACTGGTCCACCATCGTGTTGATGGTGGTCTTCAGCTCCAGGATCTCGCCCCGGGCCTGGATGTCGATCTTCTTGGTGAGGTCGCCCTTGGCGATCGCGGTGGTGACCATCGCGATGTTGCGGACCTGGCCGGTGAGGTTGGAGGCCATCGAGTTCACGGACTCCGTCAGGTCCTTCCACGTGCCCGACACCCTGGGCACGTGGGCCTGTCCGCCGAGAATGCCCTCGGTGCCCACCTCGCGCGCCACCCGGGTCACCTCGTCGGCGAACGACGACAGCGTCGTCACCATGGTGTTGACGGCGTCGGCGAGCTGGGCCACCTCGCCGCGCGCCTCGACGGTGACCTTCTTCGTCAGGTCGCCGTTGGCCACCGCCGTCGCCACCTGGGAGATGTTGCGCACCTGGCCCGTCAGGTTGGACGCCATCAGGTTGACGTTCTCGCTGAGGTCCTTCCAGATGCCCGTGACACCCGGCACGTGGGCCTGTCCGCCGAGGATGCCCTCGGTGCCCACCTCACGGGCCACCCGGGTGACCTGCTCGGCGAACGACGACAGCTGGTCCACCATCGTGTTGACGGTCGTCACCAGGGCGAGGATCTCGCCCTTGGCGTCGACGGTGATCTTCTTGGAGAGGTCGCCCCGGGCGACCGCGGTGGTCACCTCGGCGATGTTGCGGACCTGGGAGGTCAGGTTGTTCGCCATGCCGTTGACGGACTGGGTGAGGTCCTTCCAGGTGCCGGAGACGCCCTCCACCTCGGCCTGTCC
The DNA here is from genome assembly GCF_039533345.1 of Streptomyces glaucosporus. NCBI lineage: Bacteria > Bacillati > Actinomycetota > Actinomycetes > Kitasatosporales > Streptomycetaceae > Streptomyces > Streptomyces glaucosporus. The sequence continues at coordinate 6,417 of NZ_BAAATJ010000010.1, read as the reverse complement.
GCCGAGGATGCCCTCGGTGCCCACCTCGCGCGCCACCCGGGTCACCTGCTCCGCGAACGACGACAGCTGGTCCACCATCGTGTTGAGGGTGTTCTTCAGCTCCAGGATCTCGCCCCGCGCATCGACCTCGATCTTCTGCGACAGGTCACCGCGCGCCACCGCCGTCGCGACCTGGGCGATATTGCGGACCTGGGCCGTCAGATTGCCCGCCATGCCGTTGACGGAGTCCGTCAGATCGCGCCACACGCCGGCCACACCGGGCACCTGCGCCTGGCCGCCCAGCCGCCCCTCGGTGCCCACCTCGCGCGCCACCCGGGTCACCTGCTCGGCGAACGACGACAGCTGGTCCACCATCGTGTTGAGGGTGTTCTTCAGCTCCAGGATCTCGCCCCGCGCATCGACCTCGATCTTCTGCGACAGGTCACCGCGCGCCACCGCCGTCGTCACCTGGGCGATGCTGCGGACCTGGGCCGTCAGATTGCCCGCCATGGAGTTGACGGAGTCCGTCAGGTCCTTCCAGGTGCCGGAGACGCCGTCGACCCGGGCCTGGCCGCCCAGCCGCCCCTCGGTGCCCACCTCACGGGCCACCCGGGTCACCTGCTCGGCGAACGACGACAGCTGATCGACCATCCTGTTGACGGTGTTCTTCAGCTGGAGCATCTCACCGGAGACGTCCACGGTGACCTTCTGCGACAGGTCGCCGTTGGCCACCGCCGTCGTCACCTGGGCGATGTTGCGGACCTGGGCGGTGAGGTTGCGGAACGCGGTGTTCACCGAGTCCGTCAGGTCCTTCCACACGCCTCCCGCGCCGGGCACCTGCGCCTGGCCGCCCAGCTCGCCCTCGACGCCGATCTCCCGGGCCACCCGGGTGACCTCGGAACCGAAGGAGGACAGCTGGTCCACCATCGTGTTGACGGTGTTCTTCAGCTCCAGCATCTCGCCGGAGACGTCCACGGTGACCTTCTGCGACAGGTCGCCGTTGGCCACCGCCGTCGTCACCTGGGCGATGTCCCGCACCTGGGCGGTGAGGTTGCGGAACGCGGTGTTCACCGAGTCCGTCAGGTCCTTCCAGGTGCCGGCCACACCGGGCACCTGCGCCTGTCCGCCGAGGATGCCCTCGGTGCCGACCTCGCTCGCGGCCCGCGTCACCTCGTCGGCGAACGTCCGCAGCGTCTCCGTCATCGTGTTGATGGTGTCGGCGAGCTGCGCCACCTCGCCGCGCGCGTTCACCGTCACCTTCTGCGACAGGTCGCCGTTGGCCACCGCCGTCGTCACCCGCGCGATCTCGCGCACCTGGGAGGTGAGGTTGCCCGCCATGGTGTTGACGGAGTCCGTCAGGTCCTTCCACACGCCTCCCGCGCCGGGTACCCGGGCCTGGCCGCCCAGCTGGCCCTCGGTGCCGACCTCGCGTGCGACGCGCGTCACCTCGGACTGGAAGGCGGAGAGCTGGTCGACCATCGTGTTGACGGTGTTCTTCAGCTCCAGCATCTCGCCGGCCACGTGCACGGTGACCTTGCGGGAGAGGTCGCCCTTGGCGACCGCCGTCGTCACCAGCGCGATGTCCCGCACCTGCGCGGTGAGCCGGGACGCCATGGTGTTGACGGAGTCCGTCAGGTCCTTCCAGGAACCGGACATGCCGCGCACCCGGGCCTGTCCGCCCAGCTTGCCCTCGGTGCCGACCTCGCTGGCGACGCGCGTCACCTCGTCGGTGAACGTGGAGAGCTGGTCGACCAGTCCGTTGACCGTGCGGCCCACCTTCAGGAACTCGCCCCGCAGTGGGTGCGTCGTCCCGTCCGGACCCTGGACCCTCAGGTCCATCCGCTGCTCCAGGTCGCCCTCGGCCACCGCCGACAGCACCCGTCCCACCTCGGAGACGGGCCGCACCAGATCGTCCACCAGCGCGTTCGACGCGTCGATGGCCGCGGCCCAGGCGCCCTCGCAGGCCCCGGTCTCCAGCCGCTCGGTCAGCTTGCCGTCCCTGCCGACCACCCTGCGCACCCGGGCCAGCTCACTGGTCAGGTGGAGGTTGCGGTCGGCGACCTCGTTGAAGACGGCCGCGATCTCGGCCATCGGGCCGTCCCCGGCCACGGTGAGGCGTTTGCGGAAGTTCCCGTCCCGCATCGCCTCGAGAGCGTTCAGCAGCCGGTTGACCGCGGCCGCGTCCACCTCGATCGTCCCGCTCGCCCGGGACCGTCCACTCCTCGTGCGCGTGCTGGCGCCTCGCGCCGCTCCGCCAGACTGCACCGTGTCCCTCCCGCTGGATCGAACGTTCCGCCCGGGCATTCCCTTCGAGCTCTCCCAGTGTTTCACCATGGTGGAACCTGGCGATAACAGTTCGGCAGCATCGCACACCGCCGACCGATCGCCTCAAGGGGGAAACACTCGTATCCGGGGCCCGCTCGCACCGTGAACGTAAGTAACCTGGCATCCGGCCGTCCATCCGCCCCGGCCCCCCGGGGCCGCGACGGCACGTGGTCACGACGGGCGACGGAGGGGCGCTGCGGTGGACGAGGCGAGTGCCGGACAAGGGCTGACCGCGGCGGCGGTGGGCGCCCAGCGCACACCTTCGGCACCGGCGCGCAAGGACGGCGCCGGCGGCTCCTGCGACGCGGGCAGCTCCAATGCCTCCGGCACCTCTGACAACTCCGGCAACTCCGGTAGTTCCGGCAACTCCGACAACTCCGACAACAGAGCCATGGGGAGAACAGTGATCACGGCGCGAGCTGCGGCTACCTTCGAGCCGGTCGGACGCTCGGTGGCGGCTGCCCGCGCCTTCGTGCGGGACACCCTCCAGGGCTGGGGTCTGGCGGAGGTGATCGACGACGCCGTGGTCCTCACCAGTGAACTGGTCACCAATGCCGTCGTCCACGCCGGAACCGCCGCCGACGTCCTGTGCCTGCACGACGGCGAGGGGAGTGTCCGCGTCGAGGTCGTCGACCGCTACCCCGACCGGGGGCTGCCCGTCCAGGACCTGGGGCGCCACTACGGCGATCCCGACCGCGAGGGGGGACGCGGCCTGCTGCTGTGCTCCTCGCTCGCCGACCGCTGGGGCGTGGAGTACACCGCCACCGACAAGCGCGTCTGGTTCCGGCTCGACCTCCCGGAACGGCCGGTCGGCACCCGCAGCGCCGGTCCCGTGCTCCCCGACAGCGCCCTGCCCGTCGCCGACGCCCGGGTGCGTGTCGCCGTGGTGCAGGTCGACAGCGGCGGCGCCGTCTCCTCCTGGAACGGCGACGCGCACGAACTGTTCGGCTACACCTCCGAGCAGGTGGTCGGCAAACCGCTCACCGATCTGACGGCCTGGCCCCAGACCCCCGGCATCGGCACCGGTATCGCCGAGGCCCTGGCCCTCTCCCGCTGGGAGGGTTCGTACGGCATCCGCGGTGCCGACGGCCGCACGATCCCGGTCTACGCCTCCCACCTGCGTGTCCGCGACGCAGGAGGCGAGCCCTCCACCGTCTGCCTGCTGGTGCGCGACCACGAACGCGCGGTGTTGCAGTCCCCGGCGCGCGGTTCGGCGTCCGACACCACGAACACCTCCGAGAGCCGTGAGCGCTCCGCCGATCCCTTCGAGATCTTCATCGGCTCGCCTCCACCGGACGATCTGGACGGCCTCCTCCAGCGCACCGTCGAGCGCGCCCGGGACATGCTCGACGGCGACGCCGCCTTCCTCCTGCTGGCCACGGACGACGAGACCGAGCTCGAGGTCCGCGCCACCACCGGACTGCCGTCCGCCCGGCAGCGTTTCGCCCGCGTCCCGGTGGAGGCCGGCACCGGCCGGTACGGGTCGGCCCGGATGCCCTCGGTCCACGAGGACCTCGCCGCGGTGCCGGGGGCGGTTCCCCTGCTGGAGGGGACGGGCATGCGCTCGGTGGTCACCGTCCCGTTGAAGGTCGAGGGACGGCTGACCGGCTCCCTGGGCGTCTCCGCCGAGGCCCCCGGCCGCTACACCAACGAGGAGGCGCTCCGCCTGCAGTTCGCCGCGGACCGGATCGCGCTCGCCGTGGAGTCCGCGCGGCTGACCGAGCTGGAACGGCTGCGCCGCGGCTCGCTCTCCTTCCTCGTCGAGGCCTCCGACCTGCTCGCCGGCACCCTCGACCGCGACCAGACGCTCGCCCTGATGGCCCAGATGACGGTTCCCACCCTCGCCTCCTGGTGTGCCGTCTACACCATCGCCGACCAGTCCTCCGAACCCGAGCTCTCCTACGTACTCCACGAGGACGAGGACCGCATCGACGGCCTCAAGGCGCTGCTCGCCAAGGTTCCCCCGCCCGACCCGGTGCCCACGCCCGGCGCCCGGGTGTGGACCGCCCCGGGCGACGCGGCGCACTCCGCCGCCCTGCGCACCTCTCTGCGCAGCCTGGGGCTGGACCAGACCGGCCTCTCCGGCGACCGCCCCTCCGCCGGCGTCACCGGCACCACTCTCGCCACCGCGGCGGCGGTCGGCGGGGAGACGGTGGTGCTGCCGCTGGTGGCCCGCAACCGTGTCATCGGCATGCTGACGCTGGGCAAGCCGACCGAGGAACGGTTCCGCCAGGAGATCCTGGAGTTGGCCGAGGACCTCTCGCGCCGGGCCGCTCTCGCCCTCGACAACGCCCGGCTGTACAGCGAGCGGACCGCCATCAGCCAGTCCCTCCAGCGCAGCCTCCTGCCGCCCGAGCTGCCCGAGGTCCCCGGTGTCGAGGTGGAGGTGATCTACCGTGCCGCGGGCGAGGGCAACGAGGTCGGCGGCGACTTCTACGACATCTTCCCCATCCGCGACGGCGCGTACGGCTTCGCCATCGGCGACGTCTGCGGAACCGGTCCCGAGGCGGCCGCGGTCACCGGTCTGGCCCGCCACGCGCTGCGTCTTCTGGCCCGTGAGGGTTTCGGCGGCCCGGCGGTCCTGGAGCGGCTCAATGCCGCGATCCTCGACGAGGGGTCCCGCAGCCGCTTCCTGACCCTGCTCTACGGCGAGCTGTGGCCGAAGCCCGAGGGCGGCGCGACTCTCAAGATCGTCTGCGCCGGCCATCCGCTGCCTCTGCGCCTGCGCCAGGACGGCAGCGTCGAGCCGGCCGCCGAACCCCAGCCCCTCCTCGGTGTGCTGGAGGACCTGGAGCTGTACGAGGAGACGCTGACCCTCGATCCCGGCGACGTGCTGTTGTGCGTCACCGACGGGGTGACCGAGCGGCGGGAGGGCTCCCGCATGCTGGGGGACGACGGTCTCGCCGATGTCCTCACCACCTGTACGGGCCTGACCGCGGGGGCCGTCGCCGCTCGCATCATGCGGGCCGTGGAACGCTTCGCCGCCGACGCGCCTTCCGATGACATGGCGATCCTCGCCATGCGTGTTCCCGAGTGACCGACGCGGGAGCGGAAGGGGACGGATGACGATGAGGCCCCCGCCTTCCGGCGGGGGCCTCATCGTCATCACTTCACTGAGCCCCAATACGGAATCGAACCGTAGACCTTCTCCTTACCATGGAGACGCTCTGCCGACTGAGCTATTGGGGCGCGGCAACGGGATAGATCATACCCGAAGTCCGCGGCCTCTCCGACCACCCCGCCCCCGGGCCTCGGAGACTCGACCGCTCAGCAGGCCGGCTCCATCAGCAGCCCGCCCAGCGCATTGCAGGCCGAGACGATCCGCTGCAGCTCACGACGGGTCATCGCCGCGTCCAGCGGCAGCGCCAGACACTCACCGGCCGCTCGCTCGCTCTCGGGCAACCAGACGTCCGCCCGGAACTCCGGCAGCCGGTACAGGGGCGTCTTCACCGGCACGTGGCACGGCACGCCGCGCGCCCTCAGCGCCTGCTTGAAGGCATCCCGGTCGGGTCGTCCGTTCCCCGGGATCCGGACCACGTACTGCTCGTACCCGTGCCGCACCCCGGTCGCGACCCGCGGAACCATCACGCCGTTCAATCGTTCGCTCAGGAATTCCGCGTGCTGCCGGCGCCGCGCGGTCTCCATCGAGGAAACCGCGCCTCCTTCGCCGGCTTCGATCACCTGCGCCCCGTGCTTCTGCGCCAACGCGCGCAGGCAGACCATGTCGGCAGGGTGCCCGAAGAGGTGCACGGGGAGCACGGCAGCGGTCCGTTCGGACAGGACCTCGGCGACGGAGGCGGGATCGAGGCAGAGGCTCCCCGGGTCGATGTCGGCGAAGACGGGCGATGCCCCCGTCGCCTTCACAGCGGCCGCCACCTCGCTACCGCAGTAGGCAGGAACGACGACTTCGTCCCCGACGCCTATGCGCTGCTCTTCGAGTTTCGACCGCAGCGTGCTGCCCAGTGTCGTCGTCCCCATGACGGCGATGCTGGCGGTGCCACGTGAACTCCCGGTGACACAACGCAAAAATGCCGTGGTCCCCGGGACGAAATCCCGGGGACCACGGCAACGAATTGTTCGGCGGCGACCTACTCTCCCACACGGTCCCCCGTG
>NZ_BAAATJ010000009.1:0-196288 GCF_039533345.1 Streptomyces glaucosporus | reverse complement strand
CCGCCAACGTGATCTTCCGCCGGCAGATCGCCGCGGCCGACGATCCCGACGCGGCGCGGGAGGAGCTGGTCAAGGAGTACAGGGCCGAGCTGATGCATCCGTACTACGCGGCCGAGCGGGGCCTGGTCGACGACGTCATCGACCCGGCCGACACCCGCACCGTCCTCGCCCACACCCTGGCCATGCTGTCCGCCAAGCACGCGGACCTGCCGGCCCGCAAGCACGGCAACCCGCCCCAGTGACGATCACCGTGATCCAGTGAGGAAGAGTTTCATGAGCAGCCTTGCCACCGACGTGGTCCGGGTCGAGAGGGGACAGGCCAGCGAGGAGGAACTCGCCGCGGTCACCGCCCTGCTCCTCGCCCGCGCAGCCGCCCGCACCCGCTCCGCCGAGCCCCGGCGTCCCCGCCGCGCCTCGGCGCCCTGGCGCCGCCCCGAACGGCTTCCCGTCTACCACGCCCCGCACAGCTGGCAGCACTGAGTTCCGCCGGGGGGCCCGGGCGACGGAACGCCTCGGCCCCGCACACCGTGTCCACCGGGTGTGCGGGGCCGAGGCGTTCCGTCGCCGCGGACGCGGAGGAGGTCAGCCGACAGGGGAGTCCATCAGGACGGTCCGCCGCGGGTTGGCGGTCTGGGCCGGCAGGACGACGGCCTCCGCCGTCTCCTCGCCGGTGCGCTCGGCCGCGGGAACCGCGGTCGGCGTCTCGGCGTCCTTGAGATGGGCCAGGGTGGTGCGCCGCGGGTTGGCGACACTGCGCGCGGTCGTCGTGGTCTTCACCAGGTCTGCCTCGTTCGCCTTCTTGTCGTTCACGTCGTTCTGCCAAGCTGAGCGTAAGGGTCCCTCTTACCCTCCAGGCATGACGCGGATAACGATCCGCCTGTGATTTTACTCACGGAGGGTTGGGCAAACGCGACATAAAGGTCCGTCTCGCCCGGGATGACAAACGGACATACATGCCGTAAGTCGGATATTCAACTCTCCGACGGTGCTACCGGGGCAGTGGGTGCCCTCGGGGAGCAGGCGGGGAGCTAGCTGCCAAAAGTCCGTAATGTGCGTTATTCGTCTGCACCCTGAGCGACGCGCCGTCTGCACAGCGTAACCCGGGCCGCGGCCTTGTCTGCGGACCTTGTTGGAGTTCCGGCACTGTGCTGGAATTCCACGGACCGCCGCAGAGGAGCCGGCGCGCAAGGGGGCGCACAGCAGCGCCGCGCGGCGGCGACTTGGGGGCGCGCCGGTCACTCACGACCGTCAGGGGGGTCCTCGAGGACCTTTCCGACTCGATACCGTTCCGCCGTTCGCGGGGGGACGCCTGGTCCAGAGGTTGCGACGCTAGTGCAGGGACGTTTCAAGAGGGATGGCAGCGCTGTGGGGGACCCGGAGCTGCGCGGTGCGGCCGACCGCGGCTCCTCGCCCCAGCGCGCCCAGGAGAACGGTGGCCGGGAGCAGGCCCTCGGCGCCGATGGGGACAAGCGCACGGACGCGCAGCCGGACGGCGGGCCGGGAGACGGCCCGAAGTCCAAGGAGCCCAGTGCGACGGGCTCACGTCTCGCCCTCCGCAACTGGCGCATCAGTACCCGTCTGGTCTCGCTGCTGGCCCTGCCGGTCGTAGCGGCCACCTCGCTGGGCGCACTGCGTATCCAGAGCTCGCTGGAAGAGGTCGACCAGCTCGACAACATGAAGCTCCTCACGGAGATGACCGAGCACGCCACCGAGCTGGCGGCGGCTCTCCAGGAGGAACGGGACCGCTCGGCCGGCCCGCTCACCGGCACCGGAAACCCCAAGGACGACGCGGTCGTCGGCCCCCGCGAGACGACGGACCGGGTCAAGACGGCGTTCTTCGACGCCAGCGGCGGGATCGAGAGCGCCGACGACAAGACGCTCTCCGGCATCAAGGCCACGATCGTCGACATCTCCCGGCAGCTCAACTCGCTGAAGGAGATCCGCGAGCGGGCGTACGACAACCCGGACAACATCTCCCGGACGGTCAACGACTACAACCAGTTGATCGAGTCGCTGCTGAGCCTGTCGCAGGACATGGCACAGGCCACCAGCAACCCGGACATGATCCAGAGCACCCGCGCGCTGGCCGCGTTCTCCTCCGCGAAGGAGTACGCCTCCATACAGCGCGCGATCATCAGCGCCGGCCTGGCCCGCAAGGGCGGCCCGGAACTCTCGGACAGCGACCACCTCTACATCGCGTCCGCCTGGCAGGGCGAGCGCACCGCGCGCAAGCGCTTCGCCGAGATCTACGGGACCGGCGAGGCGGCCGAGCTCACCAAGCCGCTGGACGAGGGCATCGTCAACATCACCTCGGCCGACAAGTACGCCGAGCGCGTGGTGAAGGACCCCGAGGGCATCTCGCGCGAGAACCGCTCCTACCTGGACTGGTTCGACCAGGACCAGGTGAAGATCGAGCAGATGGGCAAGATCGAGGCCTCCCTGCTCACGGAGATGGACGACCAGGCCCGCCGGCTGCGCGCCGAGGCCCAGCAGGACGCCTTCCTCAACGGTGTCCTCGTCCTGCTCGTGCTCGGCATCTCGCTGGTCGGCGCGTTCGTCGTGGCCCGCTCCATGGTCCGCTCGCTGCGCCGGCTGCAGGACACCGCGCAGGACGTCGCCCGTCGCCGCCTGCCCGAACTGGTCAAGCAGCTCTCCGAGGCCGACCCGCAGGACGTCGACACCTCCGTGGAGTCCGTCGGCGTCCACAGCCGCGACGAGATCGGCCGGGTGGCCGCGGCGTTCGACGACGTCCACCGCGAGGCGGTCCGCCTCGCCGCCGAGCAGGCGCTGCTGCGGGGCAACGTCAACGCGATGTTCACCAACCTCTCGCGCCGCAGCCAGGGCCTGATCCAGCGCCAGCTGTCGATCATCTCGGAACTGGAGTCCCGCGAGGCCGACCCGGACCAGCTCTCCTCGCTGTTCAAGCTGGACCACCTGGCGACCCGTATGCGCCGCAACGGCGAGAACCTCCTCGTCCTCGCGGGCGAGGAGCCCGGCCGCCGCTGGACGCGCCCGGTCCCGCTGGTGGACGTGCTGCGCGCCGCCGCGTCCGAGGTGGAGCAGTACGAGCGCATCGAACTGAACGCCGTCCCCACCACCCAGGTGGCGGGCCGGGTCGTCAACGACCTGGTGCACCTGCTGGCCGAGCTGCTGGAGAACGCCACCTCGTTCTCCTCGCCGCAGACCAAGGTCCGCGTCACCGGTCACGCGCTGCCCGACGGCCGCGTGCTGATCGAGATCCACGACACGGGCATCGGCCTGTCGCCCGAGGACCTGGCGGCGATCAACGAACGGCTCGCCAACCCGCCGACGGTCGACGTCTCGGTCTCCCGCCGCATGGGCCTGTTCGTGGTCGGCCGGCTCTCCCTGCGCCACGGCATCCGCATCCAGCTCAGGCCCTCGGACTCCGGAGGCACGACCGCGCTGGTCATGCTCCCGGTCGACGTCACCCAGCGCGGCGGACAGCAGCAGAAGAAGCCCGGCGAGGGCGGCCAGGGCCCCGGCCCGTCCGCCACGCTCCGGCGCGAGCCGCCGGCGGGAGCGCCGGCCGGCACGAGCCGGCTCGGTGCGCTGCCCACCCGCGGCCAGGTCCAGGGCGGCTCCTCGCGCGCCGCGCTGCCGGGCGGCGCCGGGGCCCCCTCCCGTCCCGGCCCGAACCCCGGACAGCAGCCCGCCCGCCCGGGGCCCGGCGCTCCGGCCGGAGCCGGCGCGCCCAACTCCTTCGGCGCCGACGCACGCCCCGAAGCCCGGAACGCCCGGCCCGCGCAGCGTGACGGCGTCTCCGCGGGCGAGCTGCCCGCGGGACCGGGCGAGCGGCGCCCGAGCTGGGCCGCCGGTCGCGGCAACCCGGCGTCCGGTCCGCACGAGCTGCCCGACGCACCGAGGGGGCACGAGGAGGTCGAGTCCACCGCGGAGTTCCCCGGTGCGGGCGCGTACCGCCAGCCCTCCGGACCCGGCGACACCCCCCACTTCCCGCGCCCCGCGCAGCCCCTCCCCCAGGGAGGGCACCGGGGTCCGCAGGAGACGGGGCAGTTCCCGAGTCCGCAGGTGTCTCAGGACACGGGTCAGTACCCCCGTCCGCAGGAGACGGGGCAGTTCCCGAGTCCGCAGGTGTCTCAGGACACGGGTCAGTACCCCCGTCCGCAGGAGACGGGGCAGTTCCCGAGTCCGCAGGTCTCCCAGGAGACGGGTCAGTACCCCCGTCCGCAGGAGACGGGGCAGTTCCCGAGCCCGCAGGTCTCCCAGGACACGGGCCAGTACGCGCCCCGGCAGAGCGCTCCCGCCACCCGCGACACCACCGGTTACGAACTGCCGGGCAGTTCCTCCGCCTCCACCGCCGGCGGGGAGGAGCGCACCCCGATCTTCGAGTCGGTCGAGTCGAGCTGGTTCAGCGCCAGGCATGCCGCCCAGCAGGCGCAGTCCGCGTCCTCGGGCGACTCCTCGTCCGCGGGGGCCGGAGGAGCCCCGGCTTCCGCCGCGCGGTCCGACAAGCCCGCCGCGGCGGCTTCGCCGAGGCCGCAGGAACAGTCCGCCGGCGGTTCGTCCGGCGACGCCTGGGAGGAGACTCCGAACGACGAGCGCTGGCGCCGGGCCGAACAGCTCCGCCAGCCCGCTTCGGGCGGAGTCACCACGTCCGGCCTGCCCCGCCGTGTCCCCAAGGCCAACCTGGTCGCGGGCACCGCGCAGCAGCGGCCGGCCGCGCCGGCCGGTCCGCAGGTCTCGCGCGCGCCCGATGACGTCCGCGGCCGGCTGACCAATCTCCGCCGGGGCATCCAGCAGGGCCGGCAGGCCGGAAGCGGCCAGACCGGCGGCAGCCGCGGCACAGGCCCCACCTACCAGCAGGAGCGTTAGTTGAGTCCGATGAGCCAGGCGGCGCAGAATCTGAACTGGTTGATCACCAACTTCGTGGAGAACACCCCGGGGGTGTCGCACACGGTGGTGGTCTCCGCCGACGGCCTCCTTCTGGCCATGTCCGAGGGGTTCCCGCGGGACCGTGCCGATCAGTTGGCGGCGGTCGCGTCGGGTCTGACCTCGCTGACCGCTGGTGCGTCGCGCATCTTCGAGGGGGGTGCGGTGAATCAGACGGTGGTGGAGATGGAGCGTGGGTTCCTCTTCATCATGTCGATTTCCGACGGTTCCTCGTTGGCGGTGCTGGCCCACCCGGAGGCGGACATCGGTCTGGTGGGGTACGAGATGGCCCTGCTGGTGGACCGGGCGGGTACGGTGCTGACCCCGGACCTCCGTGCCGAACTCCAGGGAAGCCTTCTCACCTAGACCCCGCTCCCCCCACACGAGCACCACAGTCCGCATCGCCGACCTTCATGCCTCGCCCGGAGGAGCCATGACCCCGCCGCCCGCCTCACCCGGTCCGTACGGTGGCCTGAACGAACACGTGCCGTACGGCGGCGAAGGCGACCAGCCCCTGGTGCGGCCGTACGCCATGACCGGAGGCCGTACGCGCCCGCGCTACCAGCTCGCCATCGAGGCGCTGGTGAGCACCACCGCCGATCCGGCACAGCTCATGGGACTGCTTCCGGAGCACCAGCGGATCTGCCACCTGTGCCAGGAGGTCAAGTCGGTCGCGGAGATCTCGGCACTGCTCGCTATACCTCTGGGGGTGGCGCGGATTCTCGTCGCCGACCTGGCCGAGGCCGGGATGGTGGCGATCCACCAGCCGGGCAGCAGCAGCGAGCCCGGTGGTGCACCGGATGTGACACTGCTCGAAAGGGTGCTCAGTGGACTTCGCAAGCTCTAGCCCGCAGGCCGCCTACGGAACTTCCGTACCGCGTGCCACGACCTCCGCGAAGATCGTGGTGGCGGGCGGGTTCGGTGTGGGCAAGACGACCTTCGTGGGCGCCGTGTCGGAGATCAACCCGCTGCGTACCGAGGCCGTGATGACCGCCGCGTCGGCGGGGATCGACGACCTGACCCACACCGCGGGCAAGACCACGACGACCGTGGCGATGGACTTCGGCCGGATCACGCTGGACCAGGACCTGATCCTGTACCTGTTCGGCACGCCGGGTCAGGACCGGTTCTGGTTCATGTGGGACGACCTGGTGCGCGGCGCGATCGGCGCGGTGGTGCTGGTGGACACCCGCCGGCTGGCGGACTGCTTCCCGGCGGTGGACTACTTCGAGAACTCGGGTCTGCCGTTCGTCATCGCCCTCAACGGCTTCGACGGAAAGCAGCCGTACACGCCGGACGAGGTGCGCGAGGCGCTGCAGATCGGTCCGGACGCGCCGATCATCACCACCGACGCCCGTCACCGGGCCGAGGCCAAGAGCACGCTGATCACCCTGGTCGAGCACGCCCTTCTGGCACGTCTGCGCTGAACCTCCGCCGAATTCCCACATGTGCGCTCCGTCTCGTTCCGAGCCGCGGAGTGCCACGGAGCCTCGCCGGCCGCGGGCCGGGGCGGACGCGCCTCCGCGCTCGTCCGCCCCGGCCTTCATAACGTTTCGAAAGAGAATTGGGGCGCCGAGAACACTCGGCGCGAGCACCCCGCTCCCCAGCGCTTACAAAGTTTCGGCGGTTCATTGATGAGTGGGTGCTTATGTCCCTTTTGTTTCCCGTGTGTCGGGAGGCGCCGTCACAGGTCCAGGTGTTTGGAAAGCGCATGTCCGGCGTGCTGAAATTCGCTGAACTCAGCAGTAATCACGGTTGCATCGAAGACGATGGGCTGAAGCCGAGAGGTTTGGTCGAGTGAGGCGAAGCAAGTCGAGCTCCCCGCCCCGGGAGCCGCGGGGCAACTTCACGCCGCCGCAGCGCGTCGCGGAGGCGTCCTCCGACCTGCCCGGGAACGGCGGGGGAGCGGGTGGCGGAGGCGGCCGGTTCGGGATCCGCAACTGGCGCGTGGCCACCAGGCTCAACGCCATCCTGCTCATTCCCGTGCTCGTGGCCCTCGTCTTCGGCGGTTACCGGGTGCAGAGCTCCCTGGACACGCTGCGCGAGGCCGAGGAGGCCAACCGCACCGCCGAGCTGGTCCGGGCCGCCGCCACCTACGCCCACGCGCTGATCGACGAGCGGGACCGTACCGCCGCGCCGCTCCTCCAGGGCAACACGGACGACCCGGTGATCCAGGAGGTCCGCGGCGTCACCGACGCCGCCGCCGAGGAGTTCCACCGGCGCGTCGACGAGATGCCCGACCACCAGGGCCTCAAGCGACGCCTCGCCGCCTTCACCGAGGTCGAGCCGGGGCTGAAGGACCTGCGTGCGGCCGCCTACACCAAGCGTCTGAGCGGTGTGGAGACCGAAGAGGGCTACGTCCGGATCCAGCACCCGCTGATGGAGTTCGCCAACGAACTGGGACTGGGCACCGGCAACATCACCTCCTACGGCCGTACCGTCTACGCCATCTCGCTCTCCAAGGCCGCCAGTTCCCTCCAGCGCTCCATCGGTACCCACCTGCTGATCAAGCCCGGCCCCAAGGCGGAGGACAAGCGGCGCCAGCTCACCGCCTTCGCCTCGTACGCCTACCTGGAGCGCATCGCCCTCGACGAGTACCGCGGAGGCGGTACTCCCGAGGACTGGCAGATGCTGCAGCAGGAGCTCGCCAAGGCCGAGGAGGAGACCGAGGGCCGTATCGAGGAGGCCAGGGACGAGGCGGCCGCGGCCGGCGAGGACTTCACCGCCCCGCCGCTGGCCGACGAGATGATCCAGGCCATCGGCTCCGGCGCCTCGCCCCAGGCGCTGGCGGCGCGCGGCGTCACCGCGGAGAACTGGTACACGGTCGCCACCGGCGAGTTCAACGCCTACCGCACGGTGGAGAAGTCGTTCACCGACAGGGCGGTGGAGGAGACCGCGCAGATCGCGGACGACGCCCGGCAGGAAGCCATCGTCAACTCCGTCATCGTGCTGGTCGCCCTGCTGGTCGCCTTCGTCGTCGCCGGGATGATGGCCCGCTCCATGAGCAACAGCATGCGCCGGCTGCGCACCGCCGCTCTCGACGTGGCCCAGCAGCGGCTGCCGATGCTGGTGGACCAGCTCTCCCGCACCGACCCGGGCAAGGTCGACACCAGGGTCCAGCCCATCCCGATCAACAGCCGCGACGAGATCGGCGAGGTCGCCCGCGCCTTCGACCAGATCCACCGCGAGGCGGTCCGCCTCGCCGCCGAGCAGGCGATGCTGCGGGGCAACGTCAACGCGATCTTCACCAACCTCTCGCGCCGCAACCAGGGCCTCATCGAGGGCCAGCTCGCCCTCATCACGGAACTGGAGAACAACGAGGCCGACCCGGACCAGCTGGAGAACCTCTTCAAGCTGGACCACCTGGCGACCCGTATGCGCCGCAACGGCGAGAACCTCCTCGTCCTCGCGGGCGAGGAGCCCGGCCGCCGCTGGAACCAGCCGGTGCCGCTGGTGGACGTGCTGCGCGCCGCCTCCTCCGAGGTGGAGGACTACGAACGCATCGAGCTGTCCGGCGTGCCGGACAGCGAGATCCACGGCGCCGTCGTCACCGACCTGGTGCACCTGCTGGCCGAGCTGCTGGAGAACGCCACCTCGTTCTCCTCGCCGCAGACGAAGGTCCGCGTCACCGCGACCCGGCTGCCCGACGGCCGCGTGATGATCGAGATCCACGACAAGGGCATCGGTCTGACGCCCGAGGACTTCGCCGACATCAACCACAGGCTGGCCAACCCGCCGACGGTGGACGCGGCCATCTCGCAGCGCATGGGCCTGTACGTGGTCGGCCGCCTGGCCGCCCGGCACGGCATCCGCGTCCAGCTCCGCCCCTCCGGTGAGCAGGCGGGCACCACCTCGCTGGTCATGCTCCCGGAGAAGATCACCCACGGCGGCGGCGGCGAGGAGCAGCCCGAGGAGGACTTCACCGTCTCCCGGATCGTCCCCGAGCAGCCGCAGACCGTGCAGCAGTCCGCGCACGGGGAGCAGCGGCAGCTCTCCGCCGCCGAGCTGGGCTTCGACGACTCCCGCTACGGTTCCCCGGCGCAGCCGCAGGACGCCGCCTCCTCCCTCCTGGACCCGGTGGGCCGGTCGCTGATGCGCGAGGAGCGCCGGGCGGCTCTGGAGGCGCAGTACGCGCAGCAGCCGCAGCAGCAGCCGCAGCCGCAGGCGCCGTACCAGCCGGAGAACGGCGGATACGGCGGGGAGGGCGGCCAGGAGCAGTACGCCTCCGGCCGGCCGGCCGCCTACGACCCCGAGCAGACGGGGCAGTACGCCTCGCAGACAGGGTTCCCGCAGGACTCCTCCTACGGGCAGGACTCCTCCTACGGGCAGGACTCCTCCTACGGGCAGGACTCCTCCTACGGGGAGGACTCCTCCTACGGGCAGGAGCCCTCCTACGGGGAGGACTCCTCCTACGGACAGGACTCCTCCTACGGACAGCAGGAGTACCAGGGCGAGTACCGGGCCGAGTACCAGCAGGACTACCAGGCCGAGTACCCGCAGCAGGGCTACCGGCAGGGCGAGTACGCTCCGGACCGCCAGGGGGACCACGGATCCGGGTACGACGGCGGCCCCTACGGCGCCGACCGGGGGGCCGGACCGGAAGCGGAATCCGCTCCCGGCGCTCCCGAAGACGGCCGGGAAAGCGTAGGCTTCAACCGACCGGGAGTCTCCCCGGACGGCTCTGCCTCCTTGACCGGCGCGGGACTTCCCCGCCGCGAGCGGAACTGGCAGCAGTCCCAGGAGACCCCGGGCACGCAGTACCAGCCACAAACGGAATCACCGGAGGTGCCTCGTCAGGGGGATCTTCCCGATGACTCCGGATGGCGTGCGGCGAATGACGAGCGCCGGCAGCGGGCGGAGCGGATCCGTGACCCCAAGGCCGGCGGAGTCACTGCCTCCGGCCTGCCCCGCCGTGTCCCCAAGGCCAACCTGGTCGCGGGCACCGCGGAAGGCGAACAGGCACCCCAGGGCGGCCCTCAGGTCTCCCGCGACCCCGAGGACGTCCGAGGCAGGTTGAGCAACCTGCACCGCGGCGTCCGGAGGGGACGCACCGCGGGCGGCTCGGACGCCACCCAGAATGACCGACCGGGCTTCGGCCCCGGCAGCACCTACGATCAGGAGCGTTAGTGTGAGCCCGATGAGCCAGGCGGCGCAGAACCTGAACTGGTTGATCACCAACTTCGTGGAGAACACCCCGGGGGTGTCGCACACGGTGGTGGTCTCCGCCGACGGCCTCCTTCTGGCCATGTCCGAGGGGTTCCCGCGGGACCGTGCCGATCAGTTGGCGGCGGTCGCGTCGGGTCTGACCTCGCTGACCGCTGGTGCGTCGCGCATCTTCGAGGGGGGTGCGGTGAATCAGACGGTGGTGGAGATGGAGCGTGGGTTCCTCTTCATCATGTCGATTTCCGACGGTTCCTCGTTGGCGGTGCTGGCCCACCCGGAGGCGGACATCGGTCTGGTGGGGTACGAGATGGCCCTGCTGGTGGACCGGGCGGGTACGGTGCTGACCCCGGACCTCCGTGCCGAACTCCAGGGAAGCCTTCTCAACTAATAAGACGCCGTGCACATCGCGTCTCCGCGCCGTAGGGTGCGGGGACGCGATGGGCCCCGGTGGTCCCCGGAAGAGACGGCCTGACGTCCGGCAGTGGAGGAGGAGACGTGGCAACGCCCCCAGGCGGTTCCTACGGCGGTGAGCACCGTTCCCAGCAGCCGCAGCACGACCCGCGGATGAAGCGGTTCAACTTCCCCTCGACTCCGAGCCGGCAGTGGCAGACGCCGGCGTCCCAGCCCTACGAACAGCCACAGCCGTATCAAGAGCCACAGCCGTACCAGCAGCCGCATCCGTACCAGCAGCCTCAGCAGGCGCCGCAGGCCCCTCCCCGTTCCGGCGGGGAAGAGCACACGGCGCGGGGCCTCCGCGCCCAGCAGGGGAACCGCGGCGAGTCGGCGCCCCTGGTGCGGCCGTACGCCATGACCGGGGGCCGTACGCGCCCGCGCTACCAGCTCGCCATCGAGGCGCTGGTGCACACCACGGCGCAGCCGGCCCAGCTCCAGGGCCAGCTCCCCGAACACCGGCGGATCTGCCATCTGTGCTACGAGATCAAATCGGTAGCAGAGATCTCCGCACTTCTCTCCATTCCTTTGGGCGTCGCCCGTATCCTCGTGGCCGACCTGGCCGAGGCCGGTCTCGTCGCCATCCACCAGCCCGGCGGCGACGAGTCCGCCGGTGGCCAGCCAGATGTGACACTGCTCGAAAGGGTGCTCAGTGGACTTCGCAAGCTCTAGCGGTGCAGCCCGCTCCACCACCTCCGCGAAGATCGTGGTGGCGGGCGGCTTCGGCGTGGGCAAGACGACCTTCGTGGGCGCCGTGTCGGAGATCAACCCGCTGCGCACCGAGGCCGTGATGACCGCCGCGTCGGCGGGGATCGACGACCTGACCCACACCGGGGACAAGACCACGACGACCGTGGCGATGGACTTCGGCCGGATCACGCTGGACCAGGACCTGATCCTGTACCTGTTCGGCACGCCGGGCCAGGACCGGTTCTGGTTCATGTGGGACGACCTGGTGCGCGGCGCGATCGGCGCGGTGGTGCTGGTGGACACCCGCCGGCTGGCGGACTGCTTCCCGGCGGTGGACTACTTCGAGAACTCGGGTCTGCCGTTCGTCATCGCCCTCAACGGCTTCGACGGTCACCAGCCGTACACGCCGGACGAGGTGCGCGAGGCGCTGCAGATCGGTCCGGACGCGCCGATCATCACCACCGACGCCCGTCACCGGGCCGAGGCCAAGAGCGCGCTGATCACCCTGGTCGAGCACGCCCTCATGGCACGTCTGCGCTGACGGACCGCCGCCGGCGCACGGTCCGCCGGCCCCACAACGCGCGCGGCATGGGCCCCGCACACCCCCGGTGTGCGGGGCTTACCCTTGAGTGTCAACTCCCACCCGCGATCAACGAGGGGCAGCACCACCCGTGCGCATCGCCAGATTCTCCATCGACGGCAACGTCGCGTTCGGAGTCGTGGAAGGGGACGCCCGGAGCGGCGACGGCCTCGTCCTCGACATCATCAAGGGCCATCCCTTCGCCGAGTTCGAACGCTCGGGCAAACGGATCCCCCTGGACAAGGTCCGGCTGCTGCCGCCCGTGCTGCCCAACAAGGTGGTGGCGATCGGCCGGAACTACGCCGAGCACGCCGCGGAGATGGGCAACGAGGTCCCCGAGGTGCCGGTGGCGTTCTTCAAGCCCTCCACCTCGGTGATCGGCCCCGACGACCCCATCGTCTACCCGTCCTTCTCCCGCGAGGTGCACCACGAGGCGGAGCTGGCCGTGGTGATCGGCCGGATGTGCAGCCAGGTGCCCCGCGAGCGGGTGGCGGACGTCATCCTCGGCTACACCTGCGCCAACGACGTCACCGCCCGTGACACCCAGCGCACCGAGGCCCAGTGGGCCAGGGCCAAGGGCTTCGACAGCTCCTGTCCGCTGGGGCCGTGGATCGTCACCGACGTCGACCCCTCGGACCTGGCCGTCATGTGCACCGTCAACGGCGAGCAGCGGCAGCTCGGCCGCACCGGCCAGATGGTGCGCTCCGTCGAGGACCTCGTCGTCCACATCACCGAGGCCATGACGCTCCTGCCCGGCGACGTCATCCTCACCGGCACCCCGGCGGGTGTCGGACCCCTCAACGTCGGCGACGAGGTCGCCGTCACCATCGAAGGCATCGGCACTCTCACCAACAAGGTGATCAAGCGTGGCTAGCGCATCTGACGTACGCGTACGGTTCTGTCCCTCGCCGACCGGCAACCCCCACGTGGGCCTGGTCCGCACCGCCCTGTTCAACTGGGCCTTCGCCCGGCACCACGGCGGCACCTTCGTCTTCCGCATCGAGGACACCGACGCGGCCCGCGACTCCGAGGAGTCCTACGAGCAGCTCCTGGACTCGATGCGCTGGCTGGGCTTCGAGTGGGACGAGGGCCCCGAGGTCGGCGGCCCGCACGCCCCGTACCGCCAGTCGCAGCGGATGGACCTCTACGCCGACGTCGCGCGCAGGCTCCAGGAGGCCGGCCACGCCTACCGCTGCTACTGCACCGCGGAGGAGCTGGACGAGCGCCGCGAGGCCGCCAGGAAGGCGGGGAAGCCCTCCGGGTACGACGGCAGGTGCCGGAACCTCACCGAGGAGCAGATCGCCGCGTACGAGGCCGAGGGACGTCCCTCGATCGTCCGCTTCCGGATGCCGGACGAGCCCATCACCTTCACCGACCTGGTCCGCGGCGAGCTGACCTTCACCCCGGAGAACGTCCCCGACTACGGCATCGTCCGGGCCAACGGCGCCCCGCTGTACACGCTGGTCAACCCGGTCGACGACGCGCTGATGGAGATCACCCACGTCCTGCGCGGCGAGGACCTCCTCTCCTCCACCCCGCGGCAGATCGCCCTGTACCGGGCGCTGGCCGAGATCGGCGTGGGCAACGGGAGCGTCCCGGAGTTCGGGCACCTGCCGTACGTGATGGGGGAGGGCAACAAGAAGCTCTCCAAGCGCGACCCGCAGTCCTCGCTCAACCTCTACCGCGAGCGCGGGTTCCTCCCCGAGGGCCTGCTCAACTACCTCGCCCTGCTGGGCTGGTCGATCGCCGAGGACCGGGACATCTTCTCGATGGACGAGATGGTCGCGGCCTTCGACATCGGGGCCGTCAACGCCAACCCGGCGCGCTTCGACCTCAAGAAGTGCGAGGCCATCAACGCCACGCACATCCGGGAGCTGGACACCAAGGAGTTCATCGCCCGGTGCGAGCCGTGGCTGAGGGCTCCGCACGCCCCGTGGGCGCCGGAGAAGTTCGACCGCGCCGCCTTCGAGGCCCTCGCGCCCCTGGCCCAGACCCGGGTGACCGTCCTGTCGGACATCACCGCCAACGTCGACTTCCTCTTCCTGGACGAGCCGGTGGAGGACGAGGCGTCCTGGAGCAAGGCGATGAAGCCCGGTGCGGACGCCCTGCTGCGCACCGCCCGCGCCAGGCTGGCGGACGCGGACTGGAACGCCGAGGCGCTCAAGGAGGCCGTCCTGGCGGCAGGCGAGGAGCACGGCCTGAAGCTGGGCAAGGCCCAGGCCCCGATCCGGGTGGCGGTCACCGGCCGCACCGTCGGCCTGCCGCTGTTCGAGTCGCTGGAGGTGCTCGGCCGCGACCGCACCCTGGCCCGCGTGGACGCCGCCCTGGCGAAGC
This sequence comes from Streptomyces glaucosporus, assembly GCF_039533345.1. Classification (NCBI taxonomy): domain Bacteria; kingdom Bacillati; phylum Actinomycetota; class Actinomycetes; order Kitasatosporales; family Streptomycetaceae; genus Streptomyces; species Streptomyces glaucosporus. Next base: position 182,163 of record NZ_BAAATJ010000009.1, on the reverse strand, counting down.
TGGAGGCCGCCGCGGAGGCGTGAGACCCCGCGGTTCCCCGCCCTGACCGGGAGTGCCGAGGAAGGCCGTGCCTTCCTCGGCACTCCCATGCCGCCTCCGTGTTCCGGCCGTGCCGCGCGAAGCGGACCGAGTAGGGCCGCCGGTGTGCGGGACCGGGCCGACCGGACAGAGCGGTCGTCACAGCGGAGCGTCACCGAGGGTCTACGCTCGGTGGCGCAGTGGCGATTCGGTCCGCCCGTGCGGGACGCCGGGTGGACGGGGAGGACGGGGCATGGCGACCGAGGAGGCTTCGGCCTGCTGGCACCACCTGATCGAGCTGGCAGGGCGGCCCAGGGACGGGGCGGCGGTGAACTCCCCCGGTGGGGAGGGGGCGCGCATGTCCCTGGCCTCCGCCGGCGGAAGGGCGGACACCGGCGGAGGTGACGGTCTCGAGCAGAGCGCAGGGCCGTGGATCAAGGCGGCCGGAGTCGCCGGGGACCTCCGGGAAGGCGCTCGGTCGTCCCTGGCCCGGCTCGGCGCATCACACCGGAGGGTGACTTCGGAGGGGCGCGGACTGGAGAGCGTGCGGGCGCTGGGAGCGGTCCGTTCGTCCTGGGAAGCGCGTCTGAGGGATGTGCGGGACGAGTGCGACGCCCTGGACGCCGGGCTGCGGAACGTCGCCGGGCTCCACGACGACAACGAGCACCGCGTGAAGTCCTCGTTCCAGAAGCGGAGCGCGGACCGTGACGGGGACGCGCGGTGACGGCGCCGGACCTGGGAGGACTGACCTGGCAGGAGCTCCGCGACCTCGACCTGTCGGGAGTCGGGGACGCCGCGGACGGCTGGCGCGGTGTCGGCGGCTGGGCGGACTCGGCGCGGACACGGGTCGACAACGAGATGACGGCCGGGCTCCGCGAGACCCAGAGGGGAGAGGCGGAGAGAGCGGCCGTGAAGCGGCTGGTGCGCCTGAGCGAGAACTTTCGGTACATCCATGTCGAGTGCGGGATGGTGCGCACGTCGCTGGACGGACTGGCCGCCGAGCTGAGGCCGGTGCAGAAGAGCCTCAGGGACGCGCTCGCGGAGGCGGAGAGCCGGAAGTTCACGGTGCACGACGACGGGACGGTCGGCTATCCGGCGGCGGGAAAGGACCTTCTCGGGCAGGTCCCCGAAGGAGGGACGGCCAGGGAATCCGGACTCCTCGACGCGGCGGACCCGCTGCTGCGCAACCCCAACCCGAACCATGAGAGGGCGCAGGACATCGCCGACCGCATCGGGCGAGCCGTGAAGGACGCCCGGAGGATCGACGCGGAGTACGCGACGGCCCTGAGGAAGCTCAGGGCCGGACCGGGCCTGTCGGTGACGGACGCCATGTGGACGGACGCCGCCGGGGACCTGGCCACGGTGCGCAAGGCGACGGACGACCACCTCGGGGACGACATCCCCGAGGACGCCTCGCCCGCCGAGCGGAAGGAGTGGTGGGACAGCCTGGGCGAGGAGCAGCGGGAGCGGTACCTGGCCGTCTACCCCGACCGGATCGGCAACCTGGACGGCATCCCGTCCGAAGTGCGGGACAAGGCCAACCGAACGTACCTGCCGCTGCTCATGGGGAAGCTGGAGGCATCCGAGGACGAGCGGGCCAGGACGAAGCTCCAGGGGCTGGAGGTCATCGACCGCGAACTGCGCGAGGGGAGCCACCCGCCGATGCTCCTGCTCGGCATCGGAGACCAGGGGAACGGCCGCGCGATCGTCAGCTACGGAAACCCGGACACGGCGAAGAACGTGGCGGCCTACGTGCCGGGGCTGGGAACAGCGCTGGACAGGGACTTCGCGACCAACGACCTCAAGCGGGCGAGGGACACCGCGATCGGAGCCCAGAAGTACGATCCGTCCAGTGCCGCCATCGTCTGGCTCGGATACGACGCACCGCAACTGCCCGCAGAGGAGGCGGCGGGCAACGCGGCGGTCATGAGTCCCCACCACGCCCGGGCCGGGGCACCCGCGTACAACAGCTTCATGAGCGGTGTCTCGGCGACGAACGAGAACGCCGATCCCCATGTCACGGCCATCGGCCACTCATACGGTTCGCTCACGGTCGGACAGGCCGCACAACGACCCGGGGGAATTCCGGGAGCCGACGACATCATCCTGATCGGCAGTCCGGGAACGGGCGCGGAGAAAGCGGAGGACCTGAACGTGGGGAAGGGGAACGTGTACGTCGGCGCGGCGGAGAACGACCCGGTGACAAAACTCCCGTCTCGCCCGGAGGGAAGCGGGCTCCTGAAGGAGGGAGCGAAAGGCTTCCTCACGAATGGTCCTCTGGGGGGCGTGCTGGGAGGAGTCAGGGGATACGTGCTCGGTGACGTGGCGAGCGACGACGAGGACGTGTGGTTCGGCACGGACCCGGCAAGCGAGGAGTTCGGCGCCAAGCGTTTCAAGGTGGACGACGGGCCACGGCCGTTCGTCGACGGCGAGGGCCCCACACCGGCGCACTCCAACTACTTCAACCCGGGGAAGGACCAGGTGTCGGCGGACAACATTGCGGTTATTGTCGCCGGGCAGCCAGAAAAGATCATGACGGAGGATCCGCGGTGAAGTTTCGTGACATCGCGGTCCTGTGTCTTGCCATACCACTCGCTGGGTGTGGGCTGACGGAGGGAGAAGGGGGCGGGTCTCAAGTCGACAGGGCGATCCTCAATATGAACATGGAAGAAGCGGCAAGGCGAGCCGATGGAATCCTGGCGGATACGCTGGGCAGCGTTAAGCCGGGAGTGGAGTGGACTCACCATGTCTCCACGGACGGCTCGTGCGCCGACGGGGAGCATGGCGCCACCGGCACAGGGCAGGTAACTCGACGGGTAGCGGTGATGACCGTCATCTCCGAGGAACGCCGGGGAAGTTTTCTCGGAGTGATCGAGAGGTTCTGGAAGAAAAGCGGATACCGTGTGCTGGCCGTCCGCGGAGATCAGGAGAGCCCTGCCATCTTCGTGGAAACGCCCGATGGGTTTCGAATCAACCTGACATTTGGGTACAAGGGGCAGGCGTTTTTCGACGCCGACACTCCCTGTGTCGAAGAGTCGCCGGTTCCCCCGCCGAGCACCGAGCCCAACGGGCCCGACTACTCGGGCGGGAAGATCCCGACCCCGAACAGGCGGTCGGACTTCTGGTCGGCGAGCTCGCCCGTACCGTCGGGGCTCCCGGCCGGCAAGTAGACGTGGCCGGGATCAGGGCTCCCGGCCACCCTCGTGGCACGGTTCCGCGGTCCCGTCCGCTCGGCCCCTGAGGGGGCCATCACTCATTCCCGCCGGGAGGCGGAGGGCTGCCGTCTGCGTAGGGCGCGGTGCAGTCGGCGTCACGGAGGACCGTGTCCTCGACTGTGGCCGCTCCCTCGAAGGAGCGGCCACAGGGCCCGGGGAGCGGTGAGCCCCGTCTTCGCTCGCCGAACCCGAACCCGCTGCCGGCCCCCGTGCCGCAGCCGCTCCTCACCCGGGCGAGCCGATCGGACGCGGTCTGCTTCACGAGCAGGTTTCCTCCGGCAACTCCTCGGCGTGCGGCAGCGATTCCCAGGGAGCATCGCCCGGGTTCCGGCGATCCCCCGGTGCGAGGCCGCGCCCCGGACCGTTTCCCCGTCGGTGCGCAGTCGGCCGTGGCTCTGGCGGCGGAGTCGACGGGAGCGTCATCCGGTGCGGGCACGTCTCCGGCCGCGCCGTCCGCCTTCGGCCGGCCGCCGGGGCGGCCGGGTTCTCGCCGGGTGCGGAGGCGGGTCGCGGCCTGTGGCTCCTCTCCCGGCCCGTCGGCCACGGAGCAGGCGCCCCTAGCCGGGGCGGTCCGGGCAGGAAGGTCCGGGCGGAGGACGTGAGGAAGCAGGCGCCGCGGAGACCGAGAGGGCCGGTCGCACCAGGGGAGGCGCCGCACGCGCACGGCCGGGGAGCGGCGGACCACGGTTGTGCCCCACCGGGCCGATTGCCACCGCTTGATCACCGGGGCGGGAGCCCGTGGGGCCCGGAGCGACCGTCCCCGGACGGAACCGGCCCGGGGGCCTGGCCGGGCCCCCTCCGTGGCCGGCCGCACCGGCCGCGGACGACCCGGCGGGAACTCGTTTTGGAGCATCGCCGGCGATCGGGTAATGTTCTTCCTGTCGCCGGGCGGGACGGACCGAAAGGCCGGAAACCGCAAGGCGATCACCCGAGCGAAAGCCTCGCAAGAGGTTGAGTTCTGGTGGGGTATGGTGTAATTGGCAGCACGACTGATTCTGGTTCAGTTAGTCTAGGTTCGAGTCCTGGTACCCCAGCGAGATCTTCTCGGAAGATCCAAGCCCCCGTTGTGTAGCGGCCTAGCACGCTGCCCTCTCAAGGCAGTAGCGCCGGTTCGAATCCGGTCGGGGGTACTCGGTCCCTAGGGACCGTGGCTAGGGCCCCCGTTGTGTAGCGGCCTAGCACGCCGCCCTCTCAAGGCGGTAGCGCCGGTTCGAATCCGGTCGGGGGTACAGAGCAGAAGAGATGGGCCCTCCGCTTCGGCGGAGGGCCCATCGGCGTTATGGGTGCGGCTTCCGGAATCCCGTCCCGTCGCCCCTCATGCCACGAGGCGCACAGGGCCGGGAGCCCGGTGCGGACGGCAGCGCCGGCCTTCCGCCTGCGGCCGCCGCCGGACGCGGTCGGTACGAGTGCCCCTCGTCACACCCGGTCCGGACGGCTCCGCCCTCCGGCCACCCGGGAAGACCACGAGCGGGCCGGAGAGGCGGGCCGCCGGGCGGATTGCGGCGGGTCCGCCCGGCCGCGCCTCAGCCGCCGTTGCGGCGCAGCGCCTCGGTGAGCCGGTTGGCGGCCTCCACGATCGCCTGGGCGTGCATACGGCCAGGGTGGCGGGTCAGGCGCTCGATCGGGCCCGAGACGGACACGGCCGCCACCACGCGGTTGGACGGTCCGCGCACGGGGGCGGAGACCGAGGCGACGCCGGGTTCGCGCTCGCCGATGGACTGGGCCCAGCCCCGCCGCCGGACGCCCGACAGGGCCGTCGCGGTGAAGCGGGCCCCCTGCAGGCCGCGGTGCAGCCTCTCGGGCTCCTCCCAGGCCATCAGGACCTGGGCGGCCGAGCCGGCCTTCATCGGCAGGGTGGAGCCCACCGGCACGGTGTCCCGCAGTCCGGACAGCCGTTCCGCCGCGGCCACGCAGATCCGCATGTCGCCCTGGCGCCGGTAGAGCTGGGCGCTCTCCCCGGTCACGTCGCGCAGGTGCGTGAGGATCGGGCCGGCCGAGGCGAGGAGGCGGTCCTCGCCCGCCGCGGCGGCCAGCTCGGCCAGCCGCGGACCCAGGATGAACCGGCCCTGCATGTCGCGGGCCACGAAACGGTGGTGTTCCAGGGCCACCGCCAGCCGGTGCGCCGTGGGGCGCGCCAGCCCGGTCGCTGCGACCAGCCCGGCGAGGGTGGCCGGACCGGACTCCAGAGCGCTCAATACCAGAGCCGCCTTGTCGAGTACGCCGACGCCGCTAGAGTTGTCCATGCAACGATACTCGCGTCTCACATTACGAAACGCAAGTTCAATCCTCCCCGAAAGCCGCCAAGCTTGGGTGACGGTCGCCACGCTCACGCGGACGTGGCGGCATGGACGTCGAGACGAGGCCGGCAGTGCTGCCGGCCGGAGGGAAAGCGATGGGACGGACACTCGCGGAGAAGGTCTGGGACGACCACGTCGTCCGGCGCGCGGAAGGCGAGCCCGACCTCCTCTACATCGACCTGCACCTGCTGCACGAGGTGACCAGCCCGCAGGCCTTCGACGGGCTCCGCAAGAGCGGGCGCCGGGTGCGGCGCACCGACCTGACCATCGCCACCGAGGACCACAACACCCCCACCATCGACATCGACAAGCCCATCGCCGACCCCGTCTCCCGTGTCCAGCTGGAGACGCTGCGCAAGAACTGCGCGGAGTTCGGGGTCCGGCTGCACCCGCTCGGCGACGTCGAGCAGGGCGTCGTCCACGTCGTGGGACCGCAGCTGGGACTGACCCAGCCGGGCATGACCGTGGTCTGCGGCGACAGCCACACCTCCACGCACGGCGCCTTCGGCGCGCTGGCGTTCGGCATCGGCACCAGCCAGGTCGAGCACGTCCTGGCCACCCAGACCCTGCCGATGGCCCCCTTCAAGACCATGGCCATCACGGTCGACGGCGAGCTGCCCGAGGGCGTGACCGCCAAGGACCTGATCCTGGCGATCATCGCGCGGATCGGCACCGGCGGCGGCCAGGGGTATGTGATCGAGTACCGGGGCTCGGCCATCGAGAAGCTGTCGATGGAAGCGCGGATGACCATCTGCAACATGTCCATCGAGGCCGGCGCCCGCGCCGGGATGATCGCCCCGGACGAGACCACCTTCGCCTACCTGAAGGGCCGGGAGCACGCGCCGGAGGGCGCCGACTGGGACGCCGCCGTGGAGTACTGGCGGACGCTGCGCACCGACGACGACGCCGTCTTCGACCACGAGGTGGTCATCGACGCCGCCGAGCTGGCGCCGTTCGTCACCTGGGGCACCAACCCCGGCCAGGGCGCGCCGCTGAGCGCGGCGGTGCCGGACCCGGACTCCTTCGCCGACCCCAGCGAGAAGCTGGCCGCCGCCAAGGCGCTGGAGTACATGGGCCTGGAGCCCGGCAAACCGCTGCGCGAGATCGCCGTGGACACCGTCTTCGTCGGCTCCTGCACCAACGGCCGCATCGAGGACCTGCGCTCGGCCGCCGAGATCCTGCGGGGCCGGAAGGTCGCCGACGGCGTGCGGATGCTGGTCGTGCCCGGTTCGGTGCGGGTCGCCCTCCAGGCCGTCGAGGAGGGGCTGGACAAGGTGTTCACCGAGGCCGGCGCCGAGTGGCGGCACGCGGGCTGCTCGATGTGCCTGGGCATGAACCCCGACCAGCTCAAGCCCGGTGAGCGCGCCGCGTCCACCTCCAACCGCAACTTCGAGGGCAGGCAGGGCAAGGGCGGCCGCACCCACCTGGTCTCCCCGCAGGTCGCCGCCGCCACCGCCGTGCTGGGCCACCTGGCCTCGCCCGCCGACCTGTCCGACGCAACCGAGCTCGCGGGAGTCTGAGCCAAGCCATGGAAGCCTTCACCACACACACCGGCCGCGCCGTCCCGCTGCGCCGCAGCAACGTCGACACCGACCAGATCATCCCCGCGCACTGGCTGAAGAAGGTCACCCGCGACGGTTTCGAGGACGGACTGTTCGAGGCCTGGCGCAAGGACCCGGAGTTCGTGCTCAACCGGCCCGAGCGGCAGGGCGCCACCGTGCTGGTCGCCGGGCCCGACTTCGGCACCGGGTCCTCCCGCGAGCACGCCGTCTGGGCGCTGCAGAACTACGGCTTCAAGACCGTGATCTCCTCCCGGTTCGCCGACATCTTCCGCGGCAACTCCCTGAAGAACGGCCTGCTCACGGTCGTCCTGCCGCAGGAGACCGTGGACCGGCTGTGGGAGCTGACCGAGGCCGACCCGGCGGTGGAGATCACCGTGGACCTCGTCGGGCGCAAGGTCACCGCGCCCGGCGTCGAGGCCGGCTTCGAACTGGACGAGAACGCCCGCTGGCGGCTGCTGGAGGGCCTGGACGACATCAGCATCACCCTGCAGCACGAGGACGACATCGCCGCCTACGAGGCGAAGCGGCCCTCCTTCAAACCGCGGACCCTCGCGGCCTGACCGCCGCTTCGGCGGGCGGTCCCGCCCCGAGAACGCCTGTGAGCGCCCCCGGCCCGAGCCGGGGGCGCTCGGGCTTTTGCGGACGCGGATCCGGGGAAGCCGGGGCGGGGAGACGGAGAAGACGGCGGGAAGCGGCGGCAGGCACACGGAGGGAGGGCGAAGTCACCGTTAGCCGTCCGGAGTTGGGCCATCCGCACATCCCCTTCCCCCCGCACGTTGGAGTCCTCCGGGACGACAAGTCGCCCTCAATGGCACAATCTGTGCATGGAACGCGACGGTCAACTCCCGCTCTACGACCTCGTCGCCGCCCGGCTGAAGGACGCGCACGCCACGGTGCGCGGGCTGCAAGTGCCCCAGGACGTACGGGCGGCGCTCGCCCGGAGACTCCTCGTCATCACGGCCGCGTCGAAACACGATCTGGCCGGTGCGGCACGGCGGCTGGAACGTCTGATGGAGGACATCGACAGGGGAGCTCTCCCCGCGGAACCGGAAGACCGGCGTGCGAAGGGAAGCACGTGATGGTCGATTCCGTTGCGGCACAAGGGTGATTCGTCCGTTTCGCGTTTGATTTGCGGTAAATATCTGCCTACCGTGCGAAAAAGCTCGGACACTCGGACAGATCCGTTCTGGCAACGCCTCCGAAGGGGAAGACGTGAACAAGGCGCAGCTCGTTGAAGCGATTGCCGACAAGCTCGGCGGACGACAGCAGGCGGCCGACGCGGTCGATGTGGTGCTGGACGCGATCGTCCGTGCGGTGGTCGCCGGGGACCGGGTCTCGGTCACCGGCTTCGGTTCGTTCGAGAAGGTCGAACGTCCGGCCCGCTACGCCCGCAACCCCCAGACCGGCGAGCGCGTCAGGGTCAAGAAGACCTCCGTTCCGCGCTTCCGCGCCGGACAGGGCTTCAAGGACCTGGTCAGCGGCGCGAAGAAGCTCCCCAAGAACGACGTGGCCGTGAAGAAGGCGCCCAAGGGCAGCCTCTCCGGCGGCACCGCCACCCGCAAGGCGACGGCGAAGAAGGCCGCGGCGAAGAAGGCCGCCCCGGCGAAGAAGGCCACGGCCGCCAAGAAGGCCACCACCGCGAAGACCACCGCCAAGAAGGCCACCGCCAAGAAGGCCACCGCCAAGAAGACCACCGCCAAGAAGGCCCCGGCGAAGAGGACCACGGCGAAGAAGGCCCCCGCCCGCAAGAGCCCGGCCCGCAAGACCACGGCGAAACGGGCCGCCACCGGCCGGAAGTGAGGCCGACGTGCACGACCGCGCCGGGCCGGGCTCCGGGGGGCCCGGCCCGCGGCCCGTTCCGGGCCCACCGCTCGTCTAGGCTCGTGGCCATGCAGGCCACCGCGTACACCTACGATCCCGCGACCCGCAGCGGCAGCGTACTCCTCGACGACGGCACCCCCCTCCCCTTCGGCGCCGACGCCTTCGACGCGGGCGGCCTGCGGCTGCTGCGCCCGGGCCAGCGGGTGCGGATCGAGACCGAGGACGAGGGCGGGGAACGCCGGATCACGCTGGTGACGCTGCAGACCTTCTGAGACCGCGCGTGTGCGGGCCCACACCCAGGGCCAGCGCCGCGGCCAGGTCCTCGCCGGTGTCCACGTCCCGCCGTACGCTCTCCACCCCGGACAAGGCGATCTCCACCGCCCCCGACCGCAGGTGACGGTCGCGCGAGGCGCCGCCGAAGGCCGGGGCCAGGGCGGCCCCGGGAGCCGCGGCCAGCAACGTGGTGCCCACCCCGGCGGCATCGGCCAGGAAGGCCCGCGGATGCGCCCGCGCGGCGGCGAGCACCCGCGCCAGCTCGGCCGGACGGAGCGCCGGCAGATCCGCGTTGAGCGCGGCCACCGCGGCCCCCGGGCGCCGCTCCCGTACGACCGCCTCGCCGTGCTCCAGCGCGGCGTTCAGGCCGGCGGCCGGGGTGTCCGGAACGGTCCGCGCCCCCGCGGCGGCCAGGGCCGCCCCCGCGCGGGGGTCGTCCGTGACGATCACCACATCTCCGACCAGCGGGCAGGCCAGCGCCGCGGCCACGGTGTCCCGTGCGAAGGCCAGCGCCAACTCGGGCCGCAGCCGCTCCCCGGCCGCCGCGGCCAGCCTGCTCTTCGCCAGGGCCAGGGGCTTGAGGGGCACGATCAGCGTCCAGGCGGCCGCGGTCCCCGATCCGTCCTCATGATGCATCGCCCCCATTCTCGCCGCCGCCGGATCCGCCCGCGGCCCCCGGGGTTACCGTGTGCTCGACAGGGTGGCGACCCGGGGCGACACTTGTGCGGTTGTTCCCGGCGGTACGAGCGCCGCCGCAGGCAAGAGGAGATGGTGTCCGGGTGTCCCGCCACAGAATCGGCTTCTGGTACCGCTTTGCCGCGTTTCTGGTGAAACCTCCCCTGTTGCTTCTGTTCAAGCGGGACTGGCGTGGAATGGAGCATATTCCGGCCGAGGGCGGATTCATCACCGTGGTGAATCACAACTCCTATCTCGACCCGCTCTCGTACGCGCATTTCCAGTACAACACCGGACGGGTTCCCCGCTTTCTCGCCAAGGACTCCCTGTTCAAGGGCGGATTCGTGGGCGCGGTGATGCGCGGCACCGGGCAGATCCCCGTCTACCGCGAGAGCGTCGACGCGGCCCACGCCTTCCGGGCCGCCGTCGAGGCGATCGACAAGGGCGAGTGCGTAGCCTTCTACCCCGAGGGCACCCTCACCCGCGACCCCGAGCTGTGGCCGATGGAGGGCAAGACCGGCGCCGCGCGCGTCGCCCTCCTCACCAAGGCGCCCGTCATCCCCGTCGCCCAGTGGGGGGCCCACGAGGCCGTACCGCCGTACGCGAAGGAGAAGCGGGTCCGGCTCTTCCCGCGCAAGACGCTCAAGGTGCTGGTCGGCCCGCCCCTCGACCTGTCGCGGTACTACGACAGGGAGCCCACTGCGGAACTGCTCCGCGAGGTCACCGACGTCATCATGGACGCGATCACAGGGCTGCTGGTCGAGTTGCGCGGCGAACCGGCGCCCGCCCGGCGCTACGACCGCCGCAGGGCGCTCGCCGCGGACCGGCGGGCGGCGCGGGACGCCGCGGAACCCGGCGGGGAAGAGAACGGCGCAGCCGGACGCGGCACGGCCGCCGGCGGCACGGCGGTCGAAGGGGAGAAGGCGTGACGCGAGTCGCCGTGTACGGCACCGGATCATGGGGCACCGCCTTCGCGATGGTGCTCGCCGACGCGGGCTGCGAGGTGACCCTGTGGGGACGCCGCGCGGAGCTGGCCGAGGCGGTCAACACCACCCGCACCAACCCCGACTACCTGCCGGGCGTCATCCTCCCCGAGGCCGTCCGCGCCACCACCGATCCCGCCGAGGCCGCCGACGGCGCGGAGTTCACGGTGCTGGCCGTGCCCTCCCAGACCCTGCGCGGAAACCTCTCCGCGTGGGCGCCGCTGCTGCCGTCCGACACCGTGCTCGTCTCCCTGATGAAGGGCGTCGAACTCGGCACGGCCAAGCGGATGAGCGAGGTCGTCGAGGAGATCACCGGAGCCGGACCGGACCGGATCGCGGTCCTCAGCGGCCCCAACCTCGCCCGGGAGATCGCCGAGCGGCAGCCCGCCGCCTCCGTCGTCGCCTGCCGTGACGAGGCCGTGGCCCGGCGCCTGCAAGCGGCCTGCCACACCCCGTACTTCCGCCCCTACACCAACACCGACGTCGTCGGCTGCGAACTCGGCGGGGCGGTGAAGAACGTCATCGCCCTGGCCGTCGGCATCGCCGACGGCATGGGCCTGGGCGACAACGCCAAGGCATCGCTGATCACCCGGGGACTGGCCGAGACCACCCGGCTCGGCCTGGCGATGGGGGCCGACGAGCACACCTTCGCCGGCCTGGCGGGCATGGGCGACCTGGTCGCCACCTGCTCCTCGCCCCTGTCGCGCAACAACACCTTCGGCCACAACCTCGGCAAGGGCATGAGCCTGGAGGAGACCATCGCGATCACCCGCCAGACCGCCGAGGGCGTCAAGTCCTGCGAGTCCGTGCTGGACCTGGCGCGGCGGCACGGAGTCGAGATGCCCATCACCGAGACCGTGGTCGGCATCGTCCACGAGGGCAAGCCGCCACTGGTCGCTCTGAAGGAATTGATGTCGCGCAGCGCCAAGGCCGAGCGCCGCTGACCGACCGAACACCGCTACGTTAGGTAATCTCGACCGGATATGAGCAGCCAGTCCTCTCCCCAGAACCCCCCGGCGGCCGGCCGCCGGCCGCGCGTCGCCGTCGTCTTCGGCGGACGCAGCTCCGAGCACGCGATCTCCGTGGTCACCGCGGGCGCCGTGCTGCGCGCCATCGACCGCACGGCCTACGACGTCCTGCCGATCGGCATCACCGCCGACGGCCGCTGGGCGCTGACCGCCGACGCCCCCGAGCGGATGGCGATCACGGGCAGCGACCTGCCGAGCGTGGAACAGCTCGCCGAGTCCGACACGGGCTCCGTCACGCTGCCCCTCGAACCGTCCAGCCGCGAGGTCGTCTACACCGAGCCGGGCTCGGTGCCCAAGGTGCTCGGCGAGGTCGACGTCGTCTTCCCCGTCCTGCACGGCCCCTACGGCGAGGACGGCACGCTCCAGGGACTGCTGGAACTCGCCGGCGTGCCCTACGTCGGCGCCGGCGTGCTCGCCTCGGCGGTCGGCATGGACAAGGAGTACATGAAGCGGGTCTTCACCTCCTTCGGGCTGCCCGTCGGCCCGTACACGGTGGTCCGGCCGCGCGAGTGGGAGAGGGACGAGGCCGCCGCCCGCAAGAAGATCGTGGACTTCGCGGGCGACCACGGCTGGCCGGTCTTCGTCAAGCCCGCCCGCGCCGGATCGTCCTTCGGCATCACCAAGGTCGACGACCTGGCCGGTCTGGACGAGGCGATCGCCGAGGCGCGGCGCCACGACCCGAAGATCGTCGTGGAGTCGCTGCTGCGCGGCCGCGAGATCGAGTGCGGCGTCCTGGAGTTCGAGGACGGCCCGCGCGCCAGCGTCCCGGCCGAGATCCCGCCGCCCGCCGCCCACGACTTCTACGACTTCGAGGCCAAATACATCGACTCGGCCGAGGGCGTCGTGCCCGCCCCGCTGACCGGGGAGCAGACCCGCGAGGTCCAGGAGCTGGCGGTGCGCGCCTTCGAGGCGGCCTCCTGCGAGGGCCTGGTCCGCGCCGACTTCTTCCTGCTGGACAGCGGCGAGTTCGTCATCAACGAGATCAACACCATGCCCGGCTTCACGCCCATCTCCATGTACCCGCGCATGTGGGCGGCGAGCGGCGTCGACTACCCCGAGCTGGTCGACCGCCTCATCCGGGCCGCACTGCGCCGCCCGACCGGGCTGCGCTGACCGCCGCGCCGGCCGGGAGGACGAGGAGGGGACGGACGGGCCGCCGCCGGGGAGGGCCGGAGGCGGCCGGACGTCATCCCGTCCCTCCCCCGTCGCGCGGCTTCTCCGCGGGAATCGCCCCGCGCACCGCGTCCGCGAGGTCGACCAGGGCGTTGATCTCCGGGGCGTACGCGTCGGGGACCGTCACGCGCACGAACACCGTCCGCTCGACGGTGGTGAACCGGTAGCCGCCCTCCTGCTCCTCCAGCAGCCAGGGGACGCCGTTCACCTCCGCCAGATCGGGTGTGGGGTTGTACTGCTCGCTGCCGGGCGTGAGCACCCCGGGCCGCGGCACCCCGCAGCCCAGCTCGATCGCCGGGTCCCCCCACACGGCGGCGTACGGCGCCCCGGACTCCGGCTCGGCCCGCGGCTGCCCCCCGACCCGCTCCGGCAGCGCGCCGTGCAGCGCGCGGCAGGCCGCGGCGGCCGGACCCGTGGGACTCGGGACGGGCGGACGGGGGCCGTCCCCGCCCGACGTACAGCCGGCGACCGTGACGAACACGGCCGCGGCGACGCTCAGTGGGACGAGCGGGGAGACGGCCGGGGACACCGGGGACGCGGCCGGAGGGAGGAGCCGGCGGGGCGAGAAGCTCACCGGGCGAGCATACGGGGGAGCTACAGATGCACGACCGGGCAGGTCAGGGTCCGGGTGATGCCCTCCACGCGCTGGATCCTGGCCACCACCATGCGACCCAGGTCGTCCACCGTGTCGGCCTGCGCGCGGACGATCACGTCGTAGGGACCGGTCACGTCCTCGGCCTGGATCACCCCCGGAATCCCGCCGATCACCTCGGCGACGGTCGACGCCTTGCCGACCTCGGTCTGAATCAGGATGTACGCCTGTACCACGGAACCTCCAGGGCGGCTACGAGGATCATGTGGAAAGAAGGGACGCCACGGTACCGCGTGGCCGACACCACAGGGGAGACCCGCACCGCGGGCGGGCGCGGCAGGCGATGGGGCGGCGGGCGGACCGGTCGGCCGCGGCGATACCGTTCGAGCGCACTGACGAAGGGGCACAAGGATGCTGAGTTCTCCCGGGGGGCAGTCTCCCCCTCGTTTCCCTGGGGAAGCCCCCAGGACTCCCGGCCGGACCGTGGGGGAGCTCGGGGAGTTCGGGCTGATCCGCGAACTGACCTCGCGGATCAGCCCCACCCCGGCCGTACGGATCGGCCCGGGCGACGACGCCGCCGTGGTCGCCGCGCCCGACCGGCGCGTGGTGGCCAGTACGGACGTGCTGCTGGAGGGGCGGCACTTCCGGCGCGACTGGTCCACCGCGTACGACGTGGGCCGGAAGGCCGCCGCGCAGAACCTGGCGGACATCGCCGCCATGGGGGCCGAGCCCACCGCGCTCCTGCTCGGGCTCGTCGTCCCGGCCGAGCTGCCGGCCACCTGGCCCACCGAGCTGATGGACGGCCTCCACGACGAGTGCCGGGTCGCGGGCGCGGCCGTGGTCGGCGGGGACGTGGTGCGCGGCGACACCATCACCGTGGCGATCACCGCCCTGGGCGACCTGCGCAACCGCGAGCCGGTCACCCGGGCCGGCGCGCGGCCCGGCGACGTCGTCGCGGTCACCGGCTGGCTGGGCTGGTCGGCCGCCGGGCACGCGGTGCTCGCCCGGGGCTTCCGCTCCCCGCGCGCCTTCGTCGAGGCCCACCGCCGCCCCGAGCCGCCCTACCACGCGGGCCCCGCCGCGGCCGAGCTGGGCGCGACCGCGATGACCGACGTCAGCGACGGGCTCGTCGCCGACCTCGGGCACATCGCCGAGGCCAGCAAGGTCCGCATCGACGTGCGCTCGGCCGCGCTGGACATCCCCGCCCAGATGTCCGACATCGGCCAGGCGGTGGGCGTCGACCCGCTGCAGTGGGTGCTCACCGGGGGAGAGGACCACGCGATCGTCGCCACCTTCCCCCCGGACGCCAAGCTTCCCGCCCGCTGGCGCCGCATCGGAGAGGTGCTCCACCCCTCCGCGGCGCCGCAGGTGACGGTGGACGGCGCGCCCTGGACCAGGGCCGGCGGCTGGGACCACTTCGGGGGCTGAGGACGCGGGGACGGTCCGGGGCCGGGGACCGGGCGGAAGCCCGCCCCGGACCGGACGGCTGACGCGGTGCGCCCCGGCCGTAGGCTGCGGTCATGCGTACACCACCACCGAGAGTGCTCACCGTCGCCGGATCCGACTCGGGCGGCGGGGCGGGCATCCAGGCCGACCTGAAGACCATGCTGGCGCTGGGCACCCACGGAATGAGCGTGATCACCGCCGTCACCGCGCAGAACTCCCTGGGAGTGCAGGGCGCCTGGGAGCTGCCCGCCGAGGCCGTGCGGCAGCAGTTCCGCAGCGTCGTGGACGACATCGGGGTCCAGGCGGTCAAGACCGGGATGCTGGCCACCGCCGAACTGGTCGAGACGGTCGCCGGCCTGCTCGGCGGCCTCGCCGTACCGGTGGTCGTCGACCCGGTCGGGGTCTCCAAGCACGGCGATCCGCTGCTGGCCCCCGAGGCGCTGGAGGTGGTGCGCACCGAACTGCTGCCGAAGGCCGCCGTCGCCACCCCCAACCTGGACGAGGTGACCCAGCTCACCGGCGTACGGGCCGAGACGGAGGCCGACCTGCCGCGCGCCGCGGAGGCGGTGCTGGCCCACGGGCCGCGGTGGGTGCTGATCAAGGGAGGCCATCTGAAGGACGGGGACGCCGCGGTGGACCTCCTCACCGACGGCACCGCCGAGCACTGGCTGCGCGCGCCGCGCCACGACAACCGCCACACCCACGGCACGGGCTGCACCCTCGCCGCCGCGATCGCCGCCGGGCTGGCGAAGGGCCACCCGGTCCCGGACGCGGTCGCGGCGGCCAAGGAGTACGTGACGGGCGCCATCGCCGGGGGCTTCGCCCTGGGCGGCGGCATCGGGCCGGTGGACCACGGCTGGCGCCTGGGCCGGGACGCCTGACCCGGCCCCGCGGCACACCCCCGAGCATGCCGAAAGGCCGGTCCACACGGAGTGGACCGGCCTGGCGGTGACCGGCGAGCGGCCGCGCTGGGCGTTACGTCAGCGCGAGACCTTGCCGGCCTTGATGCACGAGGTGCACACGTTGAGCCGCTTCGGCGTCCGACCGACCATCGCACGCACCCGCTGGATGTTGGGGTTCCAACGGCGGGACGTACGGCGGTGCGAGTGCGAGATGTTGTTGCCGAAGCCCGGCCCCTTGCCGCAGACGTCGCAGTTGGCAGCCACGGGTCACTCCAAAGACTTCAGATGCACTTACAGTGAAATCCCGGCGTCGGCAGGATCAGGATGACCGGCACTGCCAGGGAATTGGTAGAGCCCGACGCGGGTCAGGCAACCGGAGCAGCATACCTCGGCCGTCTCCGGACCACGAAATTACCACGTCCCCGCGGCGGTCCCCCGGCCCCCGGTCCCGGCCGGCCTCCCCGCGGCACTAGCCTTCGGCCGTCGCCGCTGTCCGCCCGGCCACCCGGCCGCCGCCCGCAAGGAGGCCCTC
This sequence comes from Streptomyces glaucosporus, assembly GCF_039533345.1. Classification (NCBI taxonomy): domain Bacteria; kingdom Bacillati; phylum Actinomycetota; class Actinomycetes; order Kitasatosporales; family Streptomycetaceae; genus Streptomyces; species Streptomyces glaucosporus. The sequence continues at coordinate 165,646 of NZ_BAAATJ010000009.1, read as the reverse complement.
CCGTGCCGCACCCGCTCGACGCCGCCGCGGTGCGGAACTGGTGCGCCCAGGCGCTCGACGCGCTGGGCCGGGACCGCGAGACGATCGACGCGATCAACGTCTACCCGGTGGCGGACGCGGACACCGGCACCAACCTCTACCTGACCGTGGAGTCGGCCGCCCGGGCGGTGGAGGAGGTCTGCGCGGGGGAGCCCACACCGGCCCAGGCCGTGCGGGCCATGGCGCACGGCGCGCTGGTCGGGGCGCGCGGCAACTCCGGGACGATCCTGGCGCAGCTGCTGCGCGGCATGGCCGAGGAGATCGGCGCGCGGGAGGGCGGCCGGGCCGCCGGGGACGCCGAAAGCGCCGGGGACGCCGGGAACGATGCCGAGCTGCTGCGCCGCGCGCTGCGCCGGGAGGCCGCCGTGGCCCGGGCGGCGGTGGCGCACCCGGTGGAGGGCACCGTGCTCACCGAGGCCGAGGCCGCCGCCGGGGCCGCCCGGCACGCCGCCGGCGACTGCGCCGCGGTGGCCCGGGCCGCCTGGACGGCGGCCCGCACGGCCCTGGAGGGCACCCCCGGCCAGCTCCCGGCGCTCGCCCGCGCGGGCGTGGTGGACGCGGGCGGCTACGGCCTGGTCACGGTCCTGGGCGCGCTGGTGGGGGCGCTCTCCGGGGAGCGGCCCCCGGGCCCGGGGGCCGGACGCGCGGACCGCTGCGCGGCGCTCCCGCCGCGTCCGGCGGAAGGGCCGGCGGAGGGACCGGCGGAAGAGGAGGCCGGCGACGCCGCGCGCCACGGGGCGGAGGACGGCCCGGCCTACGAGGTCGTCTACCTGCTGGAGGCCGACGACGACGCCGTCGCCGCCCTCCGCGCCCGGCTCGACGCCCTGGGCGACTCCCTGGTGGTCGTCGGCGGCGACGGACTGTGGAACGTCCACGTCCACGTGGACGACGCGGGCGCCGCCGTGGAGGCCGGGATCGAGGCCGGCCGCCCGTTCCGCGTCCGGATCACCCACTTCGGCACGCAGACCGGCCGGCCCGCCCACCGCACGGCCGACCGCGCCGCGCCCCGCGCCGTGGTCGCGGTGGTGCCCGGTGACGGACTGGCCGAACTGTGCGCCCGGGCGGGCGCCACGGTCGTCACCGTACGGCCCGGGGAGAAGCCCGCCAGCGGCGAACTGGCGCAGGCCCTGCGGCGTACGGGCTCCGGCGAGGTCGTCCTGCTGCCCAACGACCCCGAGCTGCGGCACACCGCCGCGGCGGCGGCCGAGCAGGTCCGCTCCGAGGGGCTGAGGGTCGCCATCGTCCCCACCCGCTCCCCGGTGCAGGGCATCGCCGCGCTCGCCGTCCACGAGCCCGGCCGCCGCTTCGACGAGGACGTCGTCGCCATGACCTCGGCCGCCGGGGCCACCCGGTACGGCGAACTGTCCGTCGCCGAGCGGCAGGCGTGGACCACCGCCGGGATCTGCCAGGCCGGCGACGTGCTCGGGCTGATCGAGGGGGACGTGGCGCTGATCGGGGCGGAACCGGGCGAGGTGGCCGTCGCCGTGCTGGACCGGATGCTCGCGGCCGGGGGCGAGCTGGTGACGCTGGTGGTCGGCGCGGACGCCCCCGAGGGGCTGGCCGAGCGCCTGGAGGAGCATGTGCGGCGGACCCACCTGGCGGTGGACACGCTCGTCTACCGGGGCCGGCAGAACGGCCCCCTGCTGATCGGCGTGGAGTGAGGTCCCCGGCGCCCGCTGCCGGGTCGCGCACCGGCGCTGTCGGTGGGGTGGTGTGCAATGGGGGGCGTGCCCGAGCTGGAAGAGACAGACACCCCGAAGGACCCCCTGACCGAACCGCTGAGGAAGGTGCTCGGCGGCACCACCGCGAAGGTGATGGCCGAACACCTCGGCCTGCACACCGTCGGCGACCTGCTGCACCACTACCCGCGGCGGTACGCCGAGCGCGGTGAGCTGACCCGGCTCGCCGACCTGCCCCTGGACGAGCACGTCACCGTCGTCGCCCAGGTCGCCGACGCCCGGGTGCACACGTTCAACCAGGGGCGCGGCAAGCGGCTGGAGGTCACGCTCACCGACGGCAGCGGAAGCCTCCGGATCGTCTTCTTCGGCCGCTCGGTCCACCACCACCACCGGGAACTGCTGCCCGGCCGCCGAGGGATGTTCGCCGGCAAGGTCGGGGTCTTCAACCGGAAGCTCCAGCTCTCCCACCCCGCCTACGAGCTGCTGGGCGCGGACAGCGGGAAGGAGGCGGTGGACGCGTTCGCGGGGAAGCTGATCCCGCTCTACCCGGCCTGCAAGCAGCTGGAGTCCTGGAAGATCGCCAAGGCCGTCGCCACCGTCCTGGAGTCGCTGGGGGCCACCGGATGGGCGGGGGTCGCCGACCCGCTGCCGTCCGCGCTGCGCGGGGAGTACGGGCTGCCGTCGCTGCCGGAGGCGCTGGAGAAGGTCCACCGGCCGCGTTCGAAGGCCGACGTCGAGCAGGCGCGGTCCCGGCTGAAGTGGGACGAGGCGTTCGTCCTCCAGGTGGCCCTGGCACGCCGCCGCCTCGCCGAGGGCCAGTTGCCGGCCGTGCCGCGCAAGCCCCGCGAGGGCGGCCTGCTGGACGCCTTCGACGCCCGGCTGCCGTTCACGCTCACCGACGGGCAGAAGGCCGTCAGCCGGGAGATCTTCGACGACCTGGCCTCGGAGCACCCCATGCACCGGCTGCTGCAGGGCGAGGTGGGCTCCGGCAAGACGCTGGTGGCGCTGCGCGCCATGCTCGCCGTGGTGGACGCCGGCGGGCAGGCCGCGATGCTGGCCCCCACCGAGGTGCTGGCGCAGCAGCACCACCGCTCGATCACCGAGATGATGGGCGAGCTCGCCGAAGGGGGGATGCTCGGCGGGGCCGAGCACGCCACCAGGGTGGTCCTGCTCACCGGCTCGATGGGTGCCGCGGCCCGCCGCCGCGCCCTGCTGGACCTGGCCACCGGCGAGGCCGGGATCGTGATCGGCACCCACGCCCTGATCGAGGACAAGGTGCAGTTCCACGACCTGGGCCTGGTCGTGGTGGACGAACAGCACCGCTTCGGCGTCGAGCAGCGCGACGCCCTGCGCTCCAAGGGCAGGCAGCCTCCGCACCTGCTGGTCATGACGGCGACGCCGATCCCGCGCACGGTCGCGATGACGGTCTTCGGAGACCTGGAGACCTCCGTGCTGGACCAGCTCCCGGCCGGCCGCTCGCCCATCGCCAGCCACGTGGTGCCCGCGGCGGAGAAACCCCACTTCCTGGCCCGCGCCTGGGAGCGGGTCCGCGAGGAGGCGGCGGCCGGGCACCAGGCGTACGTGGTCTGCCCGCGCATCGGGGACGAGGAGGAGCCGGCCGGCGGCCCCGGCAAGGACGGCGGGGACGGCGAGGGCGGCGAGGGCGCGGACGGCGAGCGCCGTCCGCCGCTGGCCGTCCTGGACGTCGCGGAGCAGCTCGCCGACGGGCCTCTGAAGGGCCTGCGCGTGGCGGTGCTCCACGGCCGGATGCAGCCGGACGCCAAGGACGAGGTGATGCGCCGCTTCGCCGCGGGCGAGGTGGACGTCCTGGTCGCCACCACCGTCATCGAGGTGGGCGTGAACGTGCCCAACGCCACCGTGATGGTGATCATGGACGCGGACCGCTTCGGCGTCTCCCAGCTCCACCAGCTCCGCGGCCGGGTCGGGCGCGGCAGCGCGCCGGGGCTGTGCCTGCTGGTCAGCGAGGCCCCCGAGGGCAGCCCCGCCCGCGCCCGGCTGGCGGCGGTCGCCGGGACGCTGGACGGCTTCGAGCTGTCCCGGATCGACCTGGAGCAGCGCCGCGAGGGCGACGTGCTGGGCCAGGCGCAGTCCGGCACCAGGTCCTCCCTGCGGATGCTCGCCGTCATCGACGACGAGGAGGTCATCGTGGCCGCCCGGGCACGGGCCACCGAGATCGTCGCCGCCGACCCGGAGCTGGAGGGGCTGCCGGAGCTGCGCGCCGCCCTGGACGCCCTCCTCGACGAGGAGCGCGAGGAGTACCTGGAGAAGGGCTGAGGCGGCGCCGGCCGGGGCCCGTCCGCCGGGACCGGTGAGGACCGGACGGCGGACCGCCGCCTATCGTGGGGACGGCGGCCGCCCGGCCGCCGACCACCGCCCCCGGACCTGTGAGGACGACCGAGACGATGACCCGCGTGATCGCCGGAGCGGCCGGCGGACGACGGCTGGCGGTGCCGCCCGGCCAGGGGACCCGCCCGACCTCCGACCGGGCGCGCGAGGGGCTGTTCTCCACCTGGGAGTCGCTGCTCGGCCCGCTGGCGGGACTGCGGGTGCTCGACCTGTACGCGGGCTCGGGCGCGGTCGGCCTGGAGGCGCTCTCGCGCGGCGCGGAGCACGTCCTGCTGGTCGAGTCCGACGCCCGGGCCGTCCGCACCGTCCGCCAGAACGTCCGCGGCCTCGGCCTGCCCGGGGCGGAGGTCCGCGCGGGCCGGGCGGAGCAGGTGGTGCGCGGCCCGGCTCCCGAGCGGCCCTACGACCTGGTGTTCCTCGATCCGCCGTACGCCGTCCCCGACGGCGATCTCCGGGAGATCCTTCTCACACTCCGCGCCCAGGGGTGGCTCGCGGGCGACGCGCTCGCCACCGTGGAACGCAGCACCAGGGGCGGCGAGTTCCGCTGGCCCGCCGGTTTCGAGGAGTTGCGGTCCCGCCGCTACGGCGAGGGCACGCTCTGGTACGGTCGCGCCGCCGAAAAGAGCGACATGTCATGAACCGTCCGGAGAGCGAGGAAACACCAGTGCGCCGCGCCGTCTGTCCGGGGTCCTTCGACCCCATCACCAACGGACACCTCGACATCATCGCCCGCGCCTCCAAGCTCTACGACGAGGTCTACGTCGCGGTGATGATCAACAAGTCGAAGCAGGGCCTGTTCGCGGTCGAGGAGCGCATCGACCTGATCCGGCAGGTCACCGCCGAGTACGGCAACGTACGGGTCGAGGCGTTCCACGGGCTCCTGGTGGACTTCTGCAAGCAGCGCGACATCCCCGCCATCGTCAAGGGCCTGAGGGCGGTCAGCGACTTCGACTACGAGCTGCAGATGGCCCAGATGAACAACGGGCTCTCCGGTGTGGAGACGCTGTTCGTGCCGACCAACCCCACCTACAGCTTCCTCTCCTCCAGCCTGGTCAAGGAGGTCGCGGCCTGGGGCGGAGACGTCTCCCACCTGGTGCCGCCCTGCGTCCTGGCGGCCCTGCGCGAGCGCCTGGCCCGCCCCTGAGCTTCCGCCCGCCCCGGGCTTTCCGGCGTCCGGTGTCGCGCCGGCGGCCGCTGCCCGTACAGTCACCCTCGTGGACGTACAGCAGAAACTCGACGACATCGTCGCGGCGGTACAGAGCGCCCGTTCCATGCCCATGTCGGCCTCCTGCGTGGTCAACCGCGCGGAGCTGCTGGGGAGGCTGGAAGAGGTGCGGCAGGCGCTGCCCGGCTCGCTCGCCCGGGCGCAGGAGCTGCTCGGCGACCGGGAGGAGATGATCGCCGAGGCCCGGCAGGAGGCCCAGCGGATCATCGAGTCCGCCCAGGCCGAGCGCGCCACGCTGATCTCCGGCACCGAGATCGCCCGCCGCGCCCAGGAGGAGGCGGACCGCATCCTGGCCCAGGCCCGCCGGGAGGCCGAGGAGATCCGCGCCGAGGCCGACGACTACGTCGACAGCAAGCTCGCCAACTTCGAGGTCGTGCTGAGCAAGACCATCGGCTCGGTCGACCGGGGCCGGGAGAAGCTCCTCGGCCGCGGCGCCGACCCCTACGGCGAGGAGGACGGCGAGGACCTCCCGGAGCGCTCGACCGACCCCGCGGAGCTGCGGCAGCGCGCCGACGCCTACGTGGAGGCCCAGTTCCGGGCCTTCGAGGCGGTGCTCTCCAAGACGCTGGAGGCGGTCGGACGCGGGCGGCAGAAGCTCACCGGCCACCGCCCCATCGACGAGCTGGGCGCCCACCTCGCCGCCCAGGACGAGCAGGAGCAGCGGCAGAGCGCCGACTTCGACTACCTGGCCGACCTCGCCGCCGTCGCCCAGGCCCCCGCCGCGGACCCGCGGCCCGTCCACGACCCGCGGCCCGTCCACGAGCAGCAGGCCGTCCACGACCCGCAGGCCGGGGACCCGTACGGCTACCAGCAGCCCCAGCAGCCGGCGGGCGTCCCGGCGGAGCAGCCGGGAGACTACGGCTACCCGCAGGAGTACCCCCAGCAGTACCAGCAGGCGGACCCCTACTACGCCCAGCAGGCCGTCCACGAGCAGCAGCCCGTCCACGGGCAGCAGGCCGGGGACCCGTACGGCTACCAGCAGCCCCAGCAGCCGGCGGGCGTGCCCGCGGAGCAGCCGGGAGGCTACGGCTACCCGCAGGAGTACCCCCAGCAGTACCAGCAGGGCCAGATCCCCCCGCCGCCGCCGTACCAGCCCCAGCAGCCCGCCGCACTCGACGAGACCAGCTTCTTCGACACCAGCATGATCGACATGGAGCAGCTGAGGCGGTACGAGCAGGGCCGCTGACCGCGCGGCCCGGCCCGTCCGCGTCCGCCCGGACCGCGTCCGTCCGGCCCGGATTGGACCGCGGCGTCCCGTCCAGTATCCTGGCTCTTCGGTCGTGGTTCGCCCGCGACGTTCGGCTGCCCAGATCGGATTCGGAGTCAGCCGATGTCAGACCGTAGAAAGCAGGAAGCCCTGAACGCCCCCCTCGACCCCCGGTCCCCCCTCGTGCTCGACACGCGCGAGCTGGGGCGTCGTCCCGGTGCGCTCAAGCGGTTCTCCCGTACGGTCCCGGCGCCCAAGGACATGGGCATCGAGATCATCGGGGTGCCGGAGGGTGCGTCCATGCAGCTTGACCTCCGCCTGGAGTCGGTCATGGAGGGGGTGCTCGTCACGGGCACCGTCCGTGCGCCGCTGCAGGGGGAGTGCGTAAGGTGTCTGGAGCCGCTGGAGCAGGAGTGCGAGGCGGACTTCCAGGAGATGTTCTCCTACCCCGACGCCGATGACCGGGGCCGCTTCGCGGACGCCGGCGACGACGCCGAGGACGAGGAGACGTTCCGACTCGAGGGAGACCTGCTCGACCTCGAGCCCGTGCTGCGCGACGCGGTGGTGCTGTCACTGCCGCTGCAGCCGGTGTGCCAGGAGGACTGCCCCGGACTGTGCCCCCGCTGTGGAGCACGGCTCGCGGACGACCCCGGGCACGATCACAACGAGGCCGTCGACATCCGTTGGGCGGCGCTGGAAGGACTCGCCGGCACCATGCGGGACGGCGAGAAGGACGAAGACAACGACCCCCGCACCGCCGGGGACGATCCACAGGAGAAATAGCCGTGGCTGTTCCGAAGCGGAAGATGTCGCGCAGCAACACGCGCCACCGCCGGTCGCAGTGGAAGGCTGCGGTCCCCACCCTGGTGAAGTGCGAGCGCTGCCAGGAGCCCCGTCAGCAGCACATCGCCTGCCCGAACTGCGGCACCTACAACCGCCGCCAGGTCCTCGAGGTCTGATCGGCGGGTGACGGGCTCCATGTCAGACGCCACCACGCCTGAGACCCCGTCCCGCCGAGGCGGGGACGGACCGGAGGCGCAGGAGGCGGGTCTGGTGGATGCGGCCTCGTCCCACACGCTTCTGGAAGGGCGGCTCGGGTACCGGCTCGAGTCCGCCCTTCTGACGCGTGCGCTGACGCACCGCAGCTACGCGTACGAGAACGGCGGACTGCCCACCAACGAGCGTCTGGAGTTCCTGGGGGACTCCGTCCTCGGCCTGGTGGTCACCGACACCCTCTACCGCAGCCACCCCGACCTCCCAGAAGGCCAGCTGGCCAAGCTGCGTGCCGCGGTGGTCAACTCGCGCGCGCTCGCCGGGGTCGCCCGCGGCCTCGACCTGGGTTCCTTCGTCCGGCTCGGCCGTGGCGAGGAGGGCACGGGCGGCCGGGACAAGGCGTCGATCCTCGCCGACACACTGGAGGCCGTGATCGGCGCGGTCTACCTCGACCAGGGTCTCGAGGCGGCCAGCGAACTGGTGCACCGGCTCTTCGACCCGCTGATCGAGGAGTCCTCCACCCTCGGCGCCGGACTGGACTGGAAGACCAGCCTCCAGGAGCTGACCGCGGCCGAGGGGCTCGGCGTTCCGGAATACCTGGTCACCGAGACCGGTCCCGACCACGAGAAGACCTTCACGGCTGCCGCCCGCGTCGGTGGTGTCGCGTACGGCACCGGCACCGGCCGCAGCAAGAAGGAAGCGGAACAGCAGGCGGCGGAGGCCGCCTGGCGAGCGATCCGGGCAGCCTCCGGCACCGACGAGGGGGCCGACCGGAACGATCAGACCACCCAGAAGGTGTCCTGACCGGCACACCGCCCGCGTCCGCACAACCGTCGCCCACCCGCCCGGAAGCCGGGCGGGTGGGCGTTGTGCCCACCGGCGTCCCGACGTGCCGGTGAGCCCAGTGAGCAAGGAGTCGTCGTTGCCCGAGCTGCCCGAGGTGGAGGTCGTCCGGCGCGGACTGGAGCGCTGGGTCGGCGGCCGTACGGTCGCCGAGGTGGAGGTACTGCACCCGCGCGCGGTCCGCCGCCACCTCGCGGGGGCGGCGGACTTCGCCGCCCGGCTGCGCGGGGCGCGGATCGGCGCCCCGCTGCGCCGCGGGAAGTACCTGTGGCTGCCGCTGGCCGGCACCGGCGCCGGCCACTGCGTCCTGGCCCACCTGGGCATGAGCGGACAACTGCTCGTGCAGCCGCACGACGCCCCCGACGAGAAGCACCTCCGCGTCCGCGTCCGCTTCGCCGACGGGGCCGGCACCGAACTGCGCTTCGTCGACCAGCGGACCTTCGGCGGGCTGTCGCTCCACGAACTGACCCCCGAGGGCCTGCCCGACGCCATAGCCCACATCGCCCGCGACCCGCTGGACCCGGCCTTCGACGAGGCGGCCTTCCACGCCGCCCTGCGCCGCCGCAGCAGCACCGTCAAGCGCGCCCTGCTCGACCAGTCGCTCATCAGCGGGGTCGGCAACATCTACGCCGACGAGGCGCTGTGGCGCTCCCGCCTCCACTACGACCGTCCCACCGCCACTCTGACCCGTCCGCGCATCGCCGAACTGCTCGGCCACATCCGGGACGTGATGAACGCCGCCCTCGCCGCCGGCGGGACCAGCTTCGACAGCCTCTACGTCAACGTCAACGGGGAGTCGGGCTACTTCGACCGGTCCCTGGACGCCTACGGCCGCGAGGGTCTGCCGTGCCGCCGCTGCGCCACCCCGATGCGCCGCCGCCCCTGGATGAACCGCTCCAGCTACTTCTGTCCCCGCTGCCAGCGTCCGCCCCGCCCGGTCCGTCCCAGGCCGTGACCCGGCCGGCCCGGGCGCGGACGGGCGCCGTGCGCGCCGCTTCCGTGGCCGGGGTCCGGGAGGGGCCTTGGCGATCGTCCGCTCAGAAGCCGAAGTTCTGCGTCCACCACGGGCCGCCCTCGGCGAAGTGCGCTCCCACGCCCAGGGTCCGGTAGTCGCAGTTGAGGATGTTGGCGCGGTGGCCGGGGCTGTCCATCCAGGCGGCCATCACCGCCTCGGCGTCGGCCTGGCCGCGGGCTATGTTCTCGCCGCCGAGGTTGTCGATGCCGGCCGCCTCGGCGCGGTCCCAGGGGGTGTCGCCGTCGGGGCTGGTGTGGGAGAAGAAGCCCTGCTCGGCCATGGCCTCGCTGTACTGCCCGGCGAGTTCGGCCAGGGCGGGATCGGCGGTGAGCGGGCGGCACCCGGCCTCGGCCCGCTCCAGGTTGACCAGTCTCAGCACCTCGGCCTCGGCGGCCGTCTCGGCGTCGGACGGAGGGGCGCTCGGAGCGGTGGGCTTCTGGGAGGGGGTCTTCCGGGGCGCCGGCTCCGAGGGCTTCTCGGAGGCGCCGGCTCCGTCCGCCGGGGGTGTGCTGTGCGAGGGGCTCGGCCGCTCGGACTTCTCCGGTTTTTCCTTCTTCGGGGAGGCGGAACCGCGTGAGGGGTCGGAGCCGGGAGAAGAGGCGCGGTCTTCACCACCGCGGTCGGCCGTGGAGCCGCCGTGATCGGCGGGAGGCGTCGCGGCGCCCTGGGTCTGCAGGTCCGGTGTCGCGTCCACTCGTATGCCGGAGGAATCGGCGGGGCCGCCGATGGTGTAGGTGCCGTTCGGTCCGGGGATCAGTCCCGAGGCCACCGCCACGGCTCCCATCGCCATCGCGGCCGACGCGCCCAGGAGCCCGGTGCGGACGGGGACCGCGCTCCGCCTGCGCTGCGGGCCGCGGTGGCGTCCGGCCGTCGAGTCGCGTGCCGGTGCGGGAGCTGGTTTGGCGCGGCTGTGGCGTCCCATCTGCTGAAGTCCTCACGTGATCGGCGTCACTGATTCACTCGAAAGAGTGAGCCTCGTTGCCGCGTGACTGTACGGCATCCGGGCGGAGCGGAAGCGCCGTCGGAGGAAATGCGAGCAAGGAAGGAGGTGGGGGGCCGCGGCGGAGGCGCCCGCGTCCGGATACCGTGCGACCCATGGACACGAGCACAGGGGACACGGGTGAGACGGGGGGCGGAGCGGCCGGGGAGACCGTGCGGATGACGGCCTGGGTGCGCGGACGGGTGCAGGGCGTCGGCTTCCGCTGGTACACCCGGGCCAACGCGCTGCGGATCGGCGGACTGGAGGGCTTCGCGCTCAATCTCGACGACGGCCGCGTCCAGGTGGTCGCCGAGGGGACGCGGGAGCGCTGCGAGCGGCTGCTGGAGTGGCTCCGTACGGGTGACACCCCGGGCCGGGTGGACGGTGTGACCGAGATGTGGGGCACCCCACGCGGAGGGTACGGGGGTTTCGCCGTTCGATGATCCGAACTGGTTGCCTTTCGCGCCGTGACGTGCAAGGCTGCCGCCAGATGACCTCCAGGACCCCTGCGAGCGCTCCGGCAGTACGAGTGCCGTCGAGCCAAGGCCGCCGGGGCGTGCGGTGTGATCGTGTTGACCGTCAAACCATTTGGTGAGACGCTGGAAGCCCCGCGCACCGCGACTGTTCGCCTTGGGAATGAAGGCACAACAGGGAACGCGGGTGCGAATCCCTCACGACCCACCACCGTATCGGTCGGTCATTCAGTGTGGAGGACCATCCATCATGGCAAAGGCGCTTCTCGGTTACGTCGGCGGTCCCGACCCCCGAGTCCTCGCCGAGATGCGACGGCTGCAGCAGCGTGTCCAGGATCTGGAATCCGAGCTCCTGCGGATCCAGGCCGAGAACGACGCGCTGTCGGCCGCCGCGGCACGGCACGGCGACTCGCTGCTGGACAGCATGGACGTATCCAAGGCGGAGCCTGCGCTGACCTGACCGGCCTGCCGGTAAGGAAACCGCAGCGCCAGTCCGCTGGAGAAAAGTGCAAGGGACGCTTCGGCGTCCCTTCGTCGTCTCGGGTTGCGGATGTGGCGCTTACCGTGTGATGTGCCCCACCCGGTCAGCCGCGAAACTCGCCTCGGTCGTGAAGTCGGCATCGGGGAGTAAAGTCCGGAAACGTGCACCTCAAGAGCCTGACCCTGCGCGGGTTCAAGTCCTTCGCCTCGGCCACGACACTGCGGTTCGAACCCGGCATCACCTGCGTGGTGGGTCCCAACGGCTCCGGCAAGTCCAACGTGGTGGACGCGCTGTCGTGGGTGATGGGCGAGCAGGGGGCCAAGTCGCTGCGCGGCGGCAAGATGGAGGACGTCATCTTCGCCGGGACCGCCGGCCCCTCCGGGCGTCCCCCGCTCGGCCGGGCCGAGGTCTCCCTCACCATCGACAACTCCGACGGCGCGCTGCCCATCGAGTACTCCGAGGTCACCATCACGCGGACCATGTTCCGCAACGGCGGCAGCGAGTACCGGATCAACGGCGACACCTGCCGGCTGCTGGACGTCCAGGAGCTGCTCTCCGACTCCGGTATCGGCCGCGAGATGCACGTCATCGTCGGACAGGGCCAGCTCGACTCCGTCCTGCACGCCGACCCCGCCGGCCGCCGTGCCTTCATCGAGGAGGCGGCCGGCGTCCTCAAGCACCGCAAGCGCAAGGAGAAGGCGCTGCGGAAGCTGGACGCGATGCAGGCCAACCTCGCCCGGGTCCAGGACCTCACCGACGAACTGCGCCGCCGTCTCAAGCCGTTGGGACGGCAGGCGGCCGTCGCCCGCAGGGCGGCGGTGATCCAGGCCGACCTGCGCGACGCCAGGCTGCGGCTGCTCGCCGACGACCTGGTCGCCCTGCGCGCGGCGCTGGACGCCGAACTCGCCGACGAGGCCGCGCTCAGGGAGCGCAAGGAGGCGGTGGAGGGCGACCTGAGGGAGGCTCTGCGCCGCGAGGCCGAGCTGGAGCAGCGGCTGAAGGACCTCGCGCCGAGGCTGGAGGGCGCGCAGCAGACCTGGTACGAGCTGTCGCAGCTCGCCGAGCGGGTGCGCGGCACCGTGAGCCTGGCCGAGGCCCGCGTCAGGAGCGCCGCGGCCGAGCCCGTCGAGGAGCGCCGGGGACGCGACCCCGAGGACATGGAGCGCGAGGCCGTCCGGATCCGCGAGCAGGAGGCGGAACTCGCCGCCGCGCTGGAGGCGGCGAACCGGAGGCTGGAGGACACCGTCGAGCACCGCGCCGGACTGGAACGGCGGCTGGCCGAGGAGGAGCGCAGGCTCAGGGACGCCGCCCGCGCGATCGCCGACCGCCGTGAGGGACTCGCCCGGCTGCACGGACAGGTCACCGCCGCCCGCGGCCGGGCGGCCTCCGCCCAGGCCGAGATCGACCGTCTGATCACGGCGCGGGACGAGGCGCGCGAGCGTGCCGCGGCCGCCCAGGAGGAGTACGAGGCGCTGCGCGCCGAGGTGGAGGGCCTCGACGCGGACGACGCCGAACTGGCCGAGGAGCACGAGGCGGCCAAACGGGAACTGGCCGGGGCCGAGGCGGCGCTGAGCGTGGCGCGGGAGGCGCTGGCCGCGGCCGAGCGCGAACGCGCGGCGGTCTCCGCCCGCCGGGACGCCCTGGCCCTGGGACTGCGCCGCAAGGACGGCACCGGTGTCCTGCTCGGCGCCGGGGACCGGCTCACCGGACTGCTCGGGCCGGCTGCCGAACTCCTCACCGTCGCCCCCGGCTTCGAGGTCCCCGTGGCCGCGGCCCTGGGAGCGGCCGCGGACGCCGTCGCCGTGGACGGCCCCGCCACCGCGGCCGACGCCCTGCGCCTGCTGCGGAAGCACGACGCGGGCCGCGCGGCACTGCTCCTGGGCGCCCCGCCGCGGGAGGACGGCGGCTCCCCGGGGACGCCGGAGGTGCCCGGGGCGAGACGGGCGGCGGACCTGGTGTCGGGCCCGGACGCCCTGCTGCCCGCCCTGCGGCGGCTGCTGCGCGGAACGGTGGTGGTCGGCACCCTCCAGGACGCGGTGGACGTGGTGACGGCGCATCCGGACCTGGTCGCCGTCACCGCCGACGGCGACCTGCTCGGCGCCCACTTCGCGCAGGGCGGATCCGCGGGAGCACCGTCCCTGCTGGAGGTGCAGGCCTCGGTGGACGAGGCCGACGCCGAACTGGCGGAACTGGAGGCCAGGTGCGAGGAGCTGGCCGCGGAGCGCGAGCGGGCCGACGAACGGCGGAGGGAGTGCGCCGCCGCGGTCGAGGAACTGGGAGCGCGGCGCAGCGCCGCCGAACGGGAGAAGTCGCAGGTCGCCGGACGGCTCGGACGGCTGGGCGGGCAGGCGCGGGCCGCGGCCGGAGAGGCCGAGCGCGCCGAGGCGGCCGTCGCCCGGGCCCAGGAGGCGCTGGCGCGGGCGCGGGAGGAGGCCGAGGCGCTGGCGGAGCGGCTGGCGGCGGCCGAGGAGCAGCCGGGCGAGGAGGAGCCGGACACCTCCGTACGGGACCGGCTCGCGGCCGACGAGGCCGCCGCACGGCAGACGGAGATGGAGGCCCGTCTCCAGGTCCGCACCCACGAGGAGCGCGTCAGGGGGCTCGCGGGCCGGGCGGACGCCCTGGACCGGGCGGCGCGCGCGGAGCGGGAGGCGCGGGAGCGGGCCGCCCGCCGGCGGGCCCGGCTGCGGCACGAGGCCGAGGTGGCCTCGGCCGTCGTCTCCGGGGCCCGGCAGCTCCTGGCGCATGTGGAGGTGTCCCTGGACCGGGCCGGGGAGGAACGGGAGGCCGCCGAGCGGACGAGGGCCGAGCGCGAGCGGGAGCTGGCCGTGGAGCGCACACGGGGCCGGGAGCTTAAGGAGGAGCTGGACAAGCTCACCGACTCCGTGCACCGGGGCGAGGTGCTGGGAGCCGAGAAGCGGCTGCGGATCGAGCAGCTGGAGACCAGATCCCTGGAGGAGCTGGGCGTGGAGCCGGAGGTGCTGATCCGCGAGTACGGCCCCGACCAGCCCGTGCCGCCGTCCCCGCCCGCCGAGGGCGAGGCGCTGCCGGACGACCCCGACCACCCGCGCAACAGGCCGGTCCCGTTCGTCCGCGCCGAGCAGGAGAAGCGGCTGCGGGCGGCCGAGCGGGCCTACCAGCAGCTCGGCAAGGTCAATCCGCTGGCCCTGGAGGAGTTCGCGGCGCTGGAGGAGCGGCACCGGTTCCTCAGCGAGCAGCTGGAGGACCTGAAGAAGACCCGGGCCGATCTCCTCCAGGTCGTCAAGGAGGTGGACCGGCGGGTCGAGGAGGTCTTCACGGAGGCGTACCACGACACGGCGCGCGAGTTCGAGGGCGTCTTCTCGCGGCTCTTCCCCGGAGGGGAGGGGCGGCTGGTCCTCACCGACCCGGACGACATGCTCACCACGGGGGTGGAGGTCGAGGCCCGGCCGCCGGGAAAGAAGGTCAAGCGGCTGTCGCTGCTGTCGGGCGGGGAGCGCTCGCTGACGGCCGTGGCGCTGCTGGTGTCGATCTTCAAGGCGCGCCCCAGTCCGTTCTACGTCATGGACGAGGTCGAGGCGGCGCTGGACGACACCAACCTCCAGCGGCTGATCGGGATCATGAGGGAGCTGAGGGAGAACTCCCAGCTCATCGTGATCACCCACCAGAAGCGGACCATGGAGGTCGCCGACGCGCTGTACGGCGTCTCGATGCAGGGCGACGGGGTTTCGAAGGTCGTCGGCCAGCGTCTGCGCTGAGGGCTTCAGACGGCGGCCCTGCTCGCAAAATCTTCACTTCTTGAACAAGGGAGGTGATCAATTACTCCTTGTCTGAGACTTACTCGCCTATTGACTTCAAACTTTGAAGGAATAGTCTCGGGGTGGACGCTCCTTCCTTCAAAGCACGGCATGCCCTCGTGTACGCCGGGTAGAAGGCGGCAACCATTTGACACCCCACCCGGCACCGTCGCCGGGCACCGCAGGAGTACTACACCGTGACCAGCACCGCGCAGGTGAGGCCGGAAGCGCCGGACGCCCCGGCCGTACGGCACCAGCACCTCAGGCACGTCGTCTTCATCGCCGCCGCCGCGGCCATGGGAGGCTTCCTCTTCGGCTACGACAGCTCAGTGATCAACGGAGCAGTCGAGGGCATACGCGGCAGATTCGCCGTCGGCTCGGGCGCTCTCGCCCAGGTCATCGCGGCCGCCCTGATCGGAGCGGCGGTCGGCGCCGCCACCGCCGGACGGCTCGCCGACCGGCTCGGCCGCATCCGGGTGATGCAGATCGCCGCCGTGCTCTTCACCGCCAGCAGCATCGGCTCCATGCTGCCCTTCGCCCTGTGGGACCTCGCCTTCTGGCGCGTCCTGGGCGGTGTCGCCATCGGCATGGCCTCGGTGATCGCCCCCGCCTACATCGCCGAGGTCGCCCCGGCCGAGTACCGCGGCCGGCTCGCCTCCTTCCAGCAGGCCGCGATCGTGCTGGGCATCGCCGTCTCCCAGCTCGTCAACTGGGGTCTGCTGAACCTCGCCGACGGCGAGCAGCGCGGGGAGCTGCTGGGCATCGAGGCCTGGCAGCTCATGCTCGGGGTCGCGGCCGTTCCGGCCGTCCTCTACGGCCTGCTGACCCTGCGCATACCCGAGTCGCCGCGCCACCTCGTGGCCCAGGGCCGCAGGGACGAGGCCAGGGCCGTCCTCGCCGGCGTCGAACCCCGGGGCACCGATCTGGACGCCAGGATCACCGAGATCGAGGAACGCATGCGCGGCGAGCGCAAGCCGAGCCTGCGCGACCTGCTGGGCGGACGCTTCGGCCTGCTGCCGATCGTCTGGGTGGGCATCGGCCTGTCGCTGTTCCAGCAGCTGGTCGGGATCAACGTGATCTTCTACTACAGCGCCTCGCTGTGGCAGTCGGTCGGCATCGACCCCAACAGCTCGTTCTTCTACTCCTTCACCACCTCGATCATCAACATCGTCGGCACCGTGATCGCGATGCTGCTGGTGGACCGGATCGGCCGCAAGCCGCTGGCCCTCATCGGCTCCGCGGGCATGGCGCTCTCGCTCGGCGCCGCCGCCTGGGCGTTCTCCCACAAGAGCGGCACCGGCGAGAACATCGCCCTGCCCGACACCCAGGGCACCGTCGCCCTGGTCGCCGCGCACTCCTTCGTCCTCTTCTTCGCCCTCTCCTGGGGCGTGGTGGTCTGGGTGATGCTCGGCGAGATGTTCCCCAACCGCGTCCGCGCCGCGGCCCTCGGCATCGCGGCCGGAGCCCAGTGGGTGGCGAACTGGCTGATCACCGTCACCTTCCCGAGCCTGTCGGAGTGGAACCTGTCGGGCGCGTACGTCATCTACACGGTCTTCGCCGCGCTCTCGATCCCGTTCGTCCTCAAGTGGGTGCCGGAGACCCGGGGCAGGGCGCTGGAGGACATGGGGTGATCCCCGCCGCGCCGCCGCCCCGGGCTCCGGCGCGCCGGGGCGGCGCGCGACGCCGCCGGGGGACGGGAGGGACCCGTGCCGCGGCCGGTCGTGGCCGATACTGGGTGGCGTTATGGACATCGTCATCCTTGCCGTAGTCATCGCCGTGGTCGCCGTCGCCGCCATCAGCGGGCTCGTGGTCACCACCACCCGCCGGAGGAAGGCGCCGCCGCTCGACCGCTCCGCGCCCCCGACCATCACCGCGCCGCCCCCGACCGAGCCGCAGGTCGGTGAGGAGGCCGAAACCCCCCGTGACGAACAGCGGCGCACCATCGAAGAGGTCGACCTGCCGCCGTCGGGCGCCACGGACGCGGCCGTCGCCGAGGCGCCCGACGTGCCCGAGGCGCCGGCGGCACCCGAGATCGAGGTCCCGGCCCCCGCGGCCGGCCGGCTGGTGCGGCTGCGCGAGCGCCTGTCGCGCTCCCAGAACACCCTGGGCCGCGGCCTGCTGACACTGCTCTCCCGGGACCGCCTCGACGAGGACACCTGGGAGGAGATCGAGGACACCCTCCTCACCGCCGACGTCGGCGTCGCCCCCACCCAGGAACTGGTCGAGCGGCTCCGCGAGCGGGTGCGGGTGCTGGGCACCCGCACCCCCGAGGAGCTGCGCGCGCTGCTGCGCGAGGAGCTGCTGAACCTGGTGGGCACCGACCTGGACCGCACCGTCCACACCGAGGGCGGCGTGTCGTCCGAGGGCGTGGTCCGGCCGGGCGTGGTGCTGGTCGTCGGCGTCAACGGCACCGGGAAGACCACCACCACCGGCAAGCTCGCCCGCGTCCTGGTCGCCGACGGCAAGTCGGTCGTGCTCGGCGCCGCCGACACCTTCCGCGCCGCCGCCGCCGACCAGCTCCAGACCTGGGGCGAGCGCGTGGGCGCCCGGACCGTCCGCGGTCCGGAGGGCGGCGATCCGGCGTCGGTCGCCTTCGACGCGGTCAAGGAGGGCATCACCGAGAGCGCGGACGTCGTCCTGATCGACACCGCGGGACGGCTCCACACCAAGACCGGCCTGATGGACGAGCTGGGCAAGGTCAAGCGGGTCGTGGAGAAGCACGGCCCGGTGGACGAGGTCCTGCTGGTCCTGGACGCCACCACCGGCCAGAACGGACTGATCCAGGCCCGTGTCTTCGCCGAGGTCGTGGACATCACCGGCATCGTGCTCACCAAGCTCGACGGCACGGCCAAGGGCGGCATCGTCGTCGCCGTCCAGCGCGAGCTGAAGGTACCGGTCAAGCTGGTGGGCCTGGGCGAGGGAGCGGACGACCTGGCTCCGTTCGAGCCGGAGGCGTTCGTGGACGCCCTGATCGGCGACTGACGTCCCGGACCGGCATCCCGGACGCGGCGGGAACGGGAAGGAGACGACGGGCGTCCGCCGCGGACGGCACGGGCGCGGCGGGCGCCGGAGGGGGACCCGGCGGGGGCGCCCGGACTCTCAGCCGTGCGGCAGTTCGCGGTGGCAGACGTATGCCAGGGCGCCCAGCAGGAGCCGGGCCTGCGGAGGGCGGCCCGCCGCCTCCAGGGTGGGCGGGCGCAGCCACCGGACGGGGCCGAGACCGCCGAGGTCGGAGGGCGGGGCCGTGATGTGGTCACCCGGGCCGAGCCCGCGCAGGTCCAGCACGGTGTCGTCCCAGCCCATCCGGTACAGCAGCCGGGGGAGCTCGGCCGCGGCACCGGGGGCGACGAGGAACCAGGCCCGGCCGTGCGGGGTGACGGCGACCGGCCCGAGCGGCAGCCCCATCCGCTCCAGACGGGCCAGCGCGCGCCGCCCGGCCGCCGCGGACACCTCGATGACGTCGAAGGTGCGGCCCACCGGCAGCAGCACCGCCGCTCCGGGCACCCGCTCCCACGCCCCGGTCGCCTCGTCCAGCGTCGCGCCGGCGGGCACCGTGAGCGCCGGATCGAGGGGGTGGGCGCCGGGGGAGGGGCAGTCGGGGACCCCGCAGGAGCACTCCGTACGGCCGCCCCCGCGTGTCGCACGGGCGCCGGGGACGACGTCCCAGCCCCACAGACCCGTGTACTCGGCCACGGCCGTGCACACCGACGCGCGGTCGCGGCGCCGGGCGCCGGACCGCAGGTCCCGGATCTCGCGGATGCTGCCGATCGTGAAGCCCATGCCCCCTCCAACGGGTTCCGTGCGCTGTTGGTTACGAACCGGTCCACCGCCGTGGCTGTCGGTGACGATCTCTGCCGGGGGAGCGCGATGGGTGGCGCGCGCCTCTGGCGTGCGTCGCTGCAACCGGTCATGGCTGTTCGTGCCAAGTGAACCGTGTGAAGGGCCACTTGAGGTCGTGTGAGGGGGTGGCGAATGGTGGCGGTTTTGCAATTTCACTCGCCGCGTCAGTGATCGTAGGATTACTTTCGGTTCACACAGTGGCGGAGAGCACACGGAAGACGTCCGGCGTGCGCCCGTCCCGGAGGCATGCCGTCAGGGCGTGCGGCCCGGGGTACGGGCGACGCGCACGGACCGGGATGGGGGCGTTCCAGTGGGCGGCAACGGGAACAGCGGCGGCACCGGTACCGCTGGTAAGCGCCCGAACGGGCAGCTCGCCTCGTGGTTCGTGCGCAGCGGCTGGTCCAAGGGCGAACTGGCCCGGCAGGTGAACCGCCGCGCACGGCAGATGGGCGCCCACCACGTCAGCACCGACACCTCCCGGGTGCGCCGCTGGCTCGACGGGGAGCAGCCGCGCGAGCCGATCCCCCGCATCCTCTCCGAGCTGTTCTCCGAGCGCTTCGGCTGCGTGGTCGCCGTGGAGGACCTGGGGCTGCGCACCGCCCGGCCGACGGCCTCCGCCGGCGGGGTCGACCTGCCCTGGACCGGGCCGCAGACCGCGGCGATGATCGGCGAGTTCTCGCGCAGCGACCTGATGCTGGCCCGCCGGGGCTTCCTCGGCACCTCCCTGACGATGGCCGCCGGACCCGCCCTGATCGAACCGATGCAGCGCTGGCTGGTGCCCACGCCCGCGGGCCCCTCCGTCCCCGAGCGGCCGGCCCGCGGCCCGCGGCAGGGGAGCGGACTGTCCGGCCCCGAGCTGGACCTGCTGGAGCAGACGGTGGTGATGTTCCGCAAGTGGGACGCCCAGTGCGGCGGCGGGCTGCGCCGCAAGGCCGTCGTCGGGCAGCTCCACGAGATCACCGACCTGCTCCAGGACTCCCACCCCGAGCCGGTGCGGCAGAGGCTGTTCCGGGTCACCGCCGAACTGTCGGAACTGGCCGGGTGGATGAGCTACGACATCGGACTCCAGCCCACCGCGCAGAAGTACTTCGTCCTCGCGCTGCACGCCGCCAAGGAGGCCGGGGACCGCCCCCTGGGCGCGTACGTGCTGTCCGACATGAGCCGCCAGATGATCCACCTGGGCCGTCCCGAGGACGCGCTGGAGCTGATCCACCTCGCGCAGTACGGCAGCAGGGAAGGAGCCACCCCCCGCACGCAGGCCATGCTGTATGCGGTGGAGGCGCGCGCGTACGCCAACATGGGCCGGCCCGACAAGTGCCACCGGGCGGTGCGGATGGCCGAGGAGGCCTTCGCCGAGATCACCCCCGGCGACGCCGACCCCGACTGGATCGGATTCTTCTCCGAGGCCGAGCTGAACGCCGAGAACGCCCACTCCTACCGCGACCTCGCCTATGTGGCGGGCCGCAGTCCCGCCTACACCTCGCTCGCGCGGCCGGCGATGGAGAAGGCCGTGGAGCTGTTCGCCCGCGAGTGCGGCGAGGACGGCAGCGGCCACCAGCGCTCCTACGCGCTCAACCTCGCGGGGATGGCCACCGTCCACCTGCTGCAGCGGGAGCC
Source organism: Streptomyces glaucosporus (assembly GCF_039533345.1). Lineage (NCBI taxonomy): Bacteria > Bacillati > Actinomycetota > Actinomycetes > Kitasatosporales > Streptomycetaceae > Streptomyces > Streptomyces glaucosporus. The sequence goes on along the minus strand of NZ_BAAATJ010000009.1, from coordinate 145,115 downwards.
CGAGCAGTGCGCCGTCCTGGCCGGGCGGGCCCTCGACGTGGCCAAGCGCCTCCGTTCCGAACGGGTCAACACGCGCATCCGCAAGACCGTGGCCACCGCGGCCCGCGAGTTCGGGGGCGTCGCCGAGGTCGTCGCCCTGAGCGAGCGGCTCGCCGGCGAACTGCCGGAGGCCGGGGCGGCCCTCGCGGGCTGACCCCGCCCTTGTTCCGGGGGAAGCGCACGTTCATTCCGGCGTAACACGGCACGCGCCTTCGTCACGGCCGTGAAACACCGCGCGGCACCGGGCGAAACGGGGCTCGGAAAACCTGTGGCTCATCCCGATCCCCAGATCCGCCCCCACGGGTCGCGACGCGAGGAGACGCCCACATTGAACGGCGCGGATACCGCTTTCGTACTGATCAGCGCGGCGCTGGTCATGCTGATGACGCCCGGCCTGGCCCTGTTCTACGGCGGCATGGTCCGGGCCAAGAGCACCCTGAACATGCTCATGATGTCCTTCGTCTCCCTGGGCGTCGTGAGCGTCCTCTGGGTGCTCTACGGCTACTCGCTCGCCTTCGGCACCGACACCGGAGGACTGATCGGCAGCCTGGAGTTCGCCGGTCTGGACGGCATCGGCCCCGAGGCGCTCACCGGAGGCGACGAGGGCATCCCGGTCCTCGCCTTCGTCCTCTTCCAGATGATGTTCGCGGTCCTGACGCCCGCCCTGATGAGCGGTGCGCTGGCGGACCGGGTGAAGTTCGGCGCCTGGGCGGTGTTCATCACCCTGTGGGCCACGATCGTGTACTTCCCCGTCGCCCACTGGGTCTGGGCCGAGGGCGGCTGGCTGTTCGAGATGGAGGTCATCGACTTCGCCGGCGGCACCGCCGTCCACATCAACGCCGGAGTCGGCGCGCTCGCCGCGGCCCTGGTGGTCGGCAGGCGGATCGGCTTCCGGAAGGAGCCGATGCGTCCGCACAACCTGCCCATGGTGGTCCTGGGCGCGGCCCTGCTGTGGTTCGGCTGGTTCGGCTTCAACGCCGGCTCCGCGCTGGCCGCCGACGGCACCGCCGCCACCATGGCCCTGAACACGCAGATCGCCACCGCCGCGGCCGTCCTGGGCTGGCTGGCCTACGAGCGCGTCCGCCACGGGGCCTTCACCACCCTGGGCGCGGCCTCCGGCGCCATCGCCGGCCTGGTCGCCATCACCCCGGCCGGCGCGCACGTGGGCGCCGTCGGCGCGATCGTCATCGGCCTGGTCGCCGGCGTGGTCTGCTCCTGGGCCGTCGGCCTGAAGTACAGGCTCGGCTACGACGACTCCCTGGACGTCGTCGGCGTCCACCTCGTCGGCGGCGTGGTCGGCACCCTGCTGGTCGGCTTCCTGGCCGTGGACGGCGTGGGCGGCGTCGGGCAGTTCGGCAAGCAGGCCGTCGGCGCCCTCTCCGTCATGGCCTTCTCCTTCGCGGTCTCCTGGGTGCTGGCCAAGCTGATCGACGTCACCATCGGCTTCCGCGCCGGGGAGGACGAGGAGACCGCCGGCCTGGACCAGGCGTACCACGCCGAGACCGCGTACGACTTCAGCGCGGTGGGCGGCTCGCCCGCGTCCCGCGGCACGGCCGGGGCGTCCGGCGGCGACGGCGCGACCGTGCCGTCCGGGAAGAAGTCCGGCATGCAATCCGACGAGAAGTCCGGCGAGAAGTCCGGCGAGAAGTCCGGCGAGAAGGTGGACAAGAAGGTGGACGCGTGAAGCTCATCACCGCAGTCATCAAGCCGCACCGGGTCGACGAGGTGAAGGAGGCGCTCCGGGCGTTCGGCGTCCAGGGCCTCACCGTCACCGAGGCCAGCGGATACGGGCGGCAGCGCGGCCACACCGAGGTGTACCGCGGCGCGGAGTACACCGTCGACCTGGTGCCCAAGGTCCGCGTCGAGGTCCTGGCCGAGGACGAGGACGCCGAGCAGCTCATCGACGTGATCGTCAAGGCCGCCCGCACCGGGAAGATCGGCGACGGCAAGGTCTGGAGCGTCCCCGTCGAGACCGCCGTACGGGTCCGGACCGGCGAGCGCGGCCCGGACGCCCTGTGAGCCGGCGGCGGAAGCGGACGACCGCATGACCGCGGCGCTCCTCCCCGGACCCGCCGGCGGGTCCGGGGAGGAACCCGGCGGCTACGCCGCGGCCCGGCTGCGCCTCCTCACCGGGGAGGCGCCGTCCGGGCCGCGGCGCCGCGCCGCCCTGGCCGGACTGACCGACGCCTGGCTCGCCGGACTGCTCGGCGAGGCGGGCGAGGGGATCGCGCTGGTCGCCGTCGGCGGCTACGGCCGCGGGGAGCTCTCCCCGCGCAGCGACCTCGACCTGCTCCTCCTCCACACCGGGCGCACGCCCGAGGAGGTCGCCGCCGCCGCGGACCGGATCTGGTACCCCGTGTGGGACCTCGGCATCGCCCTGGACCACTCGGTGCGCACCCCCGACGAGGCAGGGCAGGCCGCGGCCGCCGACCTCAGGGTGCAGCTCGGACTGCTGGACGCCCGGCACATCGCCGGCGATCCGGCGCTCACCGCGGACCTGCGCTCCGCCCTGCTCGCCCAGTGGCGGGCCGACGCGCCCCGGCGCCTGGCCGAACTGCGCGAGACGGTGGAGGAGCGGGCCCGCCGCCACGGCGAACTGCGCTTCCTCCTCGAACCCGACCTCAAGGAGGCCCGCGGCGGGCTGCGGGACGCCGGCGTCCTGCGCGCCGTCGCCGCCTCCTGGCTCGCCGACGCCCCCCGCGAGGGGCTGGAGGAGGCCCGCCGCACCCTGCTCGACATCCGCGACGCCCTCCACCTGACCACCGGACGCGCCGGCGACCGGCTCGCCCTGCAGGACCAGGACCAGGTCGCCGAGGCCCTCGCGCTGCCGGACGCGGACGCCCTGCTGCGCCGGGCGTACGAGGCGGCGCGCGTGATCGCGTACGCCGCCGACGTCACCTGGCGCGAGGTCGGCCGGGTGCTGGGCTCGCGCGCCCGGCGCCCCGGGCCGCGCGTCCCGCTGGCCGGGGACGTCGTCGAGCAGGAGGGCGAGGCGGTGCTGGCCCGCACCGCCCGCCCCGAGCGCGATCCCGTCCTGCCGCTGCGCGCCGCCGCAGCGGCCGCCCAGGCCGGCCTGCCGCTCGCACGGGCCGCCGTGCGCCGGCTGGCCGCCGCCGCGCCGCCGCTGCCCGTGCCCTGGCCCGCCGAGGCCCGCGAGCAGTTCGTCACCCTGCTCGGCGCGGGGGAGGCCGCCGTCGGGGTGTGGGAGGCGCTGGAGGCCGAGGGGCTGATCGACGCCCTGCTGCCCGACTGGGAGCGGGTGCGCTGCCGCCCGCAGCGCAACGCCGTGCACCGGTGGACCGTGGACCGCCACCTGATCGAGACCGCCGTACGGGCCCGGTCCCACGTCCGCCGTGTCGGCCGCCCCGACCTGCTGCTGGTCGCCGCGCTGCTCCACGACATCGGCAAGGGATGGCCGGGCGACCACAGTGTCACGGGCGAGACCATCGCCCGTGACACGGCCGCCCGGATGGGCTTCGACGCCGCCGACACCGCCACCCTGGCCGCCCTGGTCCGCCACCACCTGCTGCTGGTGGAGACCGCCACGCGGCGCGACCTGGACGATCCGGCCACCGTCCGCGCGGTGGCCGACGCCGTCGGCGACGCCGGGACGCTGGAACTGCTGCACGCGCTGACCGAGGCCGACGCCCTGGCCACCGGCCCCGCCGCCTGGTCGGCGTGGCGCGCCGGGCTCGTGGCCGACCTGGTGCGGCGGGTCGGCGCGGCCCTGGCGGGCGGAGGCACGGACCCCGTCCGTCCCGCCCCCGTCCGGCCCGCCCCCGGGGCCGGACGGCTCGCGGCCGAGGCGCGGCGCACCGGAGGGCCGGTGCTGGCCCTGCGCACCCGGACCGAGGCCCCCGCCGCCTCCTGCGCCGGACCCGGCCAGGAGCCCGGCGCCGCCCCGGCCGGTCCCGAACCGGTGGGTGTCGAACTGCTCATCGCGCTGCCCGACCGGCCGGGCGTCCTGCCCGCCGCGGCCGGCGTCCTGGCGCTGCACCGGCTGACCGTCCGCGCGGCCGACCTGCGCACCGCCGGTCCTCCCGGGGAGCCGCCCGTCCTGCTGTTGAACTGGCGGGTCGCCGCCGAGTACGGCTCGCTGCCGCAGGCCGCCCGCCTCCGCGCCGACCTGGTGCGCGCCCTGGAGGGCTCCCTGGACGTTTCGGCCCGGCTCGCCGAGCGCGAGGCCGCCCGGCGCGTCACCCGCCGCCGCGGCGCCGGGGCGCCTCCGCCGCGGGTGACGGTCGCACCGGCCGGATCGAGCGCGGCGACGGTCGTCGAGGTGCGGGCCCAGGACGCCCCCGGACTGCTGTACCGCATCGGGCGGGCGCTGGAGGACGCGGGCGTCACCGTGCGCAGCGCCCACGTCGGCACGCTCGGCGCCGACGCGGTGGACGCCTTCTACGTCACCGGCCCCACCGGCGCCCCGCTGCCCCCCGGGGAGGCCGCCGCGCTCGCCGCCGGGCTGGAACGGGCCCTGGGCGGCTGACCTCACCTGCGGCGGCCCGATACCCTTGGAGGTCGACCGCCGTCACCGCCAACGCGAAGGATCCGCGACCGACGTGTTCGACACTCTCTCCGATCGCCTCACAGCGACGTTCAAGAACCTCAGGGGCAAGGGCCGCCTGAGCGAGGCGGACATCGACGCCACGGCGCGCGAGATCCGCATCGCCCTGCTGGAGGCGGACGTCGCCCTGCCCGTGGTGCGGGCCTTCATCAAGCAGGTCAAGGAGCGCGCCCTCGGCGCGGAGGTCTCCAAGGCGCTGAACCCCGCACAGCAGGTCATCAAGATCGTCAACGAGGAGCTGATCGGCATCCTCGGTGGCGAGACCCGCCGCCTGCGGTTCGCCAAGAACCCCCCGACGGTGATCATGCTCGCCGGTCTCCAGGGCGCGGGCAAGACCACCCTGGCGGGCAAGCTGGGCCGCTGGCTCAGGGACCAGGGGCACACCCCGCTCCTGGTCGCCTGCGACCTCCAGCGCCCCAACGCCGTCAACCAGCTCACCGTCGTCGCCGAGCGGGCGGGCGTCGGCGTCTACGCACCCGAGCCGGGCAACGGCGTCGGGGACCCGGTCAAGGTGGCCCGGGACTCGATCGAGTACGCCCGGACCAAGCAGTACGACGTGGTCATCGTCGACACCGCCGGCCGCCTGGGCATCGACCAGGAGATGATGCGGCAGGCCGCCGACATCCGCGACGCGGTCAGCCCCGACGAGGTCCTCTTCGTCGTGGACGCCATGATCGGCCAGGACGCGGTCAACACCGCCGAGGCCTTCCGCGACGGCGTCGGCTTCGACGGCGTGGTGCTCTCCAAGCTCGACGGCGACGCCCGGGGCGGTGCCGCCCTGTCGATCGCGCACGTCACCGGCCGCCAGATCATGTTCGCCTCCAACGGCGAGAAGCTGGACGACTTCGACGCGTTCCACCCGGACCGCATGGCGTCCCGCATCCTGGGCATGGGCGACGTCCTCAGCCTCATCGAGAAGGCCGAGCAGACCTTCAGCCGGCAAGAGGCCGAGAAGATGGCCGCCAAGCTGGCCAAGGGCCCCAAGGAGTTCACCCTCGACGACTTCCTGTCCCAGATGGAGCAGGTCCGCAAGATGGGCTCCATCTCCAAGCTGCTGGGGATGATGCCCGGAATGGGGCAGATCCGGGAGCAGATCAACAACATCGACGAGCGCGACGTGGACCGCACCGCCGCGATCATCAAGTCGATGACCCCGGCCGAGCGCACCGACCCCACGATCATCAACGGCTCGCGGCGGGCCCGCATCGCCCGCGGCTCCGGCGTGGACGTCAGCGCGGTGAAGAACCTCGTGGAGCGCTTCTTCGAGGCCCGCAAGATGATGTCGAGGATGGCCCAGGGCGGCATGCCGGGGATGCCCGGGATGCCGGGCATGCCGGGGATGGGCGGCCAGCGGAAGAAGGGCAAGCAGCAGAAGAAGGCCAAGGGCAAGCAGCGCTCGGGCAACCCGATGAAGCGCAAGGCCGAGGAGCAGGAGCTGGCCGAGCGCCGCGCCGCCCAGGGCGGAGCCTTCGGGCTGCCCGGCGGACAGGCGCCGGAGGACTTCGAGCTGCCCCAGGAGTTCAAGGACCTGCTTCCGCCGAAGTGACGGCCGCCGCGGTCCTCCGCGGTTCCCCGTGGCGCGGCCTCCCGTGCCGAGGCCTCCCGTGCCGAGGCCTCTCGTGGCGAGGGGCGGACACCCGTGTCCGCCCCTCTCGCCGCGCCGCCGCGCGTCACGTCATGGCGACCACGTAGCGGAAGAGGTTCTGCATCCACACCGTGCCGTCGGGCCGCACGTGGGGCCGCAGCGCCTCCGACAGCTCCTTGGTGACCTGCTCCTCGTCCGTCGCCCGGACGGCCGCGTCGTACAGCCCGGTCGACAGCAGTCCCCGGACCGCGCTCTCCAGGTCGGCGTAGCCGAAGGGGCACGCCACCCGCCCCGACCCGTCGGGACGCAGCCCGGCCCGCCGCGCCAGGTCCTCCAGATCGTCCCGCCCGCCCGGCCGCCAGCACCGCCCCGCCGCGCGGCGGGGCTCGGCCAGCCGCTCGGCCACCCGCAGCGCGGGGGCCGCCGCGCAGCGCTCCGCCGGGCCCCAGCCCGCCAGCACCACCGGCGTGTCCCGCCCGGCCACCTCGGCCACCCGGGCGAGCACGGCGGGCTCGGGCAGGGTGTCGAAGGCGGTCACCAGGTTCGGCGGCGGGCCCTCGCGCAGCGCCGCGGCGTCCGGTCCGCCGTCCGGCCCGCAGGGCAGCACCCGGGCGGTCCAGTGCCGCGCGCCCCACTGCGGCTCCGGCAGCAGCCGCTGCCGGGCCAGTTCCAGGCGCGCCTCGTCGCTGTCCGTCCCCGTGACGGTGGCGCCGCGGGCGGCGGCCATCACCAGCGCCAGCCCGGATCCGCAGCCCAGACCCAGGACGTGCGTGTGCCGTCCGACCTCGAACCGCTCGTATACCGCCTCGTAGAGCGGAACCAGCATCCGTTCCTGAATCTCCGCCCAGTCCCGGGCGGGCCGCGGGAGGTGCCGCTGTGCGAGCGTGGGTGCCATCGCAACATCCCCATTCCGATGGAAGGATCGCCGGATACCCGGCCGCCGTCTCGTCCCCCGAGAAGTCCCTGTGCTCGAATGCCAGGGAACTGCGCATCTGTCCCCGAGTCCAGAGGGTGCGCCGGAGTGTTTCGCCCGCGCCGCCCGCGCGCACTCCTTACGTTGCCCCGACGGGCCGGTTCACGCATCCGCAGCAGAGCGCCGTAACATGCCCGTCATGGCAAAGGCTCCCGTGCTCACCCCCCAGGCGGACGACTTCCCCCGCTGGTACCAGGACGTGATCAGCAAGGCCGAACTGGCCGACAACGGGCCGGTGCGCGGCACCATGGTCATCCGCCCGTACGGGTACGGGCTCTGGGAGCGGATGCAGCGGGAGATGGACGCCCGGATCAAGGCCGCGGGCGCCGAGAACGCCTACTTCCCCCTGTTCATCCCGCAGTCGTACCTGACGAAGGAGGCCGAGCACGTCGAGGGCTTCGCCCCCGAGCTGGCGGTGGTCACCCACGGCGGCGGCAAGGAGCTGGAGGAGCCGGTCGTGGTCCGGCCGACCTCCGAGACGATCATCAACGACTACTTCTCCAAGTGGGTGCAGAGCTACCGCGACCTGCCCCTGCTGGTCAACCAGTGGGCCAACGTGGTGCGCTGGGAAATGCGTCCGCGGGTGTTCCTGCGAACGAGTGAGTTCCTGTGGCAGGAGGGGCACACCGCCCACGCCACGTACGAGGAGGCGCGCGACTACGCCGCCCGCATCCACCGCGAGGTCTACGCGGACTTCATGGTGAACGTCCTGGCCATCGACGTCGTGCTGGGCCGCAAGACGCCCAAGGAGCGCTTCGCGGGCGCCATCAACACCCTCACCCTGGAGGGCATGATGGGCGACGGCAAGGCCCTCCAGATGGGCACCAGCCACGAACTGGGCCAGAACTTCGCCAAGGCCTTCGACACCCGCTACCTGTCCAGGGACGGGGAGCGGGAGCTGGTCTGGCAGACCTCCTGGGGCACCTCCACGCGCATGGTCGGCGGCCTGATCATGACGCACGGCGACGACAACGGCCTGCGCATCCCGCCGCGGCTGGCCCCCGTCCAGGCCGTCGTCCTGGCGATCAAGGGCGACGAGGCGGTGCTGGCGAAGGTCCGCGAGGTCGGCGACCGGCTCGCCGCGGCCGGTGTCCGGGTGAAGGTGGACGACCGCACCGACACCCCCTTCGGCCGCCGCGCGGTGGACTGGGAGCTCAAGGGCGTCCCGCTGCGCGTCGAGATCGGGCCGCGCGACCTGGAGAACGACACCGCGATGCTGGTCCGCCGCATCGCCGGGGGCAAGGAGCCGGTGGCGGTCGACGCCCTGGCCGAGCTGTGCCCCAGGATCCTCGAGGAGGACCAGGAACTGCTGCTGCGCCAGTCCCGCGAGCGCCGCGAGGCGCGCACCACGGACGTGCGGACCGTGGAGGAGGCGGCCGAGGCCGCCGCCGCGGGAGGCTGGGCGCGCATCCCGTGGGCCGACCTGGGTCCCGAGGGCGAGGCCAGGCTCGCCGAGCAGGCCGTCACGGTCCGGTGCCTGGTGGGCGAGGACGGGTCGGTGCCGGAGTCCGACGACGCCCCGGGTACGTTGGCCGTGGTCGCCCGCGCCTACTGACGGGCTCCGCCGGCGGCCGGGTCCATCCCGGCTTGGGGCGGGTGGGGACGAGTCCTCCCGGATCGGCGCACCCGCCCCCTCGGCGCGCATCGCCCATGAACTGACTGGTACGTGCAAATTATTTGGGATGCCCCGTAATCGGAACACCGGGACACTCCGGCTCGTTGTTCACGACGTGAGCACGACACCACCTGTACTCGCCGCCGAACTGGCACTCGCCTGGGCCGACATTCAACGGCACCACCCCGAGCTGCCCGATCTGGCCGCGCCCGAATCGCTGATCGGAGAGTCGTCGTCCGCCTGCGGCGCCGAGCTCTCCTTCGAGAGGCTGCTGCACGAGGCCGTCCACGGGATCGCCGCCGCGCGCGGAGTCCGGGACACCTCGCGTGCCGGCCGTTACCACAACCGCCGCTTCCTGGCGATCGCCGAGGAACTGGGGCTGGAGCACTCCGACGAGCCGCATCCGAGCAGCGGCTTCTCCCTGGTCGCCATGAAACCCGAGACCAGGAAGCGCTACCGGCCCACCATCGAGCGGCTGCAGCGCGCCCTGCGCGCCCACCGCGCCGCCACCACCACCGACACCTCCCGCGCCTTCCGGGGGCCCGCCGCGCGGCACGGTTCGTCGGGCGGCGGCGTGCGGGTCAAGGCGGTCTGCGACTGCGGGCGCAACGTCCGGGTCGTCCCGTCCGTCCTGGCCCAGGCACCGATCATGTGCGGAGCCTGCGGTCAGCCGTTCCGCATCCCGGAGGCCGTCGGAGTGGGCTGAGCCGCACCGGCGGCCGGTGCCGGGGACCGGGGGGAGACCGGCTGCCACGGCGAAGTGTGGCACAATGGGCGGCTGTACTCGACAGCCGCACAGGACCCCTCTCTCCTCCGGCTGACGCGTCCACTCGGACACTCGGGTACCACCACCCCACGTGGCACCCCGCCGTGTCCAACCACGCCAAAGACCAGGAGACACCACAGCCGTGGCAGTCAAGATCAAGCTGAAGCGACTGGGCAAGATCCGTTCGCCTCACTACCGCATCATCGTCGCCGACTCCCGTACGCGTCGCGACGGCCGGGCCATCGAGGAGATCGGTCTGTACCACCCGGTGCAGAACCCCTCGCGCATCGAGGTCGACTCGGAGCGCGTCCAGTACTGGCTGGGTGTCGGCGCGCAGCCGACCGAGCCCGTCCTGGCCATCCTGAAGGTCACCGGCGACTGGCAGAAGTTCAAGGGTCTGCCCGCCCCGGAGCCGATGAAGCTCCCCGAGCCCAAGGCCGACAAGCGCGCCGTCTTCGAGGCCGCCGCCAAGGAGTCCGCGGACGAGCCCCAGGGTGAGGCCATCACCCAGAAGAGCAAGAAGGCCGACAAGAAGGCGGACGAGGCCGAGGCCGGAACCGCCGAGTCGACCGAGGCGTGACCATGCTGGAAGAGGCCCTCGACCACCTGGTGAGGGGCATCGTCGAGCACCCCGACGAGGTGCAGGTCGCCTCCCGCAACCTGCGTCGCGGGCGCGTGCTGGAGGTCCGGGTGCACCCCGACGACCTCGGCAAGGTGATCGGCCGCAACGGCCGCACCGCACGCGCGCTGCGCACCGTCGTGGCGGGCCTCGGCGGCCGGGGGGTCCGCGTCGACCTCGTCGACGTCGACCAGGTCCGCTGAGGATCGCGGCAGACACACAGCACAAGGCACCGGCACGGGCCGGGAGCGGCACCGCCGCTCCCGGCCCGTGCCGGTGCACGGACACACGGAGTTGACGAGCAGTGCAGCTGGTAGTCGCGCGCATCGGCCGCGCCCACGGCATCAAGGGCGAGGTGACGGTGGAGGTGCGCACGGACGAGCCCGAGGTGCGGCTGGCCCCCGGCGCGGTCCTGGCCACCGATCCCGCATCCGCCGGCCCGCTGACCATCGAGAGCGGACGCGTCCACAGCGGGCGCCTGCTGCTGCGCTTCGAGGGAGTGAAGGACCGCACCGCCGCCGAGGCGCTCCGGAACACCCTGCTGATCGCCGAGGTCGACCCGGAGGAACGCCCCGAGGACCCCGACGAGTACTACGACCACCAGCTGATCGACCTCGACGTCGTCACCCGCGACGGAACGCCCGTGGGGCGGATCGAGGAGATCGCCCACCTGCCCTACCAGGACCTCCTCGTGGTGCGGAAGACGGACGGCGGCGAGGTGCTCGTCCCCTTCGTCGGCGAGATCGTCCCGGAGATCGACCTGGAGGAGCAGCGCGCGGTGATCGACCCGCCGCCGGGGCTCCTCGACGACCGGGCCGAGATCGCCGGCCCCCGTCCGGACGGGACGGACGGCGGCGGACGGGACGGGGACGGGACCCGATGAGGCTCGACGTCGTCACGATCTTCCCCGAGTACCTGGAGCCGCTGAACGTCTCCCTCGTCGGCAAGGCACGTGCCCGCGGCCTGCTCGACGTGCGCGTCCACGACCTGCGGCAGTGGACCCACGACCGGCACAACACCGTCGACGACACCCCCTACGGCGGCGGCCCCGGCATGGTGATGAAGCCCGAACCGTGGGGCGAGGCGCTGGACGCGGTCATCTCCTCCGGAGAGGGCGACCCGGTCCTCGTCGTCCCCACGCCCAGCGGACGGCCGTTCGACCAGACGGTGGCCGTCGAACTGGCGGAGAAGCCCTGGCTGATCTTCACCCCCGCCCGCTACGAGGGCATCGACCGCCGCGTCATCGACGAGTACGGCGAGCGTCTGGACGTGCGCGAACTGTCCATCGGCGACTACGTCCTGGCCGGCGGGGAGGCTCCCGTCCTGGTCATGGTGGAGGCCGTCGCACGGCTGCTCCCCGGCGTCCTCGGCAACGCCGAGTCCCACCGCGACGACTCCTTCGCCCCGGGCGCCATGGCCGACCTCCTCGAAGGCCCCGTCTACACCAAACCCCCGCTGTGGCGCGGCCGGGGCATCCCCGAGGTGCTGCTCAGCGGCCACCACGGGCGGATCGCGCGCTGGCGCCGCGACCAGGCGTTCCTCCGCACCGCGCGGTACCGTCCCGATCTCATCGAGCGCTGCGACCCCGCGGCGCTGGACGCCGAGGACCGCAAGCTCCTGGCGGAACTGGGCTGGACCGAGCTCCCGGACGGCCGATTTGGGCGGACCGCCGAGGACATGGAAGAATAGGCCGCTGCCTCACGCCCGGCGCGCGACCCTGCCACAGGGGGACCGACGCCCGCCCGGTGCGGTGGCTCCCGAATCATTCCAACGAACCGTTCCGCCGGTGGCCTGTGGCACCGGCGAGGAAAGCAGACCGTCATGCACCTGCTCGACAGCGTCGACGCCGCGTCCCTGCGCAGCGACATCCCGAAGTTCCGCCCCGGCGACACCGTCAACGTCCACGTGCGCGTCATCGAGGGCAACCGCTCCCGCGTGCAGCAGTTCAAGGGCGTCGTCATCCGCCGCCAGGGCTCGGGCGTCCGCGAGACCTTCACCGTCCGCAAGGTCAGCTTCGGCGTCGGCGTGGAGCGCACCTTCCCGGTGCACACCCCGGTCGTCGAGAAGATCGAGGTCGTCACCCGCGGTGACGTCCGCCGCGCCAAGCTGTACTACCTGCGCGAGCTGCGCGGCAAGGCCGCCAAGATCAAGGAGAAGCGCGAGCGCTGATCCGCGGCCGCGCGGGGGCGGCGGTACCGCACCGCCCCCGCCGCGGACCGTCGTGCGCCGGGTTAGTCTCGGCTCGATGGACACCGACGCACAGCACACACGGCCCACGGAGCGCGACCGCTCCCCGGTCCCCTCGACGGGACGGGGACACCGGTCGCGCTCCGCGCGTCTGGGGGCGGCACTCGCCGTCTCGGCGCTGCTGCTCTCGGCGGTCCACGCGTTCGTGGCGGAACCCTTCCGCATCCGGAGCGACTCGATGGCGGACACCCTCGGCGTCGGAGACCGTGTCCTGGTGAACAAGCTGGCATACCGTTTCGGCAACCTTCCGCGGCGCGGGGACGTTGTGGTCTTCGACGGCACCGGATCGTTCGACCGGGAGCCGTCGGACGCGTCCGACTACGTCAAGCGCGTCGTCGGAGTCGGCGGGGACAGGGTCACGTGCTGCGACGAGCGGGGGAGGATCGAGGTGAACGGCGAACCGGTGGACGAGAGGTACCTGCATCCCGGCGACCGGCCCTCGGCCGTCCCGTTCGACGTCGAGGTCCCTGAGGGACGGCTGTGGGTGATGGGCGACCACCGCTCCCGCTCCCGGGACTCCCGCGACCTCCTCGGCGCCCCCGGCGGCGGCACCGTGCCGGTGGACCGGGTGATCGGCCGGGTCGACTGGGTCGTCTGGCCCGCCGGCCGCTGGACCTCCCTGCGGGGCCGCCATGGGTAGACGAGGAAGGCCCAGAGGGCACCGGGCGGGCGGCGCCGCGCCCGAGGAGCTCCGGGAGCCCCGGACGACGCTGCGCGGCCCCGGAGAGGGACGGGCGGACCGCCGGCGCGCCGCCAAGCGGATCAAGCGGCGGCGACGGCTGTCGGTGACCAAGGAGATACCCGTCCTGGTGGGCGTGGCGCTGCTGATCGCGCTGGTGCTCAAGACGTTCCTGGTCCAGGCGTTCGTCATCCCCTCCGGCTCGATGGAGCAGACGATCAGGATCGACGACCGGGTGCTGGTGGACAAGCTCACGCCCTGGTTCGGCGCGCGCCCCGAACGCGGTGACGTGGTCGTCTTCAAGGACCCCGGGGGCTGGCTGCCGCCCGAGGAGAAGCCCGAGCGGAACGACCCCGTGGGGATCAGGCAGGGCAGGCAGTTCCTGACCTTCATCGGCCTGCTGCCCTCGGACGACGAGCAGGACCTGATCAAGAGGGTCATCGGGATCGGCGGCGACACCGTCGAGTGCTGCGACGACAGCGGCCGGGTGACGGTCAACGGGACGCCGCTGAACGAGCCGTACCTCCACCCCGGCAACGCCCCCTCGCAGATGCGCTTCAAGGTGAAGGTCCCCGAGAACCGGATCTTCGTCATGGGCGACCATCGCGCCAACTCCGCCGACTCCCGTTACCACCTGGACGATCCGGGGAACGGGACCATCCCGGAGGAACTCGTGGTGGGCAAGGCCGTGGTGATCGCCTGGCCGTACTCCCACTGGCGACGGCTGGAGGAACCCGAGACCTACGCGTCGGTACCCGATCCGCGCGGCGAGCCCGCCTCCGCGGCGGCGGACGGGGAGAATGGCACGGCCGACGACATGGTGCGGATCCCGAGCCCTGCGGAACTCCCGCTCGTTATGGGAGTGGTGGGCCTGCACCGGCTGAGGCGCGGGCGACGGCGCGGTACGAACAGTGTGAGGAGTGGATGTGGGGGACGTGGCGGTTGGAGCGCGCTCCGACGCGGACGGACCGGAGAGGCGGGCCGGCGACGAGCCCGTGGAGCGCGGTGAGGAACCGACCGCGGAACCGGACGGCGGAGAAGACACAGCGGACGTGACGGACAGAAAGCAACAGCGCTCCTTCCTGAAGGAACTCCCCCTGCTGATCGGCATCGCGCTGATCCTGGCACTGCTGATCAAGACGTTCCTGATGCAGGCGTTCTCCATCCCCTCCGACTCGATGCAGAACACCCTGCAGCGGGGGGACCGGGTCCTGGTGGACAAACTGACCCCCTGGTTCGGGGCCGAGCCCGAGCGCGGCGAGGTCGTCGTCTTCCACGATCCGGGCGGCTGGCTGGACGAGAGCACGCAGAGCGACCCCGGCGGCATCGCAGGCGCCTTCCAGGAGTTCATGAGCTTCATCGGGCTGATGCCCTCCGCCGAGGAGCAGGACCTGATCAAGAGGGTCATCGCGGTCGGCGGCGACACCGTGGCCTGCGAGAAGAACGGCCCCGTCACGGTCAATGGCAAGGCCCTGGACGAGGAGTCCTACATCTACCCGGGCAGCACTCCGTGCGGCAGTGAGGGCTTCGGCCCGGTCAAGGTGCCCGAGGGACGGATCTGGGTGATGGGCGACAACCGCCAGAACTCCCTGGACTCCCGCTTCCACCAGGACCTCGAGGGGAACGGCACCGTCCCCGTGGACGACGTCGTCGGGCGCGCCGTCGTCAAGGCGTGGCCGATCGACCGCTGGGGCACCCTCCCCGTGCCGGACACCTTCGAGGAGAAGGGCCTGGCCGCGGCGCCCGCGGCGATGGGGCTGGCGGGCGCGATTCCGCTGGTGCTGTGGCGCAGGAGGAGGAGGGCCGCCGAGGCGGCACGGGCGGCGGCTCCGCGGGACGGGGCCTGACCCGCGCGCGTACCCGGGGGTAGGGTGCGGCCAGGCCGTTGGCGGAACCAGACCCCGGGAGCGCGAGTGACTGGAACAGGACGTGCCCGAGGAGCCCGCGGCCGTCTGGGCCGCACCCTGTCCTCACTGACAGCGGTGGTCGGCTGTGTGCTCTTCCTGGGCGGTTTCGTGTGGGCGGCCGTGCTGTACCAGCCCTACGCCGTGCCCAGCGACTCCATGGTGCCCACGGTGAACGCCGGGGACCGGATCCTGGTCCAGCGCGTCGACGGGGACCAGGTCAGACGCGGCGACATCGTCGTCTTCCGGGACCCGGCGTGGGGCGAGCTGCCGATGATCAAGCGGGTCGTGGGCGTCGGGGGCGACACCGTGGAGTGCTGCGACAAGGAGGGAAGGCTGACCCTCAACGGCGAAGCCCTCGACGAACCGTATCTGCGGCGGGACGAGCAGGCCTCCTTCACGGATTTCGAGGCGGCCGTGCCCGAGGGGCGCCTCTTCCTCCTCGGGGACCACCGCATCGACTCGGTCGACTCCCGGATGCACCTGGAGGACGCGGCCAACGGTTCCGTGGAGCGGGACGCGGTGGTGGGCCGGGTCGACGCCGTGGTGTGGCCGCCGGCCAGGGCCGGGATGACGGAGCGTCCCCGGAGCTTCGCCGATCTGCCCGGTGGCGTCTCCCGGCCGGGACCGCTGGGGTCCGCCGCGGCGGCGATCGCCGGCGGTGTCGCGCTGATCCTCGTCGGCGCCGTGGCCGGAGCGATCACCGCGGTCCGCGGAAGGCGGGCGCGCCTGACGCACAATGGGGGGACGCACGGCTGAAGGGGAACATGCCATGAGCGCCGAGGATCTCGAGAAGTACGAGACCGAGATGGAGCTGAAGCTCTACCGGGAGTACCGGGACGTCGTCGGGCTGTTCAGGTATGTGATCGAAACCGAACGGCGCTTCTACCTCACCAACGACTACGAGATGCAGGTGCACTCGGTCCAGGGTGAGGTCTTCTTCGAGGTGACGATGGCCGACGCCTGGGTGTGGGACATGTACCGCCCGGCCCGCTTCGTCAAGCAGGTGCGGGTCCTCACCTTCAAGGACGTGAACATCGAGGAGCTGAACAAGAGCGACCTCGACCTGCCCGAGGACTCCGGCTTCAAGAGGTGACCGGGGCGTTCGGCCGTACCCGGAGCAGCTCACCCACACGGGTGAGCGACTTGTCCACAACCCGCCGGTTCTCCACCGAATCGGGCCATGATCACCCTGCCGTCTCCCCGTCCGCCACAGTCGGACCCGGAGGTGGTACCGATGAACGGCAGGAACGCACTCGGACGCTACGGCGAGGACCTGGCCGCCCGGCGGCTGCGGGAGTCGGGCATGGCCGTCCTGGACCGCAACTGGCGCTGCCGGAGCGGTGAGATCGACATCGTCGCCCGGGACGCCGACGCACTCGTCATCTGCGAGGTCAAGACCCGCAGAGCCGGCCCCTACGAACACCCGATGGCAGCGGTCACCCCGCGCAAGGCGGCACGGCTGCGCAGACTCGCCGCCCGCTGGCTGACCGAACGATGGCTCACCCGGTACGGCCGGCCGCCGACCGGGGGAGTGCGCATCGACCTCGTCGGCATCGTCCTGCCCGAACGCGGCGCACCCGTGGTGGAGCACGTCAGGGGGGTGGCCTGAGATGGGGTTCGCCCGCACCTGCTCGGTCGCCCTCGTCGGAGTCGAGGGCGTGGTGGTCGAGGTCCAGGCGGACCTCGAACCGGGCCTCGCCACCTTCACCCTGGTGGGCCTGCCCGACAAGAGCCTGGTCGAAAGCCGCGACCGGGTCAGGGCCGCCGTCGTCAACTCCGGCATCGACTGGCCGCAGAAGAAGCTCACGGTCGGTCTCAGCCCCGCCTCGGTGCCCAAGAGCGGCAGCGGCTTCGATCTGGCCGTGGCCTGTGCGGTTCTCGGAGCGGCGGAACGGATCGACCCCCGTGAGCTCACCGGGCTGGTGATGATCGGCGAGCTGGGGCTCGACGGCCGGGTCCGGCCCGTCCGCGGCGTCCTCCCCACCGTCCTGGCCGCCGCGGACGCCGGGTACCGCCAGGTCGTCGTCGCGGAACAGACCGCGGCCGAAGCCGCCCTGGTGCCCGGCGTCTCCGTGCTCGGCATCCGCTCCCTGCGCCAGCTCGTGGCCATCCTGACCGACACGCCCGTGCCGGACGAGGACGGCCCGGGCGAGGACGGTGCCGCGGCTCCGATGCTCGCAGGGCTCGCCATGCCCGGCTCGGGAAAGGGCATCGCGGGGATCGGCGGCGACCGCCCCGTGGACCTCGCCGAGGTCGCCGGGCAGGCCACGGCCCGCAGAGCCCTGGAGGTGGCCGCCGCGGGCCGTCACCACCTCTTCCTGAAGGGACCGCCCGGCGCGGGCAAGACCATGCTCGCGGAACGGCTGCCCGGCCTGATGCCGCCCCTCACCCGGGAGGAGGCGCTGGAGGTCACCGCAGTCCACTCCGTGGCGGGAGCGCTGC
Source organism: Streptomyces glaucosporus (assembly GCF_039533345.1). NCBI lineage: Bacteria > Bacillati > Actinomycetota > Actinomycetes > Kitasatosporales > Streptomycetaceae > Streptomyces > Streptomyces glaucosporus. The sequence continues at coordinate 127,679 of NZ_BAAATJ010000009.1, read as the reverse complement.
CCCCGGGGCGGCCTCTGGTCGAGAGGCCGCCGTACTGCGCCCCGCACCACTCGGCCACCATGGCCTCCCTCGTCGGAGGCGGCAGCGGGCTGCCCCGGCCGGGGGCCGTCTCCCTCGCCCACAACGGCGTGCTCTTTTTGGACGAGCCGAGAGATCCGGACTTACTCCGTGTGGCATCGGTTCTCTCACAAGGGGCCGAGTGCCTGTCAAGCGGACACTGTGGATTTGTGACGCGGTTCACAGCGTCAGGCCGCGCCAGTCTGCGTCAGTCCGCGTCAATGCGCTGTGCGTCGTTCTCACGCCCCGTCAGGGCGTGGCGGGCGCCTCGCTCCAGGCTTGACGCAAACGCTCGCGAGAGGCGCCGCTGGGCCGCTTCTCGCCGATCACCTGCCGGTCGACGTCCGGCCAGGTAGGGGAGGGGTGGGGGTATGACCCCTTGGGTCGCAGTTTCCGCACCGCTACGTCTTACCGCCCGCCAAATCGCCACGGTCCCAGGGTCGTGACCTCAGAGAGCGAACACACAGCACAGGCGGGCGTCAGCGCATGAAAAGACTTGCGATGGCCAAAACCACAAAGTTGATTGCCCAGCCGTACATCAACATGACGGACCGAGATCTGACGGGCTCTGCTGTCTCTCGAACCTGCACATCAACAAGGGGGGCACCCAGGCACCTGACGGGACGCTCTGGGCCGTCCACAAGCAGAGAAATGTTGACTTTCTGCTTCCGGGTCAGCAAGCAAGGGGGAACCTCGATCCGGTGACGAGCTCCCGCAGAAATGCCTACGCTCGGCGCCACGGTGCCAGTCGGTTGTGACGCAACTTCAAGGACGGCCACAACGTCGGCGCCGAGGTCGTACACGATGGGTTGGCCCGCGTGGAACTGAGCCGCAGTGATGTCGCGTCGGCCCGTGTTCCTCAGCTCCAGCTCGACCACGCGCGGACGTTGCACGGTCGTGCCGTGATGAGCGACTGTCAGGGCGCCGGTCTGGCTGTGCGAGGCGACGAAGAGGGACGTGTTCGCGAGGGTCCAGTACGCCAGGCGCCGTTTGGGGTTGCTTGCTCGCAGCGTCGCGAAGGCACCCAAGAAGCCAACCGCCACGGCGACAAGTGTCGTGATGGCGAACTGCCAGAACGAGCCGGATTCATACCAGGGCGTCGCGATCAACATGAGCCGGAGTGTATGGATTCGAACTGCGTTGCGTCGCCCGTTCGCCACACGAAGGCCAGCTCGCGGAGACGGGGCGGGCATCTCTGGGAGAGCCCGCCCTCCATCCCCGTATCCCCTGTGGCGCGCTTACGCCGCCGCGCGCCTCGATCGCATCCGGCAGGCCGCGGAGCACCAGCGAGCGTCACAGCGTCGCCCTGCCAGGGAGGCGCCGCATGCCTCGCACTGGCCTGCCGCGGGTCGAGTGGCCTCCCGCTCGTCGCGCTGTCGGCAGGTGCGGGAGCAGTAGACGTGCTCGACGGAACGAGGCTCGAACGGTGCCAGGCAGCGAGCGCAGAGCCCTTCGTTCCATCGGCGGTCGAGTTCTTCCTGAGTCGGCCGGCTCACGCTTCCACCTCCTCCACAGTGAGCGTGTCGGCGTCCGTGACCAGGTGGGCGATCCCGACCAGGAAGAGCGTGTTCCCGGTCGCCTTCGCCCCGGAGAACTGCCGGATGACCCGGTCGTACTGCCGGTGGGCTCCGATGGTTCGGGGGTGGTAGTGCTCGGGGTGCTCGCAGTAGACGGCTCCCGGCGCGTAGTCGGAGTGCATCGGCTCGGTCTGTTCCTGGTCACACCAGCCTCGGTAGCTGAGCTCTGCTGCGGGCTTGCCGGTGTCGACGCAGGCCAGGTCTCGTGCCTTACCCAGCGCACGGGCGGCATGGGTGTGCGCCAGCTTGTACGACACCGTGCCGGTCTTCATGCGCGGGTCAGCGTGCCAGTCCCGCTCTGCGCAGTTCTTCGTTCGGCCGGACGCGACGTTGCGGATGTGCAGGAGCTTCGCCACGCCACCGCAAGCACACTCGAACCACGCCCGCTCGGCGTCGCCCGCGATACGGCGAACGAGGGTCAGTTGTCCGTTCGAGGATGTCCAGCCAGGGCGGTACTTCTGAGCGCCAGGGCGAGGGGTGTTGCGCCCCTTCTTCGTGTACCTGGCGCGCTGTCTGGCATTGTGCCGGTCGAGCTTGCAGGAGTCGCAGAACCGAGGAGCAGGGCCACGCTTGCCCGTGCGCTCGATCGGGTTCGGACAGGTCTCACAGGTCAGGGTCGGTACGGTCACGCTGCAACCTCCTCAGCGTTGTAGGTGATGGTCATGGCTCGCTCATCGAGCGCGAAGCGGGGGTCAGGGAAGCGCTGTGCGTCTGTCTCGACGTGCAAGCGGAGCGAGAGCGCCAGACCCTCACGGATGGTGTGTGAGCCGGTCAGGGCGCCACCTGAGACCGAACCGAAGCCCTTCACTTCGTGGCCGGTGATGACGTCCAGGACGAGCGCCACGGCGTCAAGAGCGTCCGTCGTGTCGGCGTCCGGGTAGCCGTGTCCCTTCGTGGCGTAGAGCGAGACGTCGAGCCAGCGGGCTGACCCGCGGCCCTGGTGTGCGTCGGCGGAGACGAGCCAGACGTCTACGCCGGGGAGCGTGAGGGAGTCGAGCAGGGCCGACAGGCGCTCGCCAGCGAGGCGAGTCGAGTAGTGCAGGTGTGAAGCGAGGATGGCGGAGCCTTCTTCCTGTAGGGGTTGGGTACTGCGAGGGAGCGCCAGCGACCGGCAGTCCTCGGCGTAGTAGCGACGGCGAGAGAAAGTGGCTTGCCGTCTTGGGAAGTGGGGCGCTACCGCGCCCCCAGTGAGTAAGCGGGCATGCGTCAGGGGCGCCCGTAGGGCGCCACAGAGCAGAGCTGCAAGACGTCTTCGGTTGGTGCCGGGCGGAAGCCCGGCCACAGCGCAGAGCTACTTACTGCTTGCTCTCGCCGTTGCCCGAGACGGACTGTGTCTGTCCGCGCGGAGACTCCGCCAGGAGTCGAGCACGACAGTGCTCTTACTCTGGCCAAAACTTCTCAGCAGGACGGGGGACTCTTACTCTGGCCAAAACTTCGGGATGGATCGGCGATGCGCCGGGCCTCCTTACTCTGGCCAAAACTTCTCGACGAGCAGGAGCGGGCTCGGGGGCCGAGCCGGGGACTCCTACTCTGGCCAAAACTTCTCAGGCGGCATCGTCGAGCCAGTCGTCAGCGTCGACCCAGCCCAGCCACTCCGTGGCCCGGTCTCCGGGCTCCAGGCTGAACGTCGTTTTCGCTCCGCGCTTGGCGCCGATCGTCTCGACCGTCAGCCACCCGGCCTCGACGAGCACCTGTACGCCTCGCTCGGTGTACGCGCGCTCTCGACCGGCGCTGTCCCGGACGCCCACGGCATCCGCCAGTGAGCGCCACGGCACAGTTACGCGGGAGTCGTCGCCACAGAGCCGGGCAAGTTGCTTCGCCACCCGTTGGCCGCTGCGAGGTACGCACTGGATCACGTCGGCGTACCACTGCGCCGCCTGTCCGGTCGGTGGGTAGTGCTCGGCCGCCAGGGCGTACCCGCGCTTCCGTAGCTTGGTTCGGTTCTCCTCGATCTTGGGGAACAGGTCTTCCAGCACGGCTCACCGCACCGGCCGGGAGAGCTGCCAGGTGTCGTAACCGAGGCGCCGAAGCCAGCCCTCCTCTTGCAGCGAGCGAAGGCCAGACTCGAACTCGGCCCCGGAGATCGAGCACTTCCGAGCCAGCTTTCGAGGGGAGAGCCGGAACGGCTCGCTCGCGGGGAGCGTGAGGTAGCGGGACGTGTAGCCGACCCAGGAAGGGGCGGCAGGGTTGTTGGTCTTGGGCACGAGTGTGCGACCTCCTTCAGGAAGGCCGAGGGCAGCGCACAGCTACGCCTCGGCGTGGTGATGGGAGATCGCGCGTACCGTTCGCGCTCGGGGTGCCCTCGGCTTCCCCTGCCAGCCCCTCGGGATGGCGGCCTCTCACGGAGTGGCCAGCTCTACCGCCGTCGCACGGCGGGAGCTACGGTGCGCCTCGAAGAGGCGGAAGAGATCTTTTACATGATCGTGAAGAGGCTCGTCAACTTTGCGTCGGCCTGTGACCTGTCAGCCGAGTCGACTCAGGGCAATCGATGCACTCGGGAGTGAGCTTCGTTGCCGTCGGGATCACCTCCAAAACCGTTACGTGCCACTGCAAGCCGGGTAGGCTCAAGTCGCCCAAGATTCCCGGTACTCCGGGTTGGGGTGCGGCACCTGATGAGGCGTAAGCGAGGAGCCCCGGCAAAGGGGGCTTGGGCCCTCGCGCCTGCGCCTGTGCCACACCGCAACCGGAAGGAGCCACATGGACATGGCGGGCTGGATGGTTCTCGGAACGATGGCGGTCGTCTTGGGGTCCAGATTTCTGGGGAACCTCATTGACCAGGTTCCGAAGCTGTCCAAAAAGGTGATCGCTGCGATTCGAGCCGTGCGCGACGTGCGCGACGAGATCCGGATGTACCGCAGTTGATCAGCCGGTCGCGCTGGGGGACCCCTACCGCAGCGCGACCGGACCAGAGATCAAGCCCTTCTCATGTTGCGGCACCCCCGACGACGGCGAGCACTCGACTCGCCCGCTTCCAGGACAGCCGGCACTCGGCCTGAAGTGCGGAGACGGTGAGGCGCTTGCCCGATCGGGCGTACTTCCGCGCCACCTCTCGGGCCTGCTCGATCACCTGTGCCTCGGTGCGTCGAGCTGGGAGCGTCGACCCCTTGGCGGTCGCTCGACTCTCCACCCTCGGGACAGGCTTCGCCTCAACGGCAGGAACGAGGGAAACGACGACACGGGAAGCGGTCTCCGCGGACAGGAACAGAGCGACGGTGGCAGTCAGGCCGTAGGCGACGAGGAGAGCAGTCGGTGCGTTGCCGTACCGGTCGGCGAGGGCGTGAGCGACGTTGACGAGGGCAGAGCTACCGGCGAACGCGGCAACCGAGGTGATGGCGAAGCGGCGGCCTCGACGGTCGGTGAGGACGAGGGCGCCGAGCATCCCAACGAGCGTGCCAGCGTCGGGCAGGAGCGCCCAGGACACTGCGGCGTAGGTGGGTAGCCCGATCGTCTCGGCGGCGTAGTAGGCGGCGGGGAACGTGCTCACGAACGCCAGGGCGGCGACGAGAGAGAGGGCGACGAGGAGCAGGACGGTAGCCACTCTCTTTGCGGCGGGGGTGGTGCTGGACATGAGGTGTTCGGGTTCTCCTTCTGTGGTCAGGCAGACGAGAGGCGCCCCGGTCGGCGAGCGACTGAGGCGCCTCTGTACGTGAAGTGGAAGACGTACGTACGTGAGCCGGCACGCGGTCGACGTGCGCGGCCGGGGTGGTCAGGCGTTGCGCGCCTCGGCTCGGGCGACCTCGCGCACGTAGCGGTCGTGGGCCATGTGGCGAAGGGCAGTGCCCTTGTACTTCGCAGTCCGAGGGGTGGGCTTCTCGGGGGAGGCGATACGAACGGCCACGCAGGCGAGGGTGAAGACCTCGACGAGGGTGGCGGCGTAGATGGCGGCGAGAGCGTAGGTCATGCGGAGGGTGCTCCTGTTCGGGTTCCAGTGAGGACCGTGGTCTGATCGGCCCAACAACGCCCCCGGTCTGCGGACCAGGGCCAGGGGCGAAGTTGGAGCGATCAGGCGGTCTTACTGGTCAGCACCACGCGCACGCCGACGTTCTGGGGGTTGTCGGTCTGCATGTCGAAGTGCGACACCTTCTCGACCACGCCGACGCCACGGAAGAACTTGTCGACCATCGCCTGAGTGCCCTTGCCCGCAGCCGCGCGCACGGCCTCGATCGGGAAATTCGGCGTGTTCGACTGGACCTTGTACTCAGCCTCGACGGTGACGGTCCGGGTGTTGCCGTCCTTCTTGACCTTGAACCGCTTGGACTCGGGGCGTGCGCTCATGTCCGGGGCGGAGACGCCACCACCAGGGGACACGGTGAGGCCACCAGCCATCTCGCGCTGAACCGGGAAGGCTCGAACCATCTCGATGGACAGGGTGCCGATGACCGCGTTCACGTCGCGCTCGGTGGGGTCCTTCGTGATCACGGGGACCGAGGCGTACGCGCTGAGCTGCTGCACTCGGATCACGTCCACGACGAACCCGTCCCGGCGCTCAGTCTGCGTCGTGGGCTCGAAGCGCAGGTTCCAGCCTCGGGCGTCGAACTCTCGGACGACGTCCCGCTTGTCGATCTGCTGGAAGTGGGGGAGGCGGAAGCTGCGGATCGTCAGTCCTGCCGTGAGGATGCCGCCCTTTTCGCTCGCCTTGCCGTCCTGTGTGATCACGACGATCGGGCCAGTCGCCAGGTGCTCGGGCGCCTCAGCCGGGCGAAGGAACGTCGGGATCACCTCGGCCGCGTAGGGGATGACCTTTGCCACGGCCTCGGCGACGAGAGCGGCCAGCCGCTTGTCTCCGTTCGGCAGAGACTCGCGGAGTCGCTTCGCGGTGCGCTCCTGTCCCTCGGCGAGCAGTCGGGCGTACTCGACACCGTGGAAGGCTTCGGCGTAGTCGGCCGGGGTGAAGCCGACCGAGCCGGTACCGAGCTGGCGACGGTAGGCGTTCAGCCGTCCCTCGGCCTCGGCCGCCTGCTCCTTGCGCTCCTCGATCAGGGCGTGAGCCTCGGCCGCTGCCTCTTCGAGGGCGGGCAGCTTCTTGGTCACCTCGGCCTCTTCGGCGGTGATGAGGGCGGCGAACGTCTTCGGGGTGGTCTTGGTAGCCATCTGTTCGGGTCTCCTGTTCTGGCACGGGCTGCGTGCCGGTCATGGGGTTGGGTAAGAGCCCGCGCGCGTGAGCCGGCCGTCAGGCCGCGGCGGCGCTGAGAGGCTGCGTGCGGGCATGAGAAAGCCCCCGTGGCCATCGGTGGCCAGAGGGACGGAGCGGCTGAGAAAGGGGCCGTCAGCCCTGTTCTTCGCGTGCCGGTGTGTACTCCTGGGCGAGGCGCTGCATGTCGTCGGGATCGACGTAGACGCTGTGCCGGATGGTCAGATACGGGAAGTCCGTGCCGGGGTGTTGGAGAGCGCGGAGCAGCGTCTTCGGCTTCACGCCCAGACGGGCGGCGGCGTCGGCGAGAGGGATGAAGTAGCTCATCGGCCACTCACTCGACCGCGCCATGCGGTCCACGCCGCGGCCCACTCTTCCCAGTTGTCGTAGATCCACTGACGATCGAGGGCGGTCTTCGGCCGCACGGTCTCGTCGTAGTCCCAGGCATCCGGCAACTTGCCCTCCATGCGCAGGTGGAAGGCGAAGGCGCGGACACGGGATCGAGGCTCGCCCAGCCACTCGGCGGTTTGGATGGCGTTGGTCCAGACTCCACCGTTGTCGCGTCTGCTCATCGGCCAACACCTCGACAGGCGGCTTCACGCTCGACGGAAGCGGCGGTGTAGAGGACGACGTTCCCGAGCTTCAGCATCTCCAGTTGGGTTCTGGTGCCGTGACTCCGGTGTGTGCGGAGGGTGGAGGCGGTGACGCCGAGTCGTTCGGCTGCCTGGGCGGTGGACAGGTACTCCACGCCGTTGATGTTGAGAGGCACTGGCTGGCCTCCTTCCTCCCGCTCGATGCGGGCTTGGTGGGCTTGGTGTTCGGGTTCGTCTCGTCGGCGCCGCCGTCTGTCGAAGGGCCGAAGAGAACACCCCCCGCCAGCCGCCCAGGAGGTAAGCGGCCAGCGAGGGGTGTGGGTGACGTCGAACCGTGGAGGCACGCGCCTGACCAGGGCGCGCGGTCGACGTCGGAGGGCGCGTGAGGAACCCGAACGGAGCGCGCGCACCGGGGGAGAGACAGGGGGAGGAGAGGGGTGGACGGCGTCGCCGACTGCCGCACCCAGAAAGAAGAACGTCCGACCGGTCAGGTCGGGTGAGCGGGGGGAAGAATCTCTTACTTACTGATACGGAGCGAGCGGGCCATGTTGGAAAGAGTCCGAGCAGTGACGCTGGTCACCCGTTGAGCGAAGAGCGAACGCCACTCACTTACAAGGATCGGATGAGTGGACCGGTTGTTGCAGGTCCTGAGTAGTGACGCCGATCGCTTGTCGGGCGAGGGGCGAAGATCCCTCACTTACTGATACGGAGCGAGCGAGGTACTTGTCAGGGTCGACGAGCCGTGACGCTGGTCACCCGGTTGTCAGACCCTCGGCCTACCGTCCTCGGTATGGACGACATGAGCCCGCAGGAAGTGGGAGCCCGCTTCGGCGCGATGATCCTCGGGGCAGAGCTGAGCGAGGAGCCGCCTCCGCCAGACTCCCCCCTCGGTCGGGTCAGGGCATGGGGCGAGCAGTACGGCACGGAGAAGCTGACTCCCGAGCACGTACAGGCAGCGATCGAGGGTCAGCCGCTCCCACCTCCCGAGTAGGAGCCGGACATGACAGAGCCCCTACCTCCTCGCCTTCGAGGGGCAGGGGCTCTCGCCTTGTTGGAATCAGCGCGTCAGGCAGCGCCTCAGAAACTCGGCCGTTTCTTTCGCCTCGGGGGCGACGCCCAGTCGCTCACCTCGCAGACGGGCCACCTCGACCGCGTCGACCACAGCGTGAGCCAGGAAGCGAACGGCCATCTTCAGCTCTGCTCGGGATGAGCTCACCTCATCGGCCACCGACAGAGCTCGGGCCATGTCCACCTCGGCCGTGGTCAGCATCCCCTCTTCCATCGAGTCCGCCATTCTGGAAAGGAGGGATGATCCGTCGCCGGTCGACAGGTACGCAGTCTTGCCGTCCTCGCGCCACGGCAGGCGTCGGAGCTGGGAGGGTGCCGGCTGGCTCTCGATCTCGCTCATGCAGCACGCTCCTCGACTCGGCCCTGTCGGGCTTGCTCCTCGAACGCCAGGAAGTACGGCCGGACGAGTGCCACCTGTTCCGCCTCCAGGACGTAGCGAGGGGACGGCTGTGCGCTCCTGTGGCGGACGATGCGGGCTCCTCGGGTCATCGGGTCCAGGAGCACCGAGGGGACGGCTGTGCGGGGTGTGTGCGCCTTCCTGTGCCTGCCTCTGCCGCGGGTGATCAGGGCCAGTAGGGTTTGCAGCATCGTTGTTCGACTCCTCGACAGTCGACGGCGTAGACCCTCGGACGGCTGACTCCGTCCGGGGGTCGCTTCGTGTTGGTGCCTGTCCACAGAGTAACTGCGTCATACCGCGGTTGTCTGCGTCATGCCGCAGCCTGCCCGAGCGGGCTCCTGTCTACCGCCGCAGCATGAGTGCATGACAGAGAGCGCAGGACTGCCCCTGTACCGGTGGCAGGAGATCGCCCAGGACATCACCGAGCAGATCCGTACGGGCAGGCTTCCCGTGGGCGCTCGGCTCCCTGGCGAGCGCCTGCTTTGCGAGGAGTACAGCGCCGCGCTCGGCACGGTCCGGCGAGCAGTCCGGGAGCTGAAGGAGCAAGGCTTGATCGGAGTCGTACCGGCCAAGGGGACGTACGTCCTGCGGAAGCCGCAAGACAACGAGTAGACCCCGCCTGCCAGTGAGTGACAGACGGGGTCCGGTTACGTAGGGTCGACGGCCGGCTGAGCGGACAGTAGTCGGTCAGGCCGTGATCGCCGTGCGGTCCAGGATGATGCGGCCCAAGTTCATCGGAAACGACAAAGCCACTCGGCCGCGATGCAGGACACGGACCTTGTCCGTCTCCCTGGCGTTGGCCGCATCAATGTCGACCAAGCGCTCAACAAGGCCAGGGAGCTGCGGCAGCTCCTCGCCGTGGACGACGGCCCGAACACCTGCCTCCCGGAGTTCCTTGTTCCTGGCCGCAGGATCGGTCAGCCGCTCGAACCGCTCCCGGTAGGTCTCGCCGGTCGGCTCGTCCTCCCAGCAGTCCGGCTCGTTCGGCACGGCGAGCAGGGCTTCACGCCGAGCCTCCAGGCGAAGGAAGCTCTCCCGGTACTCCTTCTTGCCCAGCTCGGATGAGTAGAGACCCGCTTCCCTGTCCTCCCGCAGCTCCGCCAGCGCGCGCGTGACGTCCTCGATCGCTGCCCTGTTGTCCGTGCCGGGGATGAATCGGCGCCTCACCACTTCCAGGTGCCCGACTGCGTCAAGGAATGCGTCCGTGATGGTCGACTCCAGGAGGTCAGCCCGGATCGCTTGGTTCTGCCCGCACTCAGCACCGGAGATGTTCCGAGAGCTGCACCGGTAGTACATCCAGTGACGGCCGTTGTTCCGGTACATCGGACGGCCGCAGACGCAGAACGCCACCCGAAGGAGCGGGCTCCTGTCGTAGCGGTTGCCGTGGTTCGGTCGAGAGTTCTCCGCGAGCTTCGCTTGCAGCCGATCCCACTCGGCTCGGGTGAGCAGAGGCTCGGCACGCTGCAAGGGCTGACCTTTGGCGTCCCGTACGAGCCGGGTGCGCGTCCCCTTCTTCCCGTTCGGAAGCTCGACCTCTTCCGTCATCTCGACCCGGCCGAGGAGCGTGTGCGAGCGGAGCATCCTTGTCAGGTTGCCGACGCGCCAGAGAGCCCCCTTCGGCTCCTTGCCTGCCCTGATGCGCTGAGCATCGAGAGACGTCGGAACCTTCCCCTCGTTCAGCCAGCGGCAGACGGCGTTGAGCGCTTCCCCGTCCTCGACGACGCGCCGCACGATCTCACGGACCATGCCTGCCGTGTCCGTGCCGTAGACATCCGGGACGAGTTTCCAACCGTCCGTCTCGGGGTCCTTCTCTGCCCGGTAGCCGTACGGCACGAAGCCGCCACGCCACCGACCGGAGCGCATGAGGTGAGCGAACGACGACTTCGCCCGGAAACGGATCGCCTCAAGCTCGCCCTCGGCGAATGCGGCGATCAGAGAGAAGAGGATCTTCCCCATCGGCGTGGACAGGTCGAAGCCGTCCTCTACCGAGGCGAGAGCCTTCCCCTTCTCTTCGGTCCACTCGACGAGCTGCCAGACGTGCAGCACTCGACGTGAGACGCGGTCGAGCTTCCATGCGCAAGCGATGTCCCACTCATCGGCTCGGCTCGCCTCCCAAGCTCGGCGCTCCTCGACCTCGGAGACGTCCTTGCCGATGGTGGAGGGGAGCCACTTCCCCAGCTCCGGGCGCTGCCACGGAGCGACCGCGCCGGATACGTCTACGTCCTCGGCCCACCCGACGATGGTGTGCCCTCGGTCCTCGGCCCATCGCTCGATGGAATTCCGCTGCCGTACGACAGACGTACTCTCGTCCGTCGCTCTGCTCAGTCGGAGCACTCCCAGTACGCGCGCCACTACCTGATTCTCCTGTCCTGTTCTGCGTTCGATGATGGAGGGGAGGGGAGGCCAGCCGGTACCGGCCTCCCCGTGACGCTGCTCTCAGAGGCCGGCTGCCTGCCGTAGGGCTTCGATCGATACGGCGATCTCCTCGAAGGTGGGCTCTGCGGTGATGCAGTCGGACAGGTAGAGGCTGAAGATCTTCCGGCCGTCCTCGGTCACTCCTTCGAGGGAGAGCCCGCCGTCCTCTCCTTCCATCGCCTTGATGCCGTAGGGGAGGAGTCCGCGGAGGGCATCGGCGAGCAAGGCGTCATGCAGGGTGGCTCCACCATCGGACAGGGAGACGTTTTCAGTGGCCGGGGGAGTGACCAGGACACCCGTCCCGGCGATCACGTCCACGATGGCAGTGAACGGGTGCAGGTCGATCGTCTGCATGCCGTGCGCCTCGGGAGCGAAGCGCTCGTCCGCCTGCCACTCGACGAGAGCCTGAGCGTCCGCAGGGTCATCAAGCGTGCACGTAAGGGCGGGCTCCTCGGCCACCTTGCCCACGACGTTCAGAGGGGCACCGACAGGCTTGGTCCCGGTAGTGCCGTCCTGTCGGACGAACGTGACCACGGACTCGGAGACAGCCGTCACCGTGGCGTCGCAGTCGTAGAACCGGATCACGTCGCCAACCTCGACGGCAGGAGCGTCCTCGATCATCTCGGCCACGGCAGGCTTCACCGTGCGCTCGAAGCGAGAGCCGGGGTAGACCGTGGCGGCGCACTGCGGGGTGGTGCCGTTCGCCGCACGGAAGGCGTAGCAGACCCGGAGCTGAGCAAGGCTGCTCTCCACGCGCTCGACGCGAGTCACGGTGGCCTGTCCGTCGTGGAAGTGGATCACGTCGCCCTCGGCCAGCGACTCAGCACGGACGGACTCGGTGGGCACCACCTTGACCCGGACGTACTCGCCTACGGCGTACTCGGCATCCAGGTTGAAGCCGAGCTCACGGGAGGACTCGGAGGTGAGTTCCGCGGAGACGGTCTGCGCGTCGGTGTCGACGGAGACGGAGACGATCTCCCGCTCCTCCCGCATGGCGTCGGTCGCGACGATCATGCCGGGCTTCAGGTCACGGGCGGGGAAGAGCGTCCATTCGCCCTCGCCGTAGATGCGCTCGACGTGCCGGTGCGCAAGCTCCTTCACGTCCGCCAGTCGACGGCCAGTGAAGCTGAAGCCGAGACCGACCACGGTCCCGTGCCAGGCGTTGCCCTCCTTGCGCGCCGTTGCGATGCGCTGCCCGTTGCCGTTGGTGGCGAAGTAGTGCCCCGCTGCGGCCTTGTGCCAGGTGAGTTCCATCGTCAGTCCCCTTCGATCGGGGAGTAAGTCCGACTCACTCGACGAGGCCGCTGAATGCAGCGCACGGGTGCTCGACGCCCTCCGGCAGCCGCTGGAGTCCGGCCAGGTCGTCGTGGCCCGGGCCCAGGGCCTGATGCGCATGCCCGCCCGCTTCCTCCTCGTCCTCGCCGCCAACCCCTGCCCCTGCGGGCGGCACGGCTCCAGAGGAGGCGGCTGCGAATGCCGGCCCTCCTCGGTCCGGCGCTACCGCGCACGCCTGTCCGGACCGCTGCTGGACCGTGTCGACCTCCGGGTGACCGTCGAACCCGTCACCCGTGCCGAACTGACGAACCCCGGCGTCCACGGGGAATCCACAAAAGCCGTGGCGGCCCGCGTACGCGCCGCGCGGGAGCGCGCCGCCGCCCGCTACGCCGGAACCCCCTGGCAGACCAACAGCGAGGTGCCCGGACACGAACTGCGGACCCGGTGGCCGGGATCGCCCGGAGCGCTGGGCCGGGCGGAGGAGGACATGGAGCGCGGGCTGCTCACCGCGCGCGGACTGGACAGGGTCCTCAGGGTCGCCTGGACCCTCGCCGATCTCGCCGGGCACGACCGGCCCACCGCCGACGACGTCGACGGGGCACTGGAACTGCGCACGGGCGTACGGCGCGGCGCGGCACTCACCGGAGGCCGGCCATGACCGAGGAGGAACGCCTGGCCAGGGCGGCGCTCACCAGGGTCGGGGAACCCGGGGACGAGGCCGTGAACAGATGGCTCGACCGGTACGGCGCCGTGGACACCCTCAAGGCCCTCGGTTCGGAGACCCCGCTGCCCGGCGTGTCCCGGGCCCGCTGGGCCGGGCTGCGTCAGCGGGCCCGCGGACTCGACCCCGAAGCCGACCTGAGGGCCGTCGACGGAGCGGGCGGACGCTTCCTCTGCCCGGGCGACCCCGAATGGCCGAGCCAACTGGACGACCTGGGGGACGGGCGCCCCGTCGGACTGTGGGTGCGCGGCAGAGCCTCGCTGAGGCTGTGGGCGCTGCGCTCGGTCGCCGTGGTCGGCGCCCGGGCGTGCACGGACTACGGCGCCCACGTCGCGGCGACGCTCGGCTCCAGTCTGGCCGCCCGGGGGTGGACGGTGATCTCCGGCGCGGCGTACGGCGTGGACGGCGCGGCCCACAACGGCGCCCTGGCGGTGGACGGGGCCACCGTCGGGGTCCTGGCCTGCGGAGTCGACGTGGCCTACCCGCCGGGCAACGGGTCGCTGATCCACCGCATCGGGGAGCAGGGTCTGCTGGTCGCCGAACTCCCGCCCGGCGACCACCCGACCCGCAGCCGGTTCGTGCTGCGCAACAGAGTGATCGCGGCCCTGGCCCGGGGCACCGTCGTGGTGGAGGCCGAACTGCGCAGCGGGTCGCTGGTCACCGCCCGGCGCTCGCTCGCCCTCGGCAGGGTCACGATGGGCGTTCCCGGCCCTGTGACCAGCGGTCTGTCGGCGGGAGTCCACCAGCTCCTCCGCGGCGAGGGCATCGTCGTCACCGACGCGGCCGAGATCATCGAGCTGGTCGGCAGCATCGGTGAGCTGGCTCCCGAGAAGCGCGGGCCGATCCTGCCGCGCGATCTGCTGGCGCCGGAGGCGGCACGTGTTCTGGAGGCCCTGCCAGCCCGGGACGCGATCGGCACGGCGGAGGTGGCGCACGCCGCGGCCCTCACAGAGGAGCGCGCACTCGTCCGCCTCCAGGAGCTGAGGTCGCTCGGTTTCCTCGAACACAGCGGCGGCCGCTGGCAGCTGGCCCGACGGGCGAGCGGACACCCCAAAAGGTGACGAGGCGGTCCTTGAACCGGGGCGATCGGGTGAAAGGGTGAAAAGCATGATCGCTGAATGGTTCGTTCCGCAGGGTCTCACGGGCCGCTCCGACCGCCGGAATACCCCCGGAGCGCGGGCAGCGGAACGTATCTGCGTATGTCCGATCGACCACTCCTCGCACTGAGCGACACTTCGGTCACGCTACGCTCCGAAGGTTCCCACTTTCACGGTCCCAACGGCGTCAGTGCACAGATCACAGCTCACGGCAGAACGGCTCAAGACCAGGCATGCCCCACCACACCCCCGGGCCCGACCGCACGGCCATGGCAGAACCGACCGCAGCCGGCGACGCTGCGCACCCTGCCCCGCCCAGATCGCTCGACGAGCTGTGGCGGTCGTACAAATGCACGGGCGACGAGCGGCTGCGGGAACAGCTGATCCTCCACTACTCGCCTCTGGTCAAGTACGTGGCCGGACGCGTCAGCGTCGGCCTGCCCGCCAACGTGGAGCAGGCCGACTTCGTCTCCTCCGGAGTGTTCGGACTGATCGACGCCATCGAGAAGTTCGACCCGAGCCGCTCGATCAAGTTCGAGACCTACGCCATCACCCGCATCCGCGGGGCCATGATCGACGAACTGCGGGCACTGGACTGGATCCCCCGCTCCGTGCGGCAGAAGGCCCGTGCCTTCGAACGGGCCCACGCCGCACTGGAGGCGACCCTGCGGCGCACGCCCTCGGAGGCCGAGGTCGCGGACGAGATGGGGATCCCCCTGGAGGAACTCCACGGCATCTTCAGCCAGCTCCCGCTGACCAACATGGTCGCCCTGGAAGAGGTGCTCCACGCCGGCGGGGAGGGCGGGGACCGCCTCAGCCTCATGGACACCCTGGAGGACACGGCCGCCGACAACCCCGTCGAGATCGCCGAGGACCGTGAACTGCGACGGCTGCTGGCCCGCGCGGTCAACACCCTCCCGGAGCGGGAGAAGACCGTGGTCACCCTCTACTACTACGAAGGGCTCACCCTGGCCGAGATCGGGCAGGTCCTGGGGGTGACCGAGAGCCGGGTCAGCCAGATCCACACCAAGTCCGTGCTGCAGCTCCGGGCCAAGCTGGCCGACGTCAGTCGCTGAATCGGTACTCCCCTCCATAGAGTGGACCCGTGCCAAGGATTCGAGCGGCCTCCGTGGCCGAGCACCGGAGGATGCAGCGCGACGCCCTGCTGGAGGCGGCCAGGTCCCTGCTGTCCGAGGGCGGTACGGAAGCACTGACCTTCCCCGCCCTGGCCGAGCGCACGGGGCTGGCGCGTTCCTCCGTGTACGAGTACTTCCGCTCCCGCGCGGCCGTCGTCGAGGAGCTGTGCGCCGTCGACTTCCCGGTGTGGGCGGCCGAGGTGGAGGCCGCCATGGAACGGGCGGAAACCCCCGAGGCGAAGGTCGAGGCGTACGTACGGCGGCAACTGGACCTGGCGGGCGACCGCCGCCACCGGGCCGTCGTCGCCATCTCGGCCGGCGAACTGGACGCGGGCGCCCGGGAGAAGATCCGTGCCGCCCACGGGGGACTGATCACCATCATCGTGGATGCCCTCGAAGCCCTGGGGCACGACGAGCCCCGGCTGACCGCCACCCTGCTGCAGGGAGTCGTGGACGCCGCGGTCCGCCGCATCGAACTGGGCGCCGCGGAGGACCCGGAGCGGATCACCCGGGCCGCGGTGTCGATGGTGCTCCACGGCGTCGGGGCCTGACCCCCGCCCCGTCCTCCGCGTCCTGGTCGTCCGCCGGTGCGCCGGCCCGCGCCGACGTGCGGGAACACCACGGGTACGGGGCCGCCCGTGCTCCGGTCCGGCTCACGGACGCGGGTCCCCGCCGCGCGGGCGGGTGCGGCGGCGGTGGGCCCAGACGGCTGCCACGGCCAGCGCCGCCGCACCCGCGGCGGCCGTGCCGGCGGAGGAGGACTCGCCGGCCGCCGTCGGCCGGAGCGCATCCGTGCCGCCCGGTGCCGTTCCGGACTCCGGCGGCAGCGGAACACCCAGCACCGGAAGCAGCCGCGAAGGACCGCGCCGCAGCAGGGAGAGCGGATCCAGATAGGCGTCCCCGCGGCGCAGCCCCCAGTGGAGGCACCCCGCCGGGCAGTGGAGACCCTCCGGCTCCAGCACCCCCACCACATCCCCCGCCGCGACCCGGTCCCCAGCGCGGACGCCTGCCCGGACCGGCTCGTACGTCGTGCGCAGCGGCGGATCCCCCGTGGCCGCCAGCTCGATCGAGACCACCCCGCGCCCGGCGACCCTCCCCGCGAACGAGACCCGGCCCGCCGCCGCGGCGCGCACCGGATCCCCCGGACGCGCGGCGAGGTCCACACCGCGATGGCCCGCCGTCCACCGGACGGGCGGCGGCTCCCAGCCGCGCTCCACTGCCCCCGGCACCGGCCGGACCCGTCCGGCCGGTGCCGGATCGCCGCCGGGGGCCGCCCGGACCGGAGCCGCCCCGGCGGCCAGGAGCGGCAGACAGCACAGCAGCACCACACCGAGTCGAAGTCCCATGGGCACAGGGTGACGGCGCTGGGGGACCCGCGGGGATCCCGGCCGGGAGCTGTGGACCACCGGCCGGTTGTGGACAAGTCCGTCACCCGGCACACCGTCCGGCCGCCTTCTCCGCCGCCGTCCGGCACGGTGGCGCGTGCGGCCCATGCGTGTCGCCCGCCGGTTCCCCGGTCCCGTACACTTCTGGTGCGATCCGGGTCACCGGGTCGACTTCGCACGCCCCGCCACCCGTGTTCGGTGGCCGCGCATCTCGGTCCTCGGAGACGGTCCCCGGACCCATCCGCAGGCAGCGCGCCGGGGCGTCAGGAACGGCGGTCACCCGGCCGCCGCGGACAACCGAGCACCAAGGAGATACGGCCATGGCCGTCGTCACGATGCGGGAGCTGCTGGAGAGCGGCGTCCACTTCGGGCACCAGACCCGCCGCTGGAACCCGAAGATGAAGCGCTTCATCTTCACCGAGCGCAACGGCATCTACATCATCGACCTGCTCCAGTCGCTGTCGTACATCGACCGCGCCTACGAGTTCGTCAAGGAGACCGTCGCCCACGGCGGCTCCATCATGTTCGTCGGCACCAAGAAGCAGGCCCAGGAGGCCATCGCCGAGCAGGCCACCCGCGTGGGCATGCCCTACGTCAACCAGCGCTGGCTCGGCGGCATGCTCACCAACTTCTCGACCGTCCACAAGCGTCTGCAGCGCCTGAAGGAGCTCGAGCAGATCGACTTCGAGGACGTGGCCTCCTCCGGCCTCACCAAGAAGGAGCTGCTGGTCCTCTCCCGCGAGAAGGCCAAGCTGGAGAAGACGCTCGGCGGCATCCGCGACATGCAGAAGGTGCCCAGCGCCGTCTGGATCGTGGACACCAAGAAGGAGCACATCGCCGTCGGTGAGGCGCGCAAGCTCAACATCCCGGTCGTCGCCATCCTCGACACCAACTGCGACCCCGACGAGGTCGACTACAAGATCCCGGGCAACGACGACGCGATCCGCTCCGTCACCCTGCTCACCCGCGTGATCGCCGACGCCGTGGCCGAGGGCCTCATCGCCCGCTCCGGCGCCGCCGGCGAGGGCAAGGGCGAGAAGGCCGCCGGCGAGCCGCTCGCCGAGTGGGAGCGCGAGCTGCTGGAGGGCGACGCGAAGAAGGCCGCCGAGGGCGAGCAGACCGCCGAGGCCCCGACCGAGGAGAAGGCCGCCGAGGGCGAGCAGCCGGCCGAGGCCGACAAGCCCGCCGAGCAGGCCTGAGCACGCAGCACAGTGGTACGGCCGGGGGCGGTGCCATGAGCGCCGCCCCCGCCGTGCACCTGTAGATCGATCCATCCTCATCGACTTTTCGGGAAGAGATTCACCGACCATGGCGAACTACACCGCCGCTGACGTCAAGAAGCTCCGCGAGCTCACCGGCGCCGGCATGATGGACTGCAAGAAGGCGCTGGACGAGGCCGAGGGCAGCGTCGACAAGGCCGTCGAGATCCTCCGGGTCAAGGGCCAGAAGGGCGTCGCCAAGCGCGAGTCCCGCACCGCCGAGAACGGCGCCGTCGTCTCCCTGATCGCCGACGACCAGAAGTCCGGTGTGCTGGTTGAGCTCAAGTGCGAGACCGACTTCGTCGCCAAGGGCGAGAAGTTCCTCGCGGTCGCCGACGCCATCGCCGCCCACGTCGCCGCCACCTCCCCGGCCGACGTCCAGGCGCTGCTGGACTCCGAGATCGAGTCCGGCAAGACCGTCAAGACCTACGTGGACGAGGCCAACGCCGCGCTCGGCGAGAAGATCGTCCTGGACCGCTTCGCGCAGTTCTCCGGCGGCTACGTGGCCGCCTACATGCACCGCACCAGCCCGGACCTGCCGCCGCAGGTCGGTGTCCTGGTCGAGCTGGAGCAGGAGAACGCCGAGATCGCCAAGGACGTGGCGCAGCACATCGCCGCGTTCGCTCCGAAGTACCTCTCCCGCGAGGACGTCCCGGAGGAGACCGTCGCCAACGAGCGCCGTGTCGCCGAGGCCGCCGCCCGCGAGGAGGGCAAGCCCGAGCAGGCCCTTCCGAAGATCGTCGAGGGCCGCGTGAACGGCTTCTTCAAGGAGAACTGCCTCCTGGACCAGCCCTTCGCGAAGGACAACAAGAAGACCGTCCAGAAGGTGCTGGACGAGGCCGGTGTCACGCTGAAGCGCTTCGCCCGCTTCCGCGTCGGCGCCTGATCCGCAACGCCGTAACTTCCACGGCGGACCGGCCGTACCCGGCCAGGGACGGCCACGGGGCCCGTCCCGGTGCGTCGCCCACGGACGGACGACCGCAGTTGTGACGAGGAGGCCATTGCCGCTTTCAGGGACCGAGAGGAACCACCGGCGATGGCCTCCTCCGCATGTGCACGAGGAGATCAGCATGAAACAGGGCATCGACCCCGGAGGTACAGCCTCCGACAAACACCGCAACCGCCGCCGCTTCCTGCTGAAACTCTCCGGAGAGGCGTTCGCGGGCGGCGGAGGGCTCGGAGTCGACCCCGACGTCGTGCACAAGGTCGCCCGTGAGATCGCCGCCGTGGTGCGGGACGGCGCCGAGATCGCCGTCGTCATCGGAGGCGGCAACTTCTTCCGCGGCGCCGAGCTCCAGCAGCGCGGCATGGACCGGGCCCGCTCCGACTACATGGGCATGCTCGGCACGGTCATGAACTGCCTCGCCCTCCAGGACTTCCTGGAGAAGGAGGGCATCGACTCCCGTGTCCAGACCGCCATCACCATGGGGCAGGTCGCCGAGCCGTACATCCCCCTGCGGGCCGTGCGGCACCTGGAGAAGGGGCGCGTGGTGATCTTCGGAGCCGGCATGGGCATGCCGTACTTCTCCACCGACACCACTGCCGCCCAGCGCGCCCTGGAGATCGACGCCGAAGCACTGCTGATGGGCAAGAACGGCGTGGACGGCGTCTACGACTCCGACCCCGCCACGAACCCCGACGCGGTGAAGTTCGACGCCCTGGAGTACGGCGAGGTCATCGCCCGCGAGCTGAAGGTGGCCGACGCCACGGCCATCACCCTGTGCCGCGACAACAGGCTGCCGATCCTCGTCTTCGAGCTGCTGGCCGAGGGGAATATCGCGCGGGCGGTCAAGGGTGAGAAGATCGGCACGCTCGTGAGCGACCAGGGCTCCCGGGCCTGACCCCTCGCCGGCACGACACGACGTCCGTACGGCGACGCGGCCACCCACGGCGCCGTACGGCAACTCCGTGCCGCACGATGGGCACGGTACGGGGATGGACAACAACCTGCCGGTGGGACACCGTGCAGGAATCAGGGCTTTCCGGCTCAATCAGCGAACCAGGAGCACGTGGTGATCGAAGAGACCCTCCTCGAGGCCGAGGAGAAGATGGAGAAGGCGGTCGTCGTCGCCAAGGAGGACTTCGCCGCGATCCGCACCGGCCGTGCGCACCCTGCGATGTTCAACAAGATCGTGGCGGACTACTACGGCGCGATGACCCCGATCAACCAGCTCGCGTCGTTCTCGGTGCCCGAGCCGCGGATGGCCGTGGTCACCCCCTTCGACAAGAGCGCGCTGCGGAACATCGAGCAGGCCATCCGCGACTCCGACCTCGGCGTCAACCCCTCCAACGACGGCAACATCATCCGGGTCGTCTTCCCGGAGCTGACCGAGGAGCGCCGCCGGGAGTACATCAAGGTGGCCAAGGGCAAGGCCGAGGACGCCAAGATCTCCATCCGGAGCGTCCGCCGCAAGGCCAAGGAGGCCATCGACAAGGCCATCAAGGACGGCGACATCGGCGAGGACGAGGGGCGCCGCGCCGAGAAGGAGCTCGACGACACCACCGCCAAGTACGTCGCGCAGGTGGACGAGCTGCTCAAGCACAAGGAAGCCGAGCTGCTCGAGGTCTGAGGCTGCGATATTCGTGAATGACTCATCCTGGGGAGCACCACCGCCGAGTGCCGGGCATCCCGGCCACTCGGGATACTGGAGCCCCCCCGAACAGGGGTACTCCTCCCCGCTTCGCGCGGAGGTGGCGCCGGCACCGGCGGGTTCCGTGCACGACGGCGGCGATGCGTCGCAGACTCGGCGTATGCCCATCGTGCCCGATGCCCCCGGCGGTGACCAGGACGATCGCGACCATCGAGCGGCCGGGCGCCCGCCCGGAGGCCCGGTTCCCGGCGGCGACCCGTCCGAGCAGCAGACCGGTCCCGTGACCCCGGGGCGTGCGCGCGGCCGCAAACGGGCCGGCCGCAACCTGCGCGCCGCGATAGGGGTCGGTCTGGGGCTGGGCGCCGCCGTCGTCGCCTCGCTGTTCGTCTACAAGCACGCCTTCGTCGGCGTGATCGTGGTCGCGGTCGTGGTCGGGCTGTGGGAGCTCACCTCCAGACTCGCCGAGCACAAGCAGATCCGGGCCCCCCTGGTGCCGCTGGCGATCGGCGGCGCGGCCATGGTCGTCGCCGGATACGTCCGCGGCGCCGAGGGCGCCTGGGTGGCCGCGGCGCTCACCGCCCTGGCCGTGCTGGTGTGGCGGATGACGGAGGACCCCAGGGACTACCTGCGGGACGTCACGGCGGGCGTCTTCGCCGCCTTCTACGTCCCCTTCCTGGCCACCTTCGTCGCCATGATGCTCGCGGCCGACGACGGACCGTGGCGGGTGTTCACCTTCCTGCTGCTCACCGTCGTCAGCGACACCGGGGCGTACGCCGTCGGCTGGCGCTTCGGCCGCCACAAGCTCGCCCCGCGGATCAGCCCCGGCAAGACCCGCGAGGGGCTGCTGGGAGCGGTGTCCTTCGCCATGGCCGCGGGCGCGCTGTGCATGCACTTCCTCATCGACGGCGGCACCTGGTGGCAGGGCCTGCTGCTGGGACTGGCCGTGGCCATCAGCGCGACCCTGGGCGACCTCGGCGAATCCATGATCAAGCGGGACCTGGGCATCAAGGACATGGGCGCCCTGCTGCCCGGCCACGGCGGCATCATGGACCGGCTCGACTCCCTGCTGCCGACCGCCCCCGTGGTCTGGCTGCTGATGGTGGTCTTCGTCGGCGCCGGCTGACGGCCCCCGCCCCGGTGAGGGGCGCCGGTGACCGCTCCCGGCCCGGTTCCACCGGGAACCGGGCGCGCGGATCGTCACGGTGCGCCCGGGGCCCGGGGGCCGCCATCAGGGCGGCAAGGACCCGGCACCAGCCCAGGACCCGGTCGGGGGACAGCCCGGGGACCAGGTCCGCCGGCGCCGCGGCCCTCCGCTCCGGCCCAGCCGGGTCGGCTGCGCCGGTTGCGTCGGCTGCCTCGGCAAGGACCCAGTCCACCGCGTCGAAGTCGGGGTCCCCCCACGCCGGCCGCGGGTCGATCGCCACCATGCGGCCGCTGGGACCGGACAGCACGTTGGCCGGGTGGAGATCGCCGTGCACCAGCCCCACGGGGCCGCCGGAGGCGAGCTCCAGAGCGGCCGCCCGCGCCCGGCCGAGCGCCACCCCCCACTCCGGCGACCCGCTCGCCGCCGCTCTGCGGCCGGCCAGGTCGAAGAGGAAGCCGACCCGCTGCGGCAGCGGTCGCACCGCGGTGCACCGCCCCGGTGCGGGAGAGGAGGCCCTGAGGTCCCGGAGCAGCGCCGCGACCTCGGACAGCCGCCAGCCGGACCGCTTCACCGGCACTCCCGGCTCCACGCCCTCCAGCAGCAGGGCCCCGGCGGAGAGATCCTGCGCCACGAGGCCGACGACCGACGGGGTGCCCGCCCACGCGCGCAGGGCCTCGGCCTCCTCGGAGGCGACCCGGGGATCCGGGGTGAGCTTCAGCCACACGGAGGACCCGCTGCCGCGCCGCCTGCAGCGGAACACCCGCGAGGTGCCCCCTCCGCCCGCCTCGACGGGCTCCAGGTCCCACCGGACGGCGAGGTCGTCCACCAGGGCCGGCAGCGCGTCGCACCAGGCGTGCGCTCCGGCGCCGAACCGCACGGCGAGCCGGTCGCGGACCTCCGGTGCCACAAGGGCCAGGCCGCTCATCGCCTTCCCCTCTTCCTCGCGTCTTCCTCGCGGCACCGGAAGGAACTCCCCCCGCACCGGGAGAACCCGTGTGCCGGGAAGTGACGGTAGCCCCTCCGCCGGCGGGCTCTCCACGGGCGGGGAGCGGCGAGGAAGCCGACCGGGTGCGGTGCGGCCCTTCGGCGGGAAGGAGCGGCGACGAGCGTTCGCACACGGAAGCCGTGCCGCGACGACGAGATCGGCGGTCTCGTCCTCGAAGGCGCCGACGTGTCCCGGCACGACCGCCGGTTCGAGCCGTCAAGGGGCCCGCCCGCCGCCGGACCCCTCTTCGAGGCCGCTCGTGCGGCATGGGAGCGGGAGGACGCCGACGCCGCCCCGGAGGCCGGCGGAGCCGCCCGTGCGCCGGGTCTTGAACCGGCCCCGGAGGACGGGAGCGGACCCGTCACGGACGTCCCGCCGCGCATCGGCGGGGACCTCGCGCGGTTCCGGTACCGACGCCCGGACCGCCCCCGGGCCGTGCGGGGACGGACGAACGGCGACGGGGGACGGCCGGGGGCGACCACGGCCTCCCCGCTCCGGTCCCGTGCCGCCGCAGTCGATCTGCGACACTGGAAGGACCATGCCTGCACCCGGAGAACTCACCTTCGTCGCGCCGCGCGGGGCCGTCAAGCCGCCGCGGCACCTCGCCGACCTCACCCCCGCCGAGCGCCGCGAGGCGGTCGCCGCCATCGGCGAGAAGCCCTTCCGCGCCCAGCAGCTCTCGCGCCACTACTTCGCCCGCTGCGCCACCGACCCCGCCGCCTGGACCGACATCCCGGCCGCCGCGCGCGGGAAGCTGGCCGCCGAGCTGCTGCCCGAGCTGATGACCGTGGTGCGGCACGTCACCTGCGACGACGGAGCCACCCGCAAGACGCTGTGGCGGCTGCACGACGGAACGCTGGTGGAGTCCGTGCTGATGCGCTACCCGGACCGGGTGACCATGTGCGTCAGCTCGCAGGCCGGCTGCGGCATGAACTGCCCCTTCTGCGCCACCGGGCAGGCCGGGCTGGACCGCAACCTGTCCACCGCCGAGATCGTCCACCAGATCGTCGAGGGCATGCGGGCCCTGCGCGACGGGGAGGTCCCCGGAGGACCGGCCAGACTGTCGAACATCGTCTTCATGGGGATGGGCGAGCCCCTGGCCAACTACAAGCGGGTCATCGGCGCCATCCGCCGCCTCACCGACCCCGAGCCCGACGGCCTGGGCCTGTCTCAGCGAGGCATCACCGTCTCCACCGTCGGACTGGTCCCGGCGATCCACCGCCTCGCCGACGAGGGCCTCAAGTGCCGGCTGGCCGTCTCCCTCCACGCCCCCGACGACGAACTGCGCGACACCCTGGTGCCGGTCAACACCCGTTGGAAGGTCCGCGAGGTCCTCGACGCCGCCTGGGAGTACGCGGAGAAGTCCGGCCGCCGGGTCTCCATCGAGTACGCCATGATCCGCGACATCAACGACCAGGCGTGGCGGGGCGACCTCCTGGGGAGGCTGCTGGCGGGCAGGAGGGCGCACGTCAACCTCATCCCCCTCAACCCCACCCCCGGCTCCAAGTGGACCGCCTCCCGGCCCGAGGACGAGCGGGCCTTCGTCGCGGCGCTGGAGGCGCACGGCGTGCCGGTGACCGTCCGCGACACCCGCGGACAGGAGATCGACGGCGCCTGCGGGCAGCTCGCCGCCACCGAGCGCTGATCGCGCGGCCGGCCCTGATACCGTAGCGATCGCACACAGTATCGACATACCGACAGGGGAGCGCGTACAGCGCTGAGAGTGCGGTGTCGCCGATCCGGCCCACGGGCCGGCCGGTGAGCCGCAGACCCTCGAACCTGATCCGGTTAGTACCGGCGTAGGGAGTCAGCACACCGTGGTCACGACCCTCCGGCGCGCCCTGGGCGTCGCCGTCCTCGGCACGTTCGCCTTCTCCGCCCTGACGGCCTGCGGCGGCTCCCAGCCCTCGGGCGGGGAGGAGAAGAAGACCGTCACCCTCGTCGGCCACGACTCCTTCGCGGCCTCCGAGAAGGTGCTGGAGAAGTTCACCGAGGAGACCGGCTACAAGGTGAAGGTGCTGCGCGGCGGCGACGCCGGCTCGGCCCTCAACCAGGCGATCCTCTCCAAGGACAACCCGCAGGGCGACGTCTTCTTCGGCGTCGACAACACCCTCCTCTCCCGCGCCCTGGAGAACGGCCTGTTCACCCCGTACGAGGCCGAGGGGCTGGAGAAGATACCCGCCGAGTACCGGCTCGACGCCAAGCACCGCGTCACCCCCGTCGACACCGGCGACGTCTGCGTCAACTACGACCGCGCCTGGTTCGACGAACGCGGCATCGAACCGCCGGAGACCCTGGACGACCTCACCGAGCCCGAGTACGAGAACCTCCTGGTCACCGAGAACGCCGCCACGTCCTCGCCCGGCCTGGGCTTCCTGCTGGCCACCGTCGCCGAGTACGGCGACGAGTGGCAGGACTACTGGAAGAAGCTCAAGGCCAACGGCGTCGAGGTCGTCGACGGCTGGGAGCAGGCGTACTACGACCGCTTCTCCGGCTCCGCCGGCGGCGAGAACGGCGGCGACCGCCCGCTGGTCGTCTCCTACGCCTCCAGCCCGCCCGCCGAGGTCCTCGAAGCCGACCCCGCCCCGAAGCAGGCCCCCACCGGAGTCGCGACCGGCACCTGCTTCCGGCAGATCGAGTTCGCCGGACTCCTGACCGGGGCGGACAACCCCGAGGGCGGCAAGGCGCTGCTGGACTTCCTGGTGAGCGAGACCTTCCAGGAGGACATGCCGCTGCAGATGTTCGTCAACCCCGTCCGCGAGGGCACCGAACTGCCCGAGGTGTTCACGGAGTACGGCGAGACGGTCTCCGACCCCCACACCATGGCCCCGGAGAGGATCGCCGACAACCGCGAGGCGTGGGTCGAGACGTGGACCTCGCTCGTCGTGAGGTGAGCGGCGGACCCGGCACGGGAAGCGACGCACGCCGCACAGCGGTCCGGCTCGGCCTGATGGCCGTGCCCGCCGTGTTCCTCGCCCTGTTCTTCGCCTACCCCGTCGCCGCCATCACCGCCCGCGGCCTCCACGACGGCGGACGGTGGCACCCGGAGCGATTCGCCCAGGTGCTCACCGACCCCGGCATCGGGGGCGTGCTGTGGTTCACGCTCTGGCAGGCGGCGGCCTCCACCGCGCTCACCGTCGCGCTGGCCCTGCCCGGCGCCTACGTCCTGGCCCGCTACGACTTCCCCGGCAGACGGGTGGTGCGCGCGGTCGTCACCGTGCCGTTCGTGCTGCCCACCGTCGTCGTCGGCTCGGCGTTCCTGGGACTGCTGGGCCGGGGCGGACTGCTCCAGGAGTGGGGACTGCCGCCGGTCGGCGGCCCGCCCGCGATCCTGCTCGCCCACGTCTTCTTCAACTACGCCGTGGTCGTCCGCGTCGTCGGAGGGCTGTGGGCACAGCTCGACCCCCGTCAGGAGGAGGCGGCGCGGGTGCTCGGCGCGAGCCGCTGGGCCGCCTGGCGCGCCGTGACGCTCCCGGCACTGGCCCCGTCCGTGGCGGCCGCCGCGCTGACGGTCTTCCTGTTCACCTTCACCTCCTTCGGCGTCGTCCAGATCCTCGGCGGCCCCCGCCACGCCACCCTGGAGGTGGAGATCTACCGGCAGACCGCCCACCTGCTGGACCTGCCCACCGCCGCCGTCCTGACCCTGGTGCAGTTCGCCGCGGTCGCCGCCCTGCTCGCCGGCCACGCCCGCACCGTCCGGCGGCACCGGGGCACCCGCGGACTGGTCGACGCGGCCGGCACCGCCCGCCGCCCGCGCGGAGCACGCCAGTGGGCACTGCTGACGGCCGTCCTGGTCCAGATCGCCGTACTGCTGGTCACCCCGCTCGCCGTGCTCGTCGAACGCTCCCTCAACGGCCCCGACGGCTACGGCCTGGCCCACTACCGGGCCCTGGCCTCGGCGGAGGGCGGGACGTTCGCGGTCGCCCCGCTGGAGGCGATCGGCAACTCCCTGGCCTACGCCGCCGTCGCCACCGGCATCGCCCTCGTCGTCGGCGGCCTGGCCGCCGTCGCGCTCACCCTCCCCGAGTCCGGCCGCCGGGCCGGACGGCTGGTGCGCGGCTTCGACGCGCTGCTGATGCTGCCGCTGGGCACCTCCGCGGTCACCGTCGGCTTCGGCTTCCTCATCGCCCTCGACGAGCCCCCGCTGGACCTGCGCTCCTCGTGGATCCTGGTCCCGCTGGCCCAGGCCCTGGTGGGGGTGCCGTTCGTCGTGCGGACCCTGCTGCCGGTGCTGCGGGCCGTGGACGACCGGCTGCGCGAGGCCGCCGCCGTGCTGGGCGCCTCGCCCGCGCGGGTGTGGCGCGAGGTGGACCTGCCGCTGGTGCGGAGGGCGCTGCTGGTCGCGGCGGGCTTCGCCTTCGCCGTCTCCCTGGGGGAGTTCGGCGCCACCGTCTTCATCGCCCGCGCCGACGCGCCCACCCTGCCCGTCGCCGTCGCCCGCCTCCTGGGACGGGCCGGAGAGGCCAACTACGGCCAGGCGATGGCGCTCAGCACCGTCCTGATGCTGGTGTGCGCGGCCGTCCTGCTGGCGCTGGAGAGCGTCCGCACCGACCGATCGGGAGAGCTGTAGAGATGGCGTCGCTGCGACTGGAGGCGGTCACCGTGCGCTTCGGCGACCGCACGGCCCTGGACGCGGTGGACCTGGACGTCGCCGACCACGAGATCGTCTGCGTGCTCGGCCCCTCCGGCAGCGGCAAGTCCACCCTGCTGAGGGTCGTCGCCGGGCTGCGCGAACCGGACGCCGGGCGTGTCCTGCTCGACGGCCGCGACCAGCTGGGCGTCGCCACCCACCGCCGCGGAGTGGGGCTGATGTTCCAGGACCACCAGCTCTTCCCGACCCGCGACGTCGGCGGCAACGTCGCCTTCGGCCTGCGCATGCACGGAACACCCCCTGAGGAGGCCGAGCGGCGGGTCGCCGAACTGCTGGACCTCGTCGGACTCCCCGGCGCCCGGCGCCGCCCGGTCACCGCCCTGTCCGGCGGCGAGCAGCAGCGCGTCGCGCTCGCCCGCGCGCTGGCCCCCCGCCCGGGACTGCTGATGCTGGACGAACCGCTCGGCCAGCTCGACCGGTCCCTGCGCGAACGGCTCGTGGTCGAACTGCGGCAGCTCTTCCGCCGCCTGGGCACCACCGTGCTCGCCGTCACCCACGACCAGGGCGAGGCGTTCGCGCTCGCCGACCGGGTGGTGGTGATGGACCGGGGACGGATAGCCCAGACCGGCAGCCCCGTCGAGGTGTGGCAGCGTCCCGCCTCCGAGTTCGTCGCCCGCTTCCTGGGATTCACCAACATCGCCCCGGCGACCGTGCGCGGCGGCGGCACCGCCGACACCCCCTGGGGCGAGGTGCCCGTACCGCCCGGCACCCCGCCCGGCCCCTGCACCCTGCTGATACGGCCCGCCGGAGTGCGGCAGGCGGACGCCCCCGGGCGGGGACTGCCCTGCACCGTCACCGCCCGCACCCTGCGCGGCGGCGGTTCCTCGGAGATCTCCCTGCTGCTCGACCCCGGCAGCGGACCCGTCCTGGAGGCGTCCTGCCCCCTGCGCACGGCGCCCGAGCCGGGCACGACCGTCGCCGTCGCCTTCGACGCCGGCGAGGTGGTCGTCCTCGGACGGGACACCGGAGACGGCACGGCCTGAGGAGGGACGCGGGCCGCGGACGGGACCGACGTCCTCACCGCACCAGCGGCAGCGCGGCCAGCTCCGCGATCAGCCAGGCCAGCGGCGCCAGCACGGCCAGCAGCGCCGCCACCCGCAGCGCCGCCGCGGCACGCAGCGCCCTGCGGGGGACACCGACGCGGCGCAGACCGTCGGTGGCGGACGCCCGCGCGGCCCGGAACTCCGCCGCCGCGCTCAGTGCGCCGGCCACCGCGCACACCACGACCACCGCCGTGCCCAGCACGGTGAGCGGCCCCGCCGCGGGACCGCCGCCGGGCGCCCCGTACAGCCTGGCCGTCGCCAGCGCGCCCGCGGCCACCGCGCACAGCATCCCCAGGGAATGGCCGACGCGCGGCGCCTCCTCCCGCAGCGCCCGGCCCGACAGCAGCCGCAGCGCGCCGGGCCGCCCCACGGCCAGCAGCAGCCCGCACAGGTGGACCAGGCCGGGCCCGGCGAGCACCAGTCCCAGGGTGATCAGCAGCCAGCCGCCGACGACCCCCGGGCCGAGCCCGTCCAGGGAGCCCGGCAGCGGCACGTCCGGGCCCGGGCGCGAGGCGGCCCGGTCGGCGGCGTAGGTCTCCACGGCCAGCCCGACCGCCGTGACCGCCACGCCCCACGGCAGCCCCACGGGCGCGGGCGGCGGCGTACGGGGCTGCGCCGCGGTACGGGCGGACGGAAGCGCGCGCAGCCGCGTCGCCACCGCGCTGGCCGCGGCCGCGGCCAGCGGCGGCACGGCCAGCAGCGTGGCCACGGCGGCCCGCGGCAGCTCCCGGCCGGAACCCAGCAGCTCCGCCGCGGCCCCGGCCGGCGGCGCGCCGCCCAGACCCTCGCGCAGACCCGTGAAGGCGAGCAGGGCCAGCGCGCAGCCCGCGGTGCAGGACAGCGCCGTGGACACCGCGGCCAGCAGCGGAAGCCGCGCCGGCCCCATCCCGACCGCGTCCAGCCCCTCCCGGGGGCGTACGCACGGATCGGTGCGGGCCGCGGAGGCGGCGAACTGGACGCACGCCAGCAGCGGCACCGCGCACCACAGCAGCCGGGACAGCGCCGCGCCGGGGCGGTCGGGATGGGCGACGGCGTAACTCAGAGCGCTCAGCAGCAGGAAGCCGACGGCCCCGGCCGCGCCGGCGACCAGCGACCGCTGTGCCAGGGCCGTGGGGCGGAAGGTGCGGACTAGACGGAGAGCGAACACGCTGCCCTGCCTTCCGGGCCGGTCGGGGCGGTCGGGGAGTCGGCGCCGACCCGGCGGCCGTCCACGAGCGTGACCGTGCGGTCCGCCACGGCCGTCACCCGGTCGTCGTGGCCGGCCAGCACCACCGTGATGCGGTGCGTGCGGGCGGCGGTGGTCAGGGTCCGCAGCACCTGGGCGCGGTCGGCCTGGTGCAGCGGCGCGGTGGGCTCGTCGGCGAACACGATCGCGGGGGAGTGCGCCAGCGCGCGGGCGATGGCCACCCGCTGCCGCTGCGACTGCAGCAGCGCCCCCGGCCGCATCCGGGCGCAGTCGCCGACGTCCAGCCGCTCCAGCCACTCGCACGCGGTGCGCCGGGCGGCGCGGTGGCCGGCGCCGGCGAGCAGCAGGGGCAGCGCGGCGTTCTCCCAGGCGGTCAGTTCGGGAAGGAGCTGCGGTTCGCTGCCGACCCAGCCGAAGCGGTCGAGGCGCAGCCGCTCGCGGGCGGACTCGGACAGGGTGTGCAGGGGGACCCCGTCGAACCACACCTCGCCGCGTCCGGGCGCCAGCCGCCCCGAGAGACACCCCAGCAGGGTGGACTTGCCGCAGCCGCGCGGGCCGGCGACGCAGAGGATCTCCCCCTCGCGGACCTCGAGGGAGACGTCCCGCAGCGCGGGCGACCCCTCGTGCTCGTAGTGCAGCCCGCGTGCCCAGAGCAGATCCTCGGGTGCGGCCACCATGACGGGCACCTCCGCTCGTCCTCGGGGTCGTGCCTCCACCTGACGGGGTGAACGAGTGCCAGGGGCATCGGTCACTGGCACCGTACGGACCGATACCCCGGCAAAGACGGCCGCCGGGCACGGGAACGGCCCGGTTTCCACCGAATGGGCCTTCGGCCGCCCGCCGTCCGTGGAGCGCGGGGGTCCGTCCGCGGCACCGGGGAGGAAGCCCCCGATGAGCGGGTATGTCGAAGAAGGGCTCCGATGGTTAGGGTGGGTGTCTCATCTATCGGACACCAGGGCAGGAGGTCGCGAAGTGGCCAGTGAACTGCGTCGGCTGCGCAACCACATCGGCGGAGAGTTCCGGGACGCCGCCGACGGGCGTACCAGCGAGGTGGTGAATCCGGCGACGGGTGAGGCGTACGCGACCGCGCCGCTGTCGGGGGCGGCCGACGTGGACGCGGCGACGGCCGCGGCCGAGGCGGCCTTCCCGGTGTGGCGGGACGCCACCCCCGGCACCCGGCAGCAGCTCCTGCTGAGGATCGCCGACGCGATGGAGGCACGGGGCGAGGAACTGCTGGCGGCCGAGTGCGAGAACACCGGCAAGCCGCTGGAGATGACCCGCACCGAGGAACTGCCGGTGATGATCGACCAGGTGCGGTTCTTCGCCGGGGCGGCGCGCATGCTGGAGGGCAAGGCGGCCGGGGAGTACATGGCGGGCATGACCTCGTTCGTCCGGCGGGAGCCGGTGGGGGTGTGCGCCCAGGTGACGCCGTGGAACTACCCGATGATGATGGCGGTGTGGAAGTTCGCCCCGGCGCTGGCGGCCGGCAACACCGTGGTCCTCAAGCCGTCGGACACCACGCCGGCGTCCACGGTGCTGCTGGCGGAGATCATCGGCGGGGTGCTGAGGGACATGGGCCTGCCGGGCGGGATCTTCAACGTGGTCTGCGGCGACCGGGAGACCGGCCGGCTGCTGGCGGAGCACCCCGTTCCGGCGATGGTGTCGATCACCGGCTCGGTCCGCGCCGGAACCGAGGTGGCCGGCAGCGCGGCCCGGGACGTCAAGCGGGTCCACCTGGAGCTGGGCGGCAAGGCGCCGTGCGTGGTCTTCGAGGACGCCGACATCGCGGCGGCGGTGGAGGGCATCCGCGACGGAGGGTTCTTCAACGCCGGACAGGACTGCACCGCGGCCACCCGGGTGCTGGTGCACGAGGCGGTGCACGACGAGTTCGTCGCGGCGCTGGCCAAGGCCGCCGCGGAGGTCAGGACCGGCGACCTCGACGACCCGGAGTGCTTCTACGGGCCGCTGAACAACCCCGGCCACCTGGCGAAGGTCACCGGCTTCATCGAGCGCCTGCCCTCCCACGCGAAGGTCGAGACCGGCGGCGAGCGGGTGGGGGAGAAGGGCTTCTTCTTCGCCCCCACCGTGGTCTCCGGGCTGCGGCAGGACGACGAGATCGTGCAGAACGAGGTGTTCGGCCCGGTCATCACCGTGCAGAAGTTCACCGACGAGGCCCAGGCGGTCGAGTGGGCCAACGGGGTGGAGTACGGGCTGGCCTCCTCGGTGTGGACGAAGGACCACGCCCGGGCGATGCGGATGTCGAGGGCGCTGGACTTCGGCTGCGTGTGGATCAACACCCACATCCCGCTGGTCGCCGAGATGCCGCACGGCGGGTTCAAGAAGTCCGGCTACGGCAAGGACCTCTCCGCCTACGGTCTGGAGGACTACACCCGTGTCAAGCACGTCATGACGGCGTTCTGACGCACCAGCGGCACACCGCTGCCGGCCCCCGCGTCCCCTTCCGGGGCGCGGGGGCCGCGACGCGCACCCGCCCGGGGGCGTGTAGTCGGCCGGCAACGCGGGGCGACCGAGCGGGGGAACGGACGGGGTGCGGCCGTGCGGTCCGGCCCCGTGCACAGGACGCGGTCCGGCACGGCGGCGGACGGCACGCGCACCACGGGGGAGCCGAAGACGTGAACACGCTCCCGCAGCCGCACCGGCCCGCAGACCCGCCCCCGCACACCGGCACGCCGGTACCGGGCGGGTGGTCCGGGCCGCCCCCGGTGACGCCCCCGCCGCGGCGGGGGCGGCGCGGGCAGGGGGATCGCCCTCGTCACCGCCGTGCCGGCACGTACCTCCTGTTCTGGGGAATCGCCGAGGCCCAGCGGCGGAACACACCGTCGCCCCCGGCCTCCGGCCCGGCCCGGGGCACGTCCTCACCCTGCCCCGGACCGTCGAGGACGGCAGGCTGTCCCCCACCGAGGACCTGGACGACACCTTCCGGAGGACCACCGGGTGGGGCGTGACGGTGGTGGCTGGACGCTACGGCGACGAGTCCGGTGGGGAAGAGGTGATGTACGCCGGGTTCCCCGGAGCCGTCGGCCGCTCGGAGGAGGCGCAGGAGAGCGTGCCCGACGGCCCGGAGGGGGTTCCTCCACGGACGTGGCCGTGCCCCGCCGGGAGATCGTCCCGGCCGGGTCCGGCGAGCCGCTGACGTGCGAGGTGCTGGTCAAGTCCGAGGGCGGCGGGGAGTGCACCGTCCCCGTGTGCGCCTGGGACGACCCCGGGGCCGTGGGCCCCGTCCTGGACGACAGCCACGGCACCCGCGCCCTGGCCGCCCGGGGACGTGGACCTCGGCGCCTTCGCCGAGCGGGCCGACGGCATCCGGGGCGAGGTGCGCGCGCAGGTCCGGTGACCCGGCCCCGGCCCCGGCTCGGGACCGGGGCAGGGATGGGCGTCCGCCCGGGTCAGGCCTGCCAGGAGGCGAGGTGCGCGTCGATCTCGGCGAGGAGGGACGTCTTGACGGCATCGGGGGCGAAGGAGGCCGTCACGGCGTTCTTCGCCAGCGCCGCCACTCCCGCCGCGTCCAGCCCCAGCAGGCGTGCGGCGATCTCGTACTCGGTGCACAGGTCGGTGCCGAACATCGGGGGGTCGTCGCTGTTGATCGTGACCAGGACGCCCGCCTTGACCATCTCCGTCACCGGGTGCTCGTCCAGCGAGGCGACGGCGCGGGTGGCGAGGTTGGAGGTCGGGCAGACCTCCAGCGGAATCTGGTGCTCCGCCAGGTACTCCAGCAGCTTCGGATCGCGCGGGGCACTGGTGCCGTGGCCGATGCGCTCGGCGCGCAGGGAGGTCAGGGCGTCCCAGACGGTCTGCGGGCCGGTGGTCTCGCCGGCGTGCGGGACGCTGTGGAGGCCGTTGGCGATGGCACGGTCGAAGTACGGCTTGAACTGCGGGCGGGGCACCCCGATCTCCGGGCCGCCCAGCCCGAAGGAGACCAGGCCCTCCGGCCGCAGCTCGCAGGCCAGCCGGGCGGTCTCCTCGGCGGACTCCAGGCCCGCCTCGCCGGGGATGTCGAAGCACCACCGCAGGACGACGCCCAGCTCGGCCTCGGCGGCCCGGCGGGCGTCCTCGATCGCCTCCATGAAGGCGACCTCGGGTATCCCGCGCCGCGTCGAGCTGTAGGGGGTGACGGTCAGCTCGGCGTAGCGGATGTTCTGGCGGGCCATGTCCCGGGCGACCTCGTAGGTCAGCAGCCGGACGTCCTCGGCGTCGCGGACCAGGTCCACCACCGACAGGTAGACCTCGATGAAGTGGGCGAAGTCACGGAAGGTGAAGTACTCCGCGAGCGCCTCCGGATCGGTCGGAACCGCCGGATCCGGGTGCCGGGCGGCCAGCTCGGCGACGATGCGGGGAGAGGCGGAGCCGACGTGGTGGACGTGCAGTTCGGCCTTGGGGAGACCGGCGATGAAGGCGGACAGGTCGCCGGTGCCGGTGCCGGGGTTGGACAAGGTTCCTCCAGACGGAAGCGGAAGCCCGGCCATGGTAGGCGGGCGACGGGGAGCCGCACACGGGGAGCACCCGCGGGACCGCCCCCGCGCCCGCGCGTACGATGACCGGACGCGCCATGAGGAGGGGGACATGCCGGACAGCCGGAAACCACCACGGTACGACGCACCGGGGGACGGCCCCGGCCCGGGGACACCCCCCGGCGGGCCGCCGCAGCCGCACGGGGGCCCGCCCGCCGGACCCCCGCCGTACGGGACCGGCCCCCGGCCGGCTCCCTCCGCGCCCGTGCCGCCGCCCGCGCCCGTCCCCGGTCACGGCGCCGGCGGGTACGGGCCGAGCGGATACGGCCCCGTCCCCGGCCACGGATACGGTCCCGGCTGGGCGCCGCTCCCGCCGCCACCGCCGACCAGCGGCATCTGCACCGCGGCGATGGTCGTCGGCGTCGTCGGCGTCTTCCTGGTCACCACCGTCTACTTCGCGGTCTTCGCCGTCATCGTCGGACCCGTCGCCGTCGGGCTGGGGATCTCGGCACGCCGCAAGGTCAAACGGGGCGAGGCGCACGGCAGCGGCTTCGCCACGGCCGGGCTCGTCATGGGGATCGTCTCCTCCGTGATCGGCGCCGCGGTCATCGCGCTGATCGTCATCGCCTTCGCTCTCGCGGGAGACGGCGGGGGGAGCGGCGACCCGTGGGAGGACGGCGGCACCTTCCGCGCGGGAGCCGTCGCCGCCGACCGGGACGCGGAGCGGGGGCCGACGGCCAGGGTGTGACCGCACCCCTCATAAGCTGGGGCTTTCGTGGAGGAGGTCCCCCGTGACACCCGAGCAGCACCCGAACGTGTTCGCCGCCCCCGACCCGTACCGGCACCCCCACGAGGCGGCCCGGACGGCCCCTTGGGGCGGGGCGGCCCACGGAGGGTACGGCTGGGCGCCTCCGCCGCGGCCGCGCAATGGCCTCGGTCTGGCCGCGCTGGTCACGGGCGCCGTCGGAGCCGGTGTGGGGATGACGGTCGTCCTCAGCCCGCTCGGAGTGGTACTCGGCGCCGTGGCCATGGTTCTGGGCGTCCTCGGACTGCGGCGCGTCAGGACGGGAGCGGCCGACAACCGCGGACAGGCGATGGCCGGGCTGTGGACGGGCGCGGGCGCGACCCTGGTCTCGGCGGCGCTGTCGGTGGTACTGGTCCTCGGTGTCGCCGGCATGTTCGACTTCGTCGAAGTGTCCTCCGACGCCGGTACCGCCGACATCCCGGCAGTGGCCGGGGAGACCGTGGTCTACGACGACGGACTCACCGTCGTGGCCGCCGAGGCGGCGGTGGAGCCCGGGCCCGAGGAGGCCCGCGTCGTGCTCACGCTCACGCTCGCCAACGACGGACGGGAGACGGCCGACCTGCGGGACGGCGACCTGGAGATATACCTCGACGGCTCCCTGGTGCCGGCCGGCGGCATCGCCCAGCCCGTGCCCGCCCCGGCCGAACTGGCGCCCGGCGCACGGGCGACGGTGGAGCTCGCCCTCCAGGCACCGGAGGACACGGGACTCCTGGGCCTCGACTACGCCCCCGGCCTCGACTACGACTACGGCTTCTGGGAGTTCGACCTCCCCGGCGGGGACGGCACGGGGGAGACCGGCGGACAGGACGGGGAACCCGACGAGGTCACGGCCGTCTCCCTGTGAACGTCCCCCGGTGACGGGAGCCGGCCCGGACGGCCGCCAGCAGCGGCACGCCCAGGCACCAGCTGCCCAGCACGTCCAGCGGCCAGTGGTACCCGCGCCACACCAGCCCCGCGCCCACCGCCGCGCAGACCAGCACGGCGAGAGCCGCCAGCAGCCGCCGCACGCGTGAGCGGACGTACGGCAGCACCAGCAGCACGGCGCCGCCGTACGCCACCACGGCCGTCGCCGCGTGTCCCGAGGGGAAGTACTCCGTGCCGCCGAGCGGGCCGGGCCGGCCGGTCAGCGCCTTCAGCGGCGCCACCACGGCCGGTACGGCCGCCATGGCGAGGGCAGCCGCCAGCGGCGGACCCCACCGGCGTTCCCGCACCCCCGCCCAGAGCAGCGCCGCGGCCAGGACGGGCAGCGCGACCTCCACATTGCCCAGATCGGCGAGGAACTCGGCGAAGGGGGACGGCGGGGCGCCCGACCTCAGCCGGCGGGCCAACCGCTCGTCCGCGTCCGCCAGCGGCCCGTCGGCCACCACCTGCCAGGCGACGGCGGCGAAGAGCAGCAGGGGCAGCAGCACCGGCACGACCGCGGACCGGACGGGGGGCGGGGCGGGGACAGCACGGGACGGCGGCCCCGGAACAGGGGGGAGGGTTCCGGGGCCGCCGTGACGACCGGTCACCGCACGCCCCGGGGGGTATGGGGCGGGCGGCTGTCCGATCGGTGAGGAACGTGCGCGAGGGCACGGCCGGACCGGATGAGGGGAATCACCGGCTCGGCACCGCCCGCGGTCGCCCGCGGACGGGGCACTGCGTTCTTCCGGGAAAGACCGTACGACAGGCGGCGGGCGGTGGACAGGCATGTCACCGCAAGGCCATCGCCCTCCCACACATTCTTCACGCGGCTCCTCACTCCAGGCCGGCGAAGGCCTCCTCCAGCACGTCCAGGCCCTCGTTCAGCAGATCCTCGCCGATGACCAGGGGCGGGAGGAAGCGGATCACATTGCCGTAGGTGCCGGCGGTCAGCACCAGCACACCGGCCTGGTGGCAGTGGCCGGCGACGGCGGCCGCGGCCCCCGGGTTCGGCTTCTTGGTGCCCGGCTCGACCAGCTCGACGGCGAGCATGGCACCCCGGCCGCGGACGTCGCCGATGATGCCGAACTTCTCCTGCAGCGCGGTCAGGCGGCCCTTCATGACCTCCTCGATGCGCCGGGCCCTGGCGTTGAGGTCCAGTTCGCGCATCGTCTCGATGGCGCCCAGCGCCGCGGCGCAGGCCACCGGGTTGCCGCCGTAGGTGCCGCCCAGCCCGCCGCCGTGCACGGCGTCCATGATCTCGGCGCGCCCGGTGACGGCCGCCAGCGGCAGGCCGCCGGCGATGCCCTTGGCGGTGGTGATCAGGTCCGGGACGATGCCCTCGTCCTCGCAGGCGAACCACTGGCCGGTGCGGCAGAAACCGGACTGGATCTCGTCGGCGACGAAGACGATCCCGTGGTCCGCGGCGAACTGCCGGATCGCGGGCAGGAAGCCCTTGGCCGGCTCGATGAAGCCGCCCTCGCCCAGGACCGGCTCGATGACGATCGCGGCCACGTTCTCGGCCCCGACCTGCTTGACGATCCTGTCGATCGCCTCCGCGGCGGCCTCCTCCGCGCAGTTCTCCGGGCCGGTGGGCCAGCGGAAGGGGTAGGCCACCGGCACCCGGTAGACCTCGGGCGCGAACGGCCCGAAGCCGTTCTTGTAGGGCATGTTCTTCGCCGTCAGCGCCATGGTGAGGTTGGTGCGGCCGTGGTAGGCGTGGTCGAAGACGACGACGGCCTGCCGCCCGGTGTACGCCCGGGCGATCTTCACGGCGTTCTCGACGGCCTCGGCACCCGAGTTGAACAGGGCCGACTTCTTGGCGTGGTCGCCGGGGGTGAGCTTCGCCAGCTCCTCGCAGACCTCGACGTAGAGCTCGTACGGGGTCACCATCGCGCAGGTGTGGGTGAACAGCTCCAGCTGGGCGGAGGCCCGGCGCACCACGGCCTCCGCGCTGTTGCCGACCGAGGTCACGGCGATGCCGGAGCCCAGGTCGATGAAGGAGTTGCCGTCGACGTCCTCCAGGACACCGCCCCCGGCGCGGGCCGCGAACACGGGCAGGGTGGTGCTGACACCCCCCGCCACGGCCGCCTGCTTGCGAGCCATCAGCTCCTGCGACTTCGGCCCGGGGATCGCGGTGACGACGCGGCGCTCCTGGGGGAGGCCGGGGCCTCCGGACAGTTCGGTCATGGCGGGCTCCTCGGTATGAAGGGGTGCTGCTCCTCCGCAGGCTAGGGGGAGGGAAACGGCACTGGCATGCACCGCCGAGGAGAAGTGACCGTGTCGTGTTGGCCGCTGTGGACATGACCGGCTCCGCACGGCGGTCAACTGCCCGGCCCGGAGACTAGATTGGGACGGTGGACGGGCGAGGACGTGCCGGACGAGGAGCAGAGCTGCGGATGGTCGGCGACGGGGCGTACGGAGCAGGGGACGCACGGGACTCGCGGGGGGCGCGGGGAGGAGCGGAGGCCGTACCGGCGATGCCGCCGGTCCCGCCGGTGCCCCCGATGCCGCGGCAGGCACCCGCCGCCGGGCCGCCCCTGGACGAGTGGCTGCGCACTCCGCGGCCCGAGGCCGGACCGGGCATCTGGCGGTACGGGCACCGGCCGAGGCCGCCGGAGGACCCCGACCGGCTGGACGACCGGCAGCTGCTGGGGGGCGCGGCGCTGGCGCTGCTGTGCGGACTGCTGGTGTGGTCGCTGTGTTGGAACGGCTACATCAAGGTGTGGCTGTGGCCGTTGCTGTGGACCACACCCGACTCCTGGCGTGAACCTGGAGGGGACCACGCCGCTTGGACCCGTGCCGCGCAAATTTACGAGTACGCATTCACCATCATTTACTTCCTGGTCGTTGTGAAAATTGCCCGTGGCGGCGAGGTATGGCGCCGCTACGTACGCCCGCGGCTGTCCGGCCGGGCCGGTGGGCCCGCCGGGACCGACGCCCCGGTGGCCGTGCCCGAGGGCGGCCCCGGCGATCCGGCTCTGTGGCCCCGGCTGAGGGCCGTCGGTGAGCACGCCGCCGCGGACCGTTTGGCCGCCGAGGTCCACGCCGGGCGGATGAACGACGTGGACTACGTCCGCATCGATCGCGCCTGGCAGTCGGTGCGGGCGCAGCCGGCCCACCTGCCGGCCTTCGCCGAGGCCGTGCTGGGACAGGGCGCCGCCGCCTTCGTCCATCCTTCCGGCGACCGGGACCTGCCCGTCCGGGCGGCGCGGCACGATCTGCTGACCGGGCAGGTGCGGCTGGGGGCCGCGCCCGACGAGGACCGCAACCCGTACGCCTACCGGGGTGTCTCCCTCGCGCTGGAGCCCGCGCTGCTGAGCACCTCGATGCTGGTGGTGGGGCCCTCGGCCGCGGGGAAGACCAGCCGTGTGGTGCGGCCCGTGGTGGAGTCCCTCGCCCTCCAGGCGCTCGCCGGGCGGGCCGCGGTGGTCGCCGTGGGCGCGGCGGGGGCCGGGCTGGGCCCGGACGGCGCCTACGACGTGGTGGTCCGGCTCGGCAGTCCCGATTCCTCCCACGACCTGGACCTCTACGGCGGCACAGAGGACCCGGACGAGGCCGCCGCCGTCCTGGCCGAGGCGCTGGTCGGCGACGCGCCGGGCGGTCCGGGCGTCCAGGGGAGCGAGGCCGACACCCGCCGTGCCGCCACCGCGCTCGCCCAGTTGATCGGTCCCTACCGGGCCGCGCACGGACGTTTCCCCTCCGTGCCCGAACTGCGCGAACTGCTGGACGGGGTACCGGTGGCGCTCGCCTCGCTGCGCCAGGCGTGCGAGGCCGCCGGGGACGGGGCCGCCCTGCGCGAACTGGACGCGCGGGAGCGGCAGTCCGGGCGGCCGGGTGACCCGGGGCCGCTGCTCGCCGACCGGATCGCGCTGCTGGACCGGCCGGCGTTCGCCGGTTTCTTCGACACCAGCGGTACCACCCGCCCCTTCGCCATGCGGGATCTGGAGCATCCGCTGAGAGTGCGGATCGACCTGCCCGAGCGCGGGCACGCGGAGGCGTCCCACCTGCTGGCCCGGCTGCTGCTGGCCCAGTTCACCGCCTGTGCCCGGACCCGCGACGAGCGTTCGCTCTTCGCCTGCCTGGTGCTCGACGACGCCGCGCACACCCTCACGCCCTCCTCGGTGCGCGCTGTCCAGCGGCTGCGGACGGCGAACGCGGGTGTGGTGCTGGCGCTGCGCAGTCTGGACGAGGTGCCCGAGCCGCTGCGGGCGGCGGCGGTCGGGGCGGTCGGCTGCCGGGTGGTGCTCTCCGGTGTGAGCACCTGGGACGGCGAGGTGTTCGCGCAGGCGTGGGGCCGGGAGTGGGTGAAGACCGAGGACGTCACCCACAATCCCGACTTCTCCGGAGGGCTGCTCAAGCGCGCTGTGCGGGGCGTCCGCGCCCTGTTCACGGGGGTGCGGGCGACGACGAAGTCGGTCACGGTGCGCACGGTGCAGCGCGAGCGGTGGTCCGCCTCGGACCTGGCGCACAAGGTGCCGCCGGGCCATGCGGTGGTGTCGCTCACCACCGTCCGCGGTGAGGCGAGTCCGCCGGTCCTGGCCAGGCTCGGGGAGTGACCGGGGCGGGAGCCGGAGGGCGGCGGGGGAGAGGCGGGGGAGAGGGGGCCGCGGAGCGCGAGGGGGGCGCGTGGGGGTGCGGGCGGCTGTACGGTTGGGCATGGTCCGGCCCTGTCCTCACTGCTGTTCGTCCATGAAGTCACGTCCGAGAAGCCGTCACGCCCCATCCCGCCTGCCGGGTGCCGCAGCGGAAGGCGGCGGTCCGCCGGAAAGGGCACCAGATCGGCCATGCCTCTCACCCTCGCCTCGCTGGTCCAGCGCTCCGCCCTCAGACTCACCGTCCTCGCCGGCGAGAGCCGGCTGGACACCCCCGTGCGCTGGGCGCACGTGAGCGAGCTGGTCGATCCCGTGCCGTATCTGGAGGGCGGGGAGCTGCTGCTGATCACGGCGATGAAGCTGGACGTGGAGGACCAGGACGCGATGCGCCGCTACGTCGGGCGGCTGGACTCCGCCGGCGTGGTCGGGCTGGGCTTCGCGGCCGGGGTCAGCCACGAGAAGGTGCCGCGGACGCTGGTCACGGCCGCGCGGGAGGCCGACTTCCCGCTGCTGGAGGTGCCCCGGCGCACTCCTTTCCTGGCCATCAGCAAGGCGGTCTCGGCGGCCGTGGCGGCCGACCAGTACCAGGCGGTCACCGAGGGCTTCGAGGCGCAGCGCGAGCTGACCCGTGCCGCGCTGTCCGCGGAGGGCCCGGCCGCCCTGCTGGCGAGGCTGGCCGCCCAGGTCGACGGCTGGGCCGCGCTCTACGACGTCTCGGGCGCGCTGGTCGCGGCCGCCCCCGGCTGGGCGTCCCGCCGCGCCGCTCGGATGACCGGCGAGGTGGAGCGGCTGTGCGACCGGCCCGCGCCCGCGAGCGCCGTGGTGAGCGAGTCCGGCGGCGACGGTGTGGACGACCGGGTGGAGTTGCAGTCGATCGGGTCCGGGCGGCGGCCCCGGGCGGTGCTCGCGGTCGGCACGGGCGCGCCGCTGGGCACCGCCGAGCGGTACGCGGTCAACTCCGCCGTGGCCCTGCTGACTTTGACCACCGAGCGGTCCCGTGCCCTGCAGGAGGCCGAGCAGCGGCTGGGCGCGGCGGTGCTGCGGATGCTGATGGCCGGGGAGGCCGACCACGCCAGGGCGGTCGCCGGCTCGCTCTACGGGGGGTTGCTGGACGCTCCGCTGCGGGTGGTCGTGGCGGAGGGCGCCTCCGCCGCCGGGCGGCGGCGCTCCTCCAAGGGCCCGAAGGGCCGCGCGGGCGGGCTGGAGGCCGGGACCGCCGGGGAGCGGGAGGAGGCGGGCGGTCTGCCCGCGGGGGTGGAGGCGCTCGCCGACCGGCTGGAGGCGGCCGCCGCCCGGGCGGGGGAGCCCGTCCTGCTGGTGCCGCAGGGCGACCGGCTGACGGGGCTGGTGGCCGACGGCGGGGCGGCGGCGGCCGCCTGCGCGGAGTTCGCCGCCGGGGCCGGGACGGCCGGCAAGGGCGGCCCGGAGTACGGCGCGGTCGTCGGTGTCTCGGCGCCCGCCGGGCTCTCCGCCGCGGCCGCCGCCTTCAGACAGGCCCAGCAGGCGCTCTCCGTGGCCCGCCGCCGGGGCCGGGTGCTCGTCGAGCACGAGGACGTGGCCTCCGGGTCGGTGCTTCCGCTGCTCGCCGACGACGCCGTACGGGCCTTCGCGGACGGTCTGCTGCGGGCGCTGCACGAGCACGACGCGCACGGCCGCGGCGATCTGGTCGCCTCGCTGCACGCCTGGCTGTCGCGGCACGGGCAGTGGGACGCGGCCGCCGACGACCTCGGCGTCCACCGGCACACCCTCCGCTACCGGATGCGGCGGGTGGAGGAGATCCTCGGCCGGTCGCTGGACGATCCGGACGTGCGGATGGAGCTGTGGCTGGCGCTCAAGGCGACGGCGGCGGTGCCGCCCCCGTCCCGGGAGGACCGCTGAGGTCCGGAGGGACGGGAGCGGGGAGCCGGGTCAGGAGGCGCAGTACTGCGCCGCCTTGCCGATCGAGCGGTACATGCAGTCGGCGTTCTCCAGCAGCAGGAGGACGGCGTCCTCGTTGCGGCTGGTCTCCCGCTCGATCACCTCGTCGGGCGGGTAGAAGCCCTCACGTCCGTTCGGCCCGGGGTACATCTCGAACGTGTAGCTGAAGACGCGGTGCACGCCCCACATCCAGTCGTTGACGGAGCCGTCCGTGATGTACAGGTCGCTGGACTGCTGGGGGGTGTAGCCGTTGCTGGCGGCCATCGCCCGGCCGACGGCGGCGAAGGCGTCGCGGTCGTCCCGGGTGAGGCCCTCGGCGGTGTCGTCGTAGGTGTAGCCGTAGGGCCACAGCACCAGCTCGCTGTAGGTGTGGAAGTCGATGTGCGCCCTGATCTGCTGCTTGCCGCCGACGACCCGGCTGTTGACGAAGCCGGCGACGACCTTCACCTCGGTGCCGGAGCCGGCGGACGGGCCGCGGTAGGTGGCGCTGGAGGGGCTGGAGGAGGAGCCTCCGCAGCAGCCCCACTTGTAGGGCCAGTTGCGGTTGAGGTCGGTGCCGACGTAGGAGGAGCCGGGGGTGGGCTGGCGGTTCTTGCGCCAGCTCCGGTAGCTGCCGGCGGCGATGTCGTACTCGCCGCCGTCGGGGTTCAGGTCGGGGATGATCCACAGCTCGCGCTGGTTCACCATCCGGGTGATGCGGGAGTCCGAGCCGTACCGTTCGCCGAACTCGCGGATCACGTAGAGCGCCATCTCGACGGTGAGGTGCTCGCGGGCGTGCTGGTGGTGGGTGAACAGCACCTCCGGTTCGTTCTCGTCGGCGGCGGCGTTGTCGCTGATCTTGACGGCGACGATGTCGCGGCCCTGGTGGGACTTGCCGATGACCTTCTTGGTGATGATGTCCGGGTACTTCCGGGCGTACCCGTCGATCGCCGCGGTCATCTCGGCGTAGTTGTGGTAGCCGGAGTCGGCGGAGGGGAAGTCGAGGGTGTTCGCCTCTCCCTTTGCCGCCGTCCGGTCCGGCGGTGCGGGGAGCGGGGTGAGGCGGTGGCCCGCCTTCCGCAGCTTCTCGGCCTGCGCGGCGTCGGCGGTGACCACCACCGAGTGCTCGCGGACCGCGTCGATCGCCGCGCCGGTGCGGGCGATGGCCGTGCGCCGGCCGGGGTCGGCGACCCCGGTGATCTCGTACTGCCGCTCCCCGGCGGCGGTCCGCCGGTCGTCGTCGCCGGGGGCGGCGGTGGCCTGCGCCCCGAGCGGTACGGCCAGTGCGAGGCCGAGGAACAGGGCCGCGGTGGTGAACCGCCGCCGGTGGGGGTGTCTGCGCATCGCGTCTCCTGGGGTGTCCAGTCCGACGGGTGGGGGTGGTGCGTGCGGTGTCATGCTCGCGGCAAACAAAGCGGGGGGCAACCGCACCGTTCCGCCAAAGCGGTGCAAGAGGAGGCCGGACTGCGACGCGCCGGACAAGGATCCCTCGCGGGCGCGGCCCCTACGGTGGGACCGGGGCCCGCCGCACCGTGGCCGGGCCGACCACCGTTCACCGCACACCACCTGGGAAGGGCCGGGATACGCAGTGACCACAGCGACACCCACGCACGCGTTCTGGCTCGCCGGCCGCGAGGCGACCGGCGACGAGACCTTCGAGGTCACCTCGCCCTGGGACGGCCGGACCGTCGGCACCGTCGGCGTCCCCACCGAGGCCCAGGTCGAGCAGGCCGTGGCCGCCGCGGCCGAGTCGGCCGCCGAGTTCGCGGCCACCCCCGCGCACGTGCGTGTCGCAGCCCTGGACCACGTCGTACGGCGTCTCACCGAGCGCGCCGAGGAGGTCGCACGGCTGATCTCCGCCGAGAACGGCAAGCCCGTCAAGTGGGCCCGCGGCGAGGTCGCCCGGGCCGTGTCGGTCTTCCGCTGGGCCGCCGAGGAGGCCCGCCGCTTCAACGGCGGCACCGCCCAGCGGCTGGACACCGACGCGGGCGGCACCGGCCGCCTCGCCCTGATCCGCCGTTTCCCGCGCGGCCCGGTGCTGGGCATCGCGCCGTTCAACTTCCCCCTCAACCTGAGCGCCCACAAGGTGGCCCCGGCCATCGCGGTCGGCGCGCCGATCATCCTCAAGCCCGCCCCGGCGACCCCGCTGTCCTCGCTGCTGCTGGGCGAGCTGCTGGCCGAGACGGACCTGCCCGCCGGCTCCTGGTCGGTGCTGCCCGTGCCCAACGACCGCATGCCCTCCCTGGTGCGGGACGAGCGGCTGCCGGTGGTCTCCTTCACCGGTTCGGGCCCCGTCGGCTGGTCCATCCTGGACT
Source organism: Streptomyces glaucosporus (assembly GCF_039533345.1). NCBI lineage: Bacteria > Bacillati > Actinomycetota > Actinomycetes > Kitasatosporales > Streptomycetaceae > Streptomyces > Streptomyces glaucosporus. The sequence continues at coordinate 82,988 of NZ_BAAATJ010000009.1, read as the reverse complement.
CCGTGCCCCGCAAACGGGTCACCCTGGAGCTGGGCGGCAACGCCGCGGCCGTGGTGCTGGCCGACTGGTCCTCGGAGGCCGACCTGGACCGGGCCGCGCAGCGCATCGCGACCTTCTCCAACTACCAGGGCGGCCAGTCCTGCATCTCCGTCCAGCGCGTCATCGCCGACGCCTCGGTGTACGACCGCCTGGTGCCCAGGATCGTCGCCGCGGTCGAGGCGCAGGTCACCGGCGACCCGTCGGACGACGCCACCGACGTCGGCCCGCTGATCAGCGAGGACGCCGCCAAGCGCGTGGAGTCCTGGGTGGACGAGGCGGTCGCCGCCGGGGCGAGGCTGCTGACCGGCGGCAAGCGCGACGGCGCCTCCTACGCCCCCACCGTGCTCGCCGACGTCCCCGCCGACGCCACGATCGCCTGCGAGGAGGTCTTCGGCCCCGTGCTGACCGTCGCCTCCGCCGACGGCGAGGAAGCCGCCTTCGCCGCGGTCAACGAGTCCCGGTACGGCCTTCAGGCGGGTGTGTTCACCCATGACGTGCAGGCGGCCTTCCGTGCCCACCGCGCCCTGGAGGTCGGCGGTGTGATCATCGGCGACGTGCCCTCCTACCGCGCGGACCAGATGCCCTACGGCGGCGCCAAGGAGTCCGGCGTCGGGCGCGAGGGCGTGCTGTACGCGATGGAGGACTACACCTACGAGCGGGTCATGGTCCTCACCGGCCTGGAGCTGTAGCGGGATCCGCGTTCCGCGCCGGCCGGGACGCGCACACCGCCCGTCCCGGCCGCTTCCGTCTTGACGATCTGTACATACCAGTAGGTACAGTCCTGGTGTGAGCACCGCGGAGAGACTGATCGAGGCCACGCAGGAACTGCTCTGGGAGCGCGGGTACGTGAGCACCAGCCCCCGGGCCATCCAGCAGCGCTCGGGCGTCGGCCAGGGCAGCATGTACCACCACTTCGAGGGCAAGCCCGCCCTGGCGCTGGCCGCCGTCCGCCGCAGCGCCGAGCAGCTGCGCGCCGCCGCCGAGGCCGACCTGGGAGGGGAGGGGAGCGCGGCCGGCCGCGTCCGGGCGTACCTGCGGCGGGAGCGCTCCGTCCTGCGCGGCTGCCGCATCGGCGGGCTGGCCCAGGACCCGGACGTCGTCGCCGACCCCGAGCTGCGCCGCCCCCTGGAGGAGACCTTCGGCTGGCTGCGCGGACGGATCGCCGCCGTACTCGAAGAGGGCCGCCGGCGCGGGGAGTTCACCGCGCCGCTCGATCCGGCCGCCACCGCGGCGGCGATCGTCGCGGTCGTCCAGGGCGGGTACGTCCTCGCCCGCTCCGCCGCGTCCCCCGAGCCCTTCCGGCAGGCCGTCGAGGGACTGATCGCCCTGCTCGACGCCCACACCGCCCCCTGAGGAGGCACCCGTGCACGCCATGCAGTACGAGATCACCCTGCCCGCGGACTACGACATGGACATCGTCCGCGAGCGCGTCGCCACCCGGGGCCGCGCCCTCGACGGCCACCCCGGGCTCGCCTTCAAGGCCTATCTGATCCGTGAGCGCGGCACGGCGGGATCCCCCGTCAACCAGTACGCCCCCTTCTACCTCTGGCACGACCCCGGTGCGCTGACCGGCTTCCTGCGCGGCTCCGGCTTCCGCGGGCTCAGCGCCGACTTCGGACGCCCGGCCGTACGGAACTGGCACGGCCTCGCCCTGGAGCCCGGCCCCGCGCAGGGCGCCGCTCCGCGCGCCGCCGAACGACTGACGTACGCGATCGGGGAGGACGAGGACGCCGCCGAGCGCGTCGAGCGGGCGCTGGAGGAGACGCGCGAGGCCGCCCGCGAGCCCGGGACGCACTCCGTCGTGCTCGGACTCGACCCGCACCGCTGGGAGCTGGCCCGCCTCGTCCTGCTGGAGGGGAGGCGGGAGGAGCGGGGCGCGTCCCAAGGCGCCCGCTACGAGGTCCTCCACCTGTCCGAGGGAACGCGCTGAGGGCGGTCCGGGGCCCCGCGGCGTCCGTGCGGCGCCGTGACGGCGGGGAGTGCGCGGAACCGCCGCGGTCCGGCCCCCGAAGGAGCACGGGCCGGACCGCGGCGCGGCCCGTCCGGCGTCAGGTCGCCTCGGCGGTCGGGCCGCCGCCGAAGCCCAGACGGGCCAGTCTCAGGGGGCCGTGCAGGGTGACGCGCAGGTCGTGGACGCCCGTGGGCGGATCGGGCAGGGCGGCCCGCACGGTGGTGTAGGCGTAGCGGTCGCCGGTGGAGGGAACGGTGAGCGAGGCCAGGACGCGTCCGCCGGCCAGGCGGAGGACGACCTCGGCCGCGCCCGGCTCCTCGCGGGCGGCCGTCACGGCGACGCCGGCCGGACCGTCCCCGAAGTCGCAGGCGTGGAAGGCCAGTTCGCCCGGCTCCGGTCCGGTCGGGGCGACCGCGTCGCCGCGCTCCCGGCTCAGGTCCACCAGGTGGGTGCCCCGCTGCTCGTCCCAGTCGGCGGCCCGGACGCTCGTCACCGGGCGCGGGGCGGGCGGTTCGCCGTCGACGCGGACGGACGCCGTGGCGCGGATGTCGGCGCTGGAGGCGCCGACGTCGACGCCGTAGACGCCCGGGGCCACCGTCCAGCGGCGGTGGGCCACGTCCCAGAAGCCGAGCGCCCCGGCGAGCGGGACGGCGAACTCCACCTCGTGCGAGGCGCCGGGCGCCAGGCGGATCCGCCGGTGGGCGGCCAGGGCGCGGTGCGGGCGGGGGAGGGCGCGGCCGGCGACGTCCTCGGCGCGGACGTAGAGCTGGACGACCTCGTCGCCCCCGGTCCGGCCGGTGTTGGTCACCGTGCAGCGGGCGGTCAGCGTCTCGCCGTCGTGGGAGACCGACAGGGCGCCGTAGGAGAAGGACGTGTACGACAGCCCGTGCCCGAAGGGGTACAGCGGCGTGCCGTCGAAGTACAGGTACGTGGTGCGGGCGCCGATGATGTCGTAGTCGAGCAGGCCGGGCAGGTCGGCGTCGGAGGCGTACCAGGTCTGCGGCAGCCGTCCGCCGGGCGAGACGTCGCCGGCCAGCACGGCGGCCAGGGCCTGCCCGGCCGCCTGGCCGCCGTGGGCCGTCCACAGCAGGGCGGGCAGGGCGGCGTGGGCGTCGGCCACCGCGTACGGGTAGGCCGAGGCGAGGACCAGCGCGGTGCGCGGGTTGGCGGCGCGGGCCGCGCGCCAGAGCCGGTCCTGGTGCGGGGGCAGGGCGAGGGTGGTGCGGTCCTCGGTCTCCCGCCCGTTGATGTGCGGGTCGTTGCCCGCGACGACGACCACCACGTCGGCGTCCGCGGCGGCGGCGGCCACCGCGTCCTCGCCGCGTTCGACGGTCTCCACGGTGAACACCGTGCCTTCTTCGCCGTCCCCGGCAACCTTGACGCCGTCCGCGGCCACCTTCAGGTAGCGGTCCGTCCCCCGGTGCCTCAGGAGGTGTCCCCCGCCGTGCGGTCGGAGTTCGAAGGTCTCCTGCACCACCCAGCCGCCCGGCTGCTCGGCCGAGGCCCGTACGAAGCCGTCGTCGGCCACCGACAGGTAGCGTCCGCACGCCGCGCGGAGGGTCAGCACCCCGCCGCCCCAGTCCACCAGGGCGAACTCGCCCGCCTCGCCGGGGGCGGCGGAGGCCACCAGCGGCGGCAGGTCGGTGCGGCCCCGCAGCAGGGCCGGGTCCAGGGCTCCGGCCGCCGCCGGGTCGCCGGCCTCCCCGGGACCGGCCTCGGGCACGGTCAGCAGACCGCCGGAGCAGCGCAGCCGCACCCGGTCGGCGCCCTCGGCGTACGTCACGCGGCCGGCGCCGAACCGCTCGCGCAGGCCGTCCAGCGGGGTGGAGCGGCGCAGGAGGGCGCCGCTGTACCAGTCGAGCTTGCACTCGTCGGCCAGCAGGCCGACGACCGCCACCTGCGCGCCCTCCGGCAGCGGCAGCAGTCCGTCGTTCTTCAGCAGCACGATCGCCTGCTCGGCGGCCTCGCGGGCCAGTTCCCGGTGCCCGGGGGTGTCGAACGCGGCGTCGGCGGCGTCCTCGCCCCCCTCGGGCTCCGGGTCGAACTCGCCCAGGGCGCAGCGCATCGCCAACAGCCGCCGTACCGCCGTGTCGACGTCGGCGGGCTTGATCAGGCCGTGCTCCAGCGCGCCGCGCACCCGGGCGGTGATGGCCGAGGAGTCCTCGCCGTGGTCGGTGAAGCTGTCCACGCCCGCGCGCAGGGCGGCGGCGGTGGCCTCCTCGTGGGTGTCGAAGTACGCCTGGGAGCCGGCGAGGTTGCTGGGCGCGCCCGCGTCCGAGCACACCACCAGGTCGTGGTCGCACCAGGTGCGCAGGTGCTCGGCGAGCAGCGGGGAGAGGTGGTTGGGACGGCCGTTGACCAGGTTGTAGGCGGGCATCACCCCGGCCACCGAGCCCGCCTCCACCGGGCCGCGGAACGCGGGGAGCTCGTACTCGTGCAGCACCCGCGGCGGCACCGACGCCGAGGAGGTGTCGCGGTCGGTCTCGTTGTTGTGCGCCAGCCAGTGCTTGAGCACCGGGGCGGTGCGCCAGCGGGTGGGGTGGTCGCCGCGCAGGCCGCGGGTGTAGGCGGTGGCGATCGCCGCGGTCAGGTGCGGGTCCTCGGCATAGCCCTCCTCGTTGCGGCCCCACAGCGGGTGGCGCAGCAGGTTGACCGTGGGCGACCAGACGTTCAGCCCCACCCGCGGATCGCGCGCCCGCATCGCGCGGACCTCGCGTCCGACGGCCTCGCCGACGCGGCGGACCAGCTCGTCGTTCCAGGTGGCCCCCAGCCCCACCGCCTGGGGGAAGACGGTCGCCGGCCCCATCCAGGCCACACCGTGCAGGGCCTCCTGGCCGGTGCGGAAGGCCGCCACGCCCAGCCGCTCCACCGCGGGGGCGAACTGGTGGAGCATCGCGACGCGCTCGTCGGGCGTGAGCCGCCCCAGCAGGTCCTCGGCGCGTTCGCGGACCGGGAGCCCCGGGTCGCGGAAGGGCGGCTGATCGGTACTCACGGACAGGTCCCCTCCGGGTGGGTGTGCGCGACGAAGGACGCCACGGCAGTTCACGATTCGAAGCGCTTCGATGCTGAAGTGGCGGAGGGGCGAGTGTCAAGGCACCGGACCGCAACAACCGCCTTCTGGCGCGAACTTGCTGGGACGAGAGGAGGTCCAGGCACTTTGACGTTTCTTCGCCCCGACCCTTGCGCGGTATGACCCCCACACTTAATCTCGGCGCAATATCGAAGCGCTTCGACCAATCTGCCTGACCGGCGGGACGCAGCCAGCCGTCCCGTTCGTCCCGCCGACGCGCCGCCATGAAGGGTTGCCACCATGTCCCAGACCCACAGCCCGAGCCGGAGAACGTTCCTCGCCTCCACGGCCGTCGCCGCCGCCGTGGCCGGCGGTGCGCCGCTGCTGTCGGCGTGCTCCTCCGGGGGCGAGGGCAGCAAGGAGGGCACGACGACGAAGAAGGAGGCGGAGAAGATCCTCCCGGCCTACAGGGCCTCGGACGTCGTCGAGCCGGACATCCCCAGCGAGAACGGCTCCCGCCCCGGCTTCACCGGCAAGGCGGAGCCCTACGGGAAGCTGCCGGCCTCGGTCCCCGAGAAGATGGGCAAGGGCGGCAGGGTCACCATCATGAGCCCGCTGTGGGGCACCCCGCCGAAGAAGGACTGCGCCTACTACCGGGCCGTCGACGAGGCCATCGGCGTGCACGTCGACTGGCGGACCCAGGACGGCAACACCTACGGGGAGAAGCTCGGCGCGGTGCTCGCCTCCAGCGGCATCCCCGACATGGTGGTGATCCCCAGCTGGGAGATGCAGGGCAAGATCCCCAGCGCCATCGACAGCCGCTTCGCCGACCTCGGGCCCCACCTGTCGGGCGACAAGGTCGGGAAGTACCCCAACCTCGCCGCCATCCCCACCGCCGCCTGGCAGATGTCCATCTTCGGCGGGAAGCTGAAGGGCCTGCCCATCCCGTCGGGCGCCGTCGACATCGTCATCCCCTACTACCGCCAGGACGTCTTCGAGGACAAGGGCTGGGAAGTCCCCGCCAGCGCCCAGGAGTTCATGGACCTCGCCAAGGAGATCACCGCCCCCAGGGCCAAGGTGTGGGCCTGCGAGGACATGAAGTGGACGGCGTTCAACGTCTTCGGAGTGCTGCCGGACAAGCCGTACTGCTGGGAGCGGCAGGGCGAGAAGCTGGTCCACCGCATCGAGACCGACAACTACCTCGAAGCGCTGGAGTGGACCCGCAAGCTCTACGCCGCCGGGGTCGTCCACCCCGACGCCATGGCCGTGCGCGGCGACGCCGGCACCCGGTTCACCGCCGGCCAGTCGATGATCATCAACGACGGCAACGCCAAGTGGTACGGCTGGACCTTCGAGCAGAGCGGCAAGAACCCCGGCTTCCGCGTCTCGGGCATGGACATCTTCGGCCACGACGGGGGCGACCCGCAGCTGTACTTCGCCAACCCGGCCGGCATCTGGGCGTTCATCAACAGGAAGGCCTCCCGGGAGACGATCGAGGAGTGCCTGGCCATCGCCAACTTCGCCGCCGCCCCCTACGGCACGAAGGAGAACCGCCTGGTCCGGTACGGCGTCGAGGGCACCCACTACACGCTCAAGGACGGCGTGCCCACCAAGACCGAGCAGGGCGTCACCGAGGTCCAGGACACCTACTTCTTCACCGCCAGCGCCGAGGCCGTCGCCGCCTTCCCCGACCACCCGCACGTGGTGGAGGACTGGTGCGGCTGGCAGCAGCGGATGGGCGCGTTCATGAAGAAGCCGCTGCTGTACGGCATGCAGGTCCGCGAACCCAACCGGTGGGCCAACCTCGGCGACCAGTTCGAGGACCTGGAGGACGACGTCGTGCGCGGCCGCAAGAAGGTCTCCGACATGCAGCAGGCCGTCGAGGACTGGCGCAAGGCCGGCGGCGACGAACTGCGCGACTGGTACCGGAAGCTGATCGACGAGGCCGGCGAGTCCGCCGCCTGACCCACCCGAGCACCCAGGCAACCGGCCCGGCGCGGCGTCCCGCGCCGGGCCGGGGCGGAACGAGGCTGACGAGGAGAGACCCGTGTCCCACAGCACGGCCCCGGGCGAGGCACCGGCCGGAGGCGACGGCCCCACCGGCATGACCCCGGCGCCCCACATCGCACCGGTCGCACCGGCCGACTCGCCGACGGCGGACGGAACCCCGCCGGACGGCGGCCCGCCGCGCGGACGGCGCACGGGCCGGAAGGGGGCCAAGGCGTCCGCGCCGCCCGGCGGCATCACCTGGCGGCACCGGCTGCGCCGCGACCGCGCCCTGGTCCTGATGACCCTCCCCGCCCTGCTGCTGGTGCTGGTCTTCGCCTACGTCCCGCTGCTGGGGAACGCCGTCGCCTTCAAGGAGTTCGACCCCTACATCGGGGAGTCGTTCTTCGAGAGCTTCGAGCTGAGCCCCTGGATCGGTGCGGAGAACTTCCAGCGGATGTGGGAGGACTCCTACTTCTGGGCGGCCGTCGAGAACACCCTGCTGATCTTCCTCATCCAGCTGGTGTTCTTCTTCCCCGTCCCCATCCTGCTGGCCCTGCTGATCAACAGCATCATCAGCCCGAGGGTGCGGGCCTGGGCACAGGGCGTCCTGTACCTGCCGCACTTCTTCTCCTGGGTGCTGGTCATCACCGTCTTCCAGCAGATCCTCGGCGGCGCCGGGCTCATCGCCCAGACCATGCGCGAGCAGGGCTGGGGCGACGGGTTCGACCTGATGACCGACCCCGGCTTCTTCAAGTTCCTCATCACCCTCCAGGCGATCTGGAAGGACGCCGGCTGGGGCATCATCGTCTTCCTCGCCGCCCTGGCCGCGGTCAACCCCGACCTGTACGAGGCCGCCGCCGTGGACGGCGCGGGCCGGTGGCGGCGGATGTGGCACGTCACCCTGCCCGCCCTGCGCCCGGTGATCGCGCTGCTGCTGGTGCTGCGCGTCGGCGACGCCCTCACCGTCGGCTTCGAGCAGATCCTGCTCCAGCGCCCGGCGGTGGGCACCGGCGCCGCCGAGGTCCTGGACACCTACGTGTGGAACGTCGGCCTGGAGAACGGCGACTTCGGCTACGCCGCGGCCGTCGGCATCGTCAAGGGCGTCTTCGGACTGCTCCTGGTGCTGGCCGCGAACAAGACCGCCCATCTGCTGGGCGAGCAGGGGGTGTACAAGAAGTGAGCGTCCTGACCGAGGACCGCGAACAGGAGGGCGCGGGCGCCCGGATGCGCCCGGCCTGGGAGGAACCGCCCAGCCCCGTCGGCCTCGCCGCCAAGGGCGCGGTGCTGGCCGCCGCCTGCCTGGCGATCCTCTTCCCGCTGTGGATCGTGGTCGTCACCAGCCTGTCGTCGGCCGAGACGATCCGCGAGGCGGGCGGCCTGGTGATGGTGCCCGACGGAATCACCTTCGAGGCGTACCGCGAACTGCTCAGCGGCGGCCAGGTCACCCGGGCGACGGCCGTCAGCGTCTGCGTCACCGTCGTCGGCACGGTGTTCAGCATGACCGTCTCGGTGCTGTGCGCCTACGGCCTCTCCCGCCCCGGTTCCTTCGGCCACCGGCCGATGCTGATGACGCTGCTGGCCACCATGTTCTTCGGCGCCGGACTGATCCCCACCTACCTGCTGGTGCAGGCCCTCGGCCTGATCGACTCCTACGCGTCGCTGATCCTGCCCAGCGCGGTGAGCGTGTTCAACATCCTGGTGCTGCGCGGATTCTTCATGAACACCGCGCCGGAGCTGATCGACAGCGCCCGCATCGACGGCGCGGGGGAGTTCCGCATCCTGTGGAAGATCGTGATGCCGCTCTCCAGGCCCGTGCTGGCGGTGATCTCGCTGTTCTACGCGGTCGGCTACTGGAGCGCCTGGTTCAACGCCTCCATCTACCTCAACGACCAGAGCAAGATGCCGCTCCAGGTCGTGCTCAACCAGATCGTCCTCAAGGGGGAGCGGCCGACGGGGATGTCGCAGGTCATCAACACCGGGCAGATCCACACCCTGTCGGTGCAGATGGCGGTCATGGTGCTGGCCCTGGTGCCGGTCGCCGTGCTCTCGCCCTTCGTCCAGAAGCACTTCAAGAAGGGCATGCTCATCGGCGCCGTCAAGGGCTGACCCGGCGCGCCCGCCCCCCATCCCTCCCCCGTCCCCCAGGCAGCGAGGTCCACCCCCATGACACACCGTCCCCAGGCCGAGGGCGCCCCCGCGACGAGGCGCTCCGTGCTGCGCGGCACCGCCGCCGCGGCGGTCACCGCCGCGGCGGGCGCGCCGGCGGCGACGGCCGCGCAGTCCGCCGGCACCGCACCCGCCCGGCCGCCCGCGGGGGGCGCGAAGGAGCAGCCCTACCGCTGGCGGAGCGTCGCCATGGGCGGCACCGGCTTCGTCCCCGGCATCCTGTTCCACCCCCGCGTCCGCGGACTGGTCTACGCCCGCACCGACATCGGCGGCGCCTACCGCTGGGACGACCGCCGCGCCCGCTGGACCCCGCTGACCGACCACATCGGCTGGGACGACTGGAACCTGCTGGGCGTGGAGGCCGTCGCCGTCGACCCCGCCCACCCCGACCGCCTCTACCTCGCGCTCGGCACCTACGCCCAGCCCTGGGCGTCCAACGGGGCCGTCCTGCGCTCGGACGACCGGGGCACCACCTGGCGCCGCGCCGACCTGCCCGTCAAACTCGGCGCCAACGAGGACGGCCGGGGCACCGGCGAACGCCTCCTGGTCGACCCCCGCGACAGCGGCACCCTGTGGCTGGGCACCCGCCACGACGGGCTGTGGCGCTCCACCGACCGGGGCGCCACCTGGGAGCGCGACCCCTCCTTCCCCGCCGAACCGGACCCCTCCGGTCAGGGCGTCACCGCCCTGGCCGCCGCCGGACGCACCCTCTACGCCGGCTGGGGCGACGGCGGCGGGACGGGCCCCGCCCTGTACCGCACCACCGCGGGCGGCGGCTGGGAGGCCGTGCCCGGGCAGCCCGCCGGTTCCGCCACCGCCGTACCCCAGCGCCTGGCGTACGCCCACGGCGCCCTGTACGTCACCTACGCCGACGCCCCCGGCCCCAACGGGCAGACCGACGGCGCGGTCCACCGGCTCACCGTCGCCACCGGCGAGTGGCGGGACGTCACACCGGTCCGCCCCGGCGGCGACGACACCTTCGGCTACGCCGGACTCGCCGTCTCCCCCCGCCGGCCCGGCACCGTAGTGGTCTCCACCAACAACCGCTGGGCGAAGGTCGACACCGTCTTCCGCTCCACCGACGGCGGCGCCACCTGGACCTCGCTGCGCGAGCGGGCCGTCCTGGACGTCTCCGAGACGCCGTACCTCGCCTGGGGCGAGGAGCGCCCGAAGTTCGGCTGGTGGATCCAGGCCCTCGCCCTCGACCCGTACGACGACGAGCACATCCTGTTCGGCACCGGCGCCACGGTCTACGGCACCAGCGACCTGACGCACTGGGCCCCGCGGATCCGGGGCCTGGAGGAGGCGTCGGTGCGCAAACTGGTCAGCCCGCCCACCGGCCGCGCCCACCTGCTCTCCGCCGTCGGCGACATCGGCGGCTTCCACCACGACACCCTCACCGCCTCGCCCGCCCGGGGCTTCTACACCGATCCCGTCTTCGGCACCGCCACCGGCCTGGACCTGGCCCCGCTGAAGCCCTCCCACGTCGTGCGCACCGGCTGGGGCGACCGGGGCAACGGCGCCCTCTCCCGCGACGGGGGACGCACCTGGGAGCCCTTCGCCTCCCAGCCGCCCATCGCGAAGGACGCGCCCGGCCCGATCGCGATCACCGCCGACGCCGGGGCGCTGATCTGGTCCTTCGTCCACTGGGACGGCACGCCCCACCCCGGCTGGCGCTCGGAGGACGACGGCGCCACCTGGACCGGGATCCCCACCTTCCCCGCCGGCGCCACCCCGCTCGCCGACCCCCTCGACCCCCGGGCGGTCTACGCGTACGACACGGCCGGCGGCACCGTCGCCGTCTCCCGCGACGCCGGCCGCACCTTCGCCACCGCCGCCCGCGGGCTGCCCGCCGGGGACCGGGAGTACCAGCTCGCCGCCACCCCAGGACGCACCGGAGAACTGTGGCTGTCGGCCAAGGACCGCGGACTGTTCCGCTCCGCCGACGGCGGCCGCACCTTCACCCGCGACACGGGGATCGCCGCCTCCCACACCCTCGGCTTCGGCAGGGCCGCCCCGGGCCGCCGCCACCCGGCCGTCTACCACGTCGCCCGGCTCCACGGCTCGGACCTGACCGCCGTGTACCGCTCCGACGACGGCGGCCGCACCTGGACCCGCATCAACGACGACGCCCACCAGTGGGGCTGGACCGGCCAGACGATCACCGGCGACCCGCGCCGGTACGGCCGCGTCTACCTCGGCACCAACGGCCGCGGCGTGCAGTACGGAGACCCCCGGTGACGCCCTCGCCCAGGCCCTCTCCCAAGTCCTCTCCCAGGCCCTCCCTGAACGACGTCGCCCGCGGACGCCTGCTGTACGGCGGCGACTACAACCCCGAGCAGTGGCCCGAGTCCGTCTGGCACGAGGACGTGGCGCTGATGCGCGAGGCCGGGGTGAACCTCGTCACCGTCGGCGTCTTCTCCTGGGCCCGGCTCGAACCCAGACCCGGCGCCCGCGACTTCGGCTGGCTGGACCGCGTCCTGGACCTGCTCCACGAGAACGGGATCGGCGTCTGCCTGGCCACCCCCACCGCCTCCCCGCCGCCCTGGATGGGCGCCCGCCACCCCGAGACCCTGCCGCGCGACGAGACGGGCGCGACCGTCTGGTACGGGTCGCGCAACCACTTCTGCGCCTCCTCGCCCGTCTACCGCGAGCACGCCCTGCGCATCGCCGCCGACCTCGCCGACCGCTACGGCGCCCACCCCGCGCTGCGGCTGTGGCACGTGAACAACGAGTACGGCACCTCCTGCTGGTGCGACGAGACGGCCCGCCACTTCCGCCGCTGGCTGCGGCGGCGGTACGGCGGCCTGGACGCGCTCAACGACGCCTGGGGCACGGCCTTCTGGAGCCAGCGCTACGACGACTGGGAGGAGATCGTCCCGCCCCGCCGGGCCCAGTACCTGCCCAACCCCGCCCAGACGCTGGACTTCCGCCGCTTCACCAGCGACGCCCTGCTGGAGTGCTTCACCGCCGAACGCGACGTGCTGGCGGAGCGCACCCCGCGCATCCCCGTCACCACCAACTTCATGCCGCTGTTCGCGGGCCAGGACGGCTGGGCCTGGGCGGAGCGGGAGGACGTGGTCTCCGTCGACCTCTACCCCGACCCCGCCGCCCCGGACGGCCCCGACGGAGCCGCGCTGGGCGCGCTGGTGCAGGACCTCACCCGCTCCCAGGCGGGCGGCCCCTGGCTGCTGATGGAGCAGGCCGCCGGCGCCGTCAACTGGCGCGGCGTCAACCACCCCAAGCCCGAGGGGCTGATGCGGCTGTGGTCGCTGCAGGCCGTGGCGCGCGGCGCGGACGGGATCTGCTTCTTCCAGTGGCGCCAGTCCCGGCAGGGCAGCGAGAAGTTCCACTCCGCGATGCTCCCCCACGCCGGGAGGCGCGGCCGCACCTTCCGGCAGGTCCGCGAACTGGGCGCCGAACTGGGCGCGCTGGAGGAGGTCACGGGCGCCCCCGTCCCCGCGGGGGCCGTCGTCCTGCACGACTGGAACGCCTGGTGGGCCACCCTCCAGCAGGGCCGCCCGTCGAACCGCCTGACCTACGAAGAACCCCTGCGCACCTGGCACCGCGCCCTGTGGGAACTCCATCTGACCTGCGACTTCGCCCACCCCGAGGCGGAGTTGGGCGCCTACCGGCTCGTCGCCGTGCCCCACCTGTACCTGCTCACCGACGCGGCCCTGGACAACCTCGCCGCCTACGTCCGCGGCGGCGGCACCCTGGTGTGCGGCTTCTTCACGGGGGTCGCCGACGCCGACGACCGGATCCGCGAGGGCGGCATGGACGCCCGGCTGCGCGAGGTGCTGGGCATCGACCTGGTCCACGAGTGGTGGCCGATGGGCGAGGACGAGGTCCAGCACCTCACACCCGTCTCCGTCACCGCCGCCGGCGCCGCCGCCCGCCTGTGGCGCGAGGACCTGGAGACCTCCGGCGCCGAGACCGTGGTCTCCTACCGGGGCGGCGAACTCGACGGACGCCCCGCCGTCACCCGCCACTCCTTCGGCGCCGGCACCGCCTGGTACCTGAGCACCCTCCCCGACCCCGGCACGCTGCGGGCCCTGCTGGGCCGCGCGGCCGGCGAGGCGGGCGTACGGCCTCCCCTTCCCGGCCTGCCCGCGGGAGTGGAGGCCGTACGCCGCGGCGGGCTGCTGTTCGTCCTCAACCACCGCCGCGAGCCGGCCGCCGTCCCCCTGAACGCCCCGGCGACCGACCTGCTCACCGGGCGGCGGTACGAGCGGAACGTCCCGCTCGGCCGCCACGGCGCCGCCGTCCTGCGCGAGGACCCGCCCGCGCGGGACGGCCGCTGACACCGGACCCCACCAGATCCCCATCCCCCACGACGAAGGGATCCCCCGTGAACGACCGAACCCCCCGCACCCGCCGGCGCCGCTCCCGCACCGGCACCCGGACCGCCACGGCCGTCGCCGCGGCGCTGGCCGTGGCGGCGTCCCTCACGGCCACCTCCACAGCCTCCACAGCCTCCGCCGCGCCGGCGGCGCCCGCGGCGAGCACCTGCGAGGCCTTCGGGACGATCCCGATGGGCAAGTACTACGTGAACAACAACCTCTGGGGCCAGAACTCCGGCCAGGGCCGGCAGTGCGCCTGGGACACCTACCGCAGCGGCGACACCGTCGGCTGGGGCACCGAGTGGGAGTGGTCCGGGGCGCAGCACGAGGTGAAGTCCTTCACCAGCACCGTCCTGGGCTGGCACTGGGGCTGGCAGTCCGACGCCACCGAACTGCCGGTGCGCCTGTCCGCGAACAGGCCCGTGGTCACCTCGTGGGACTACACGGTCAGCGCCAACCCCGGGACGATGAACGTCGCCTACGACCTGTGGCTCCACGACAAGGCCGCCGAGGACTGGGAGGACCAGCCCACCGACGAGGTGATGATCTGGACCTACCGCTCCGGCGGCGCGGGCCCGCTGGGGCAGAAGACCGGCACCGTGACCGTCGGCGGCGCCACCTGGGACCTCTACCAGGGCGACATCGGCTGGAAGGTCCACTCCTTCGTGCGGACCTCCAACACCACCTCCGTCGACCTGGACCTCAACGCCTTCCTGCGGGAGCTCCAGCGGCGCGGCTCGCTCGCCTCCACCAAGTACCTCTCCAGCGTCCAGGCGGGCACCGAGGTCTTCGCCGGCAAGGGCCGCCTCGACACCACGGCCTACTCGGTGGACGTCCGCTGACGGGACGCCCCGCGACCGCGGGGACGCCGACGGCGCCGGCGGGATCCGATCCCGCCGGCGCCGTCCGCGCGCCGCCGTGCCGCCGGGTGCGCCGTCAGCCCTCCCGGACGGGCAGCTCGGCACCGTCCCGCAGGAACAGCGGGATCCGCTCCAGCGGAGCCGGCACGGTGACGGACCCGCCGCCGGGGTACGTCTCGCCCGTCCAGGCGTCCGTCCACTCCGCGCCCGCCGGGAGGCGGACGGCGCGCTCCCGGGCGCCCATCTCCAGCACGGGCGCCACCAGCAGGTCGGGGCCCAGCAGGAAGGCGTCGGCGACGTCCCAGGCGCCGGGGTCGCCGGGGAACTCCAGGAACAGCGGCCGCATCGGCGGCAGCCCCTCGGTGTGGGCGGTGCGCATCTGCTCCAGCAGGTAGGGCTTGAGGCGCTCGCGCAGCCGCAGGTAGGAGGCCATGATCTCCCCGGCCTCCGCGCCGTAGGACCACACCTCGTTGGGGCCGCCCGTCATCTCGGGGCCGAGCGGCATCCCGGGCTCGCGGAAGCCGTGCAGCCGCATCAGCGGGGAGAACGCGCCGAACTGGAACCAGCGCACCATCACCTCGCGGTACGCCGGGTCGTCCGGGTCGCCGCCGTGGAAGCCCCCGATGTCGGTGTTCCACCAGGGGATGCCCGACAGCGCGGTGTTGAGCCCCGCCGCGAGCTGGCGGCGCAAGGTGGCGAAGTCGGTGCCGATGTCGCCGGACCACAGGGCCGCGCCGTAGCGCTGGGAGCCCGCCCACGCCGAGCGGTTGAGCGTGATGATCTCCGTCTCGCCCTCGGCGGCCAGGCCGTCGTGGATGGTGCGGGCGTTCTCACGGGGGTAGAGGTTGGCCACCTCCAGGCCGGGGCCGGCGTGGTAGCGCAGGTTGGCGGAGAAGCCCGGCTTGAGCTCCGGCTCCCCGGCGTCCAGCCAGAAGGCCGTGATGCCGTGCGCCACGTAGTTCTCCCGGATGCGGGACCACACGAAGTCGCGGGCGCCGGGGTTGGTGGCGTCGTAGAAGGCGACCTGGACCGGCTCGGCGACGCCCTTGTCCGGCCAGTCGGCGTGTGCCAGCGGACCGTACTCGGTGCCGATGAACAGCCCCTGGTGCTCCATCGTCCGGTGGTTCTCGCTCAGCGGCGAGACCGAGGGCCACACCGAGACCACCAGCTTGACGCCCAGCTCCTCCAGCTCCCGGACCATCGCGGCCGGATCGGGCCACTCGGCGGGGTCGAACTTCCACTCGCCCAGGTGCGTCCAGTGGAAGAAGTCGCAGACGATCGCCGAGATCGGCAGGTCTCGCTTGCGGTACTCGCGGGCCACCGACAGCAGTTCCTCCTGGGTGCGGTAGCGCAGCTTGCACTGCCAGAAGCCGGCCGCCCACTCCGGCAGCATCGGGGTGCGGCCGGTGGCGGCGGAGTAGCGGCGCTGGGCGTCGGCCGGGGCCCCGGCGGTGATCCAGTAGTCGATCTGGCGGGCGGAGTCGGCGACCCAGCGGGTGCCGTTGTGCGCCAGCTCCACCCGGCCGACGGCCGGGTTGTTCCACAGCAGGGTGTAGCCGCGGGACGAGGTGAGGACGGGGATGGACACCTCGGCGTTGCGCTGGACGAGGTCGATCACCGTGCCCTTCTGGTCCAGCAGGCCGTGCTGGTGCTGGCCCAGCCCGTACAGCCGCTCGCCCTCGTACGCCGCGAAGCGCTGCTCCAGGCGGTGGTAGCCGTTGCCGGTGGCGGTGTGGAGCCGGGAGCCGGGCCACCAGAAGTGGGCGCGGTCCTCCGCCAGCAGTTCGGAGCCGTCGTCGGTGCGCAGGAAGCGGACCATGCCGTCGGCGCTGACGACGGCGGTGACGGCGCCGGAGGTCACCAGGGCGTATCCGTCCTCGACGCGGATCTCGGCCCCCTCGGCGGGCGGCGGCTCCTCCAGCAGCGCGCCCGGCAGCCCGTCGAGGACGGGGCCGCCCAGCCGGGCCCGGACCCGGACGGCGTCCGGGCCCCAGGGCTCCAGGCGGAGGGTCTCCTGCCGCCCGCTCCACTCCAGCGCGCCGTCGCGCGTCCGGAAGGTGCCGTGGGTGGGGGAGGGCTGGGCCAGGGACGACGGCGGGGGGGAGAAGAGGGCGGGTGTGGACACAGTGCTCCTGGGGTTCGTCGGCGGGACTGGTCGGACGGGACGTGTCAGCGGGGGGCGGGCGCCGGGCCGGAACTGGCCCGTACGGTCAGCCGGGGCGGCAGCAGGTCGAGCAGGTCCTTCTTCTCGCCGCGCGCCTTGTCCATCACCAGCTCGACCGCCCGACGCCCCATCTCGGAGGCGGGGATGGCGACCGAGGTCAGGCGCACGGACGCCTGGACGGCCACCTGGTCGGGGCAGATGGCGACCACCGAGACGTCCTCGGGCACGGCCTTTCCGAGCTGGCGCAGCAGGCTCAGCAGCGGTTCGATGGCGGCCTCGTTCTGCACGATGAAGCCGGTGGTGCCCGGGCGCTCGTCGAGGATCCGGGAGAGCGTCCCGGCCATCGCGGCGTAGTCGCCCTCGCACGAGCGGTGCAGCAGCCCCACCCCCAGTTCGGCGGCGCGGGCGCGCAGCCCGTCCCGGGTGCGCTCGGCGAAACCGGTGTGGCGCTCGTAGACGGCGGCGGCCTCGCCGATGACGGCGATGTCGCGGTGGCCCAGTTCGGCCAGGTGCTCCACGCACAGCGCGCCGGTGGCGGTGAAGTCCAGGTCGACGCAGGTGAGGCCGGTGGCGTCGGCGGGGACGCCGATCAGCACGGCGGGGCGTCCCGCCTCGCGCAGCAGCGGCAGCCGGGCGTCGTCCAGCTCGACGTCCATCAGGATCATGGCGTCGGCCAGGCCGCTGCCCACCACGCGGCGCACGGCCGCGGGCCCCTCCTCGCCGGTCAGCAGCAGGACGTCGTGGTCGTGGGAGCGGGCGGTGGTGGCGACGGCCAGGGCGATCTCCATCATCACCGGCACGTACATGTCGGTGCGCAGCGGCATCATCAGGGCGATGATGTTGGACCTGCTGCTGGCCAGGGCCCGCGCGCCGGCGTTGGGGTGGTAGCCCAGCTCGCGGATGCTCTGCTCCACGCGTTCGCGGGTGGCGGCGGAGATGGAACGCTTGCCGCTGAGAACGTAGCTCACGGTGCTGGCGGAGACTCCGGCGTGCCGGGCGACCTCGGCGAGAGTGACCATGGGCTCTCCAGGGCGGTGCGGGAAGCGATGGTGAAGCGCTTCGACAAAGAATCTGGGGACCGACCCTAGACCGGAGCCGACCGCCTGTCCAGATGCTCTACCTACCCCTGTCGAAGCGCTTCAACTGAATAGCCGCCCTCAGTGCATAGCGCACAAGAACTGTTACATACCGTACGAAATGGGTACATACGCTCGGGTAACACCCGTCGGTAGTGCGAGGTGAGCCCGCGATGACCGTCTCCGAACGCGAAGCACGACAGGTGGCCGAGGCCGCGAGGGAGCGGCACTGGCGCAAACCCAGCTTCGCGAAAGAACTCTTCCTCGGCCGCTTCCGCCCCGACCTGGTCCACCCCCACCCGCGGCCCGCGGCGGAGGACGTCCGGCGCGGCGAGGAGTTCCTCGCCCGGCTGCGGGAGTTCTGCGAGACCTCGGTGGACGGCCTCCTCGTCGAACGCGAGGGACGCATCCCCGACGAGGTGGTCAAGGGCCTGAAGTCCATCGGCGCGTTCGGTATGAAGATCGACCCCGAGTACGGCGGCCTGGGCCTGAGCCAGCTCCACTACAACCGGGCCCTGGCCCTGGCCGCGTCGGCCGCCCCCGCCATCGGCGCGCTCCTCTCGGCCCACCAGTCCATCGGCGTCCCCCAGCCGCTGAAGCTCTTCGGCACCGAGGAGCAGAGGAGGACCTTCCTGCCGCGCTGTGCCGGCGGCGACATCTCGGCCTTCCTCCTCACCGAGCCGGACGTCGGCTCCGACCCGGCCCGGCTGGCCACCACCGCCACACCCGACGGCGACGCCTACGTCCTGGACGGCGTGAAGCTGTGGACCACCAACGGCGTCGTCGCCGACCTGCTCGTCGTCATGGCGCGCGTCCCGGAGTCCGAGGGGCACCCCGGCGGCATCACCGCCTTCGTCGTCGAGGCCGGCTCCGAGGGCATCACCGTGGAGAACCGCAACGCCTTCATGGGCCTGCGCGGCATCGAGAACGGCGTCACCCGCTTCCACCGCGTCCGCGTCCCGGCCGCCAACCGGATCGGCCCCGAGGGCGCGGGCCTGAGGATCGCGCTGACCACCCTCAACACCGGACGCCTCTCCCTGCCCGCGATGTGCGCGGGCGCGGGCAAATGGTGCCTGAAGATCGCCCGCGAGTGGTCCGCGGCCCGGGAGCAGTGGGGCAAGCCGATCGCCCACCACGAGGCCGTCGGCACCAAGATCTCCTTCATCGCCGCGACCACCTTCGCCCTGGAGGCGATCCTCGACCTGTCCTCCCTGATGGCCGACGAGGACCGCAACGACATCCGCATCGAGGCCGCCCTCGCCAAGCTCTACGCGTCGGAGATGGCGTACAGGATGGCCGACGAACTGGTCCAGATCCGCGGCGGACGCGGCTTCGAGACCGCCGACTCCCTCGCCGCCCGCGGAGAGCGCGGCGTACCGGCCGAGCAGATGCTGCGCGACCTGCGCATCAACCGCATCTTCGAGGGATCCACCGAGATCATGCACCTGCTCATCGCCCGCGAGGCCGTCGACGCCCACCTGTCGGTCGCGGGCGACCTGATCGACCCGGACAAGACGCTCGCCGACAAGGGGAAGGCAGCCGTCCGCGCCGGCGGCTTCTACGCCCGCTGGCTGCCGAGGCTCCTCGCCGGCCCCGGCCAGCTCCCCGGCGCCTACCGCGAGTTCCACCCGCCCGGCCATCCGGACCTGGCCGTCCACCTGCGCTACGTCGAACGCGCCTCCCGCCGCCTGGCCCGCGCCACCTTCCAGGGCATGTCCCGCTGGCAGGCGAAGCTGGAGGCCAAACAGGGCTTCCTGGGCAGGATCGTGGACATCGGAGCCGAACTGTTCGCCATGAGCGCGGCCTGCGTCCGGGCCGAGATGCTGCGCTCCGACGGCGAGCACGGCCGCGCCGCCTACCAGCTCGCCGACGCCTTCTGCCGCCAGGCCCGCATCCGCGCTGAGGAACTCTTCGGCCGGCTGTGGACCAACACCGACGACACCGACCGCAAGGTCGTCCGCGGCGTCCTCGGCGGCGTCTACACCTGGCTGGAGGACGGCGTCCTCGACCCCTCCACCCCCGGCCCCTGGATCGCCGAGACCGCCCCCGGCCCCTCCACGAGGGAGGACGTCCGCCGCCCCATCGGCTGACCCCCGACCGACCGCCGATCGCGCCGGATTCCCCTTTCCGGGATGCCCGCGGACCGTTCCGCGGGCATCCTGTCCGGGGAAGATCGCGAAGGGCGGGGGCGGCGATGCGGTTACGGGTCAGGGTCGGGATGTGGACGGCGTTCGCCGCGGGCGTGGTGCTCCTCGCCCCGGCCACACCCCCATACGGCCCGGTCGACGCGTCGGTCCCCGGCCCCCACCTGCGTTCCGAACCGCTGGACGACCGTTGCCTGCGGAGTTGGGTCCTGCCGGCCGACGCCCCACGGGCGCCCGAGGTCGTCCCGCCGTTCGAGGACGACCGCCTCCACCAGAGCTGGCTGCGGCACACAGGCGCGGCCTTCCCCGGAAAGGCCGAAACCGTCATCACCCTGACGGGGGACAGCCGCCGGACCGTACGCCTCCTCTCGGTCGAGGTGACGGTGACCGGGCGGTCCGCCCCCCTGGACGGACCCGTGGTGTCGCCCGGCGACTGCCCGGCCTCCCCACCGCCCCTGGCCCCGGTGATCGCCGTCGACCTGGACGACCTGCCGCTCGGCCGCGCGGTCTCGGCCGCCCCCCACGCCGGCGTCGACCTTCCCCGGGACGTCGCGCCCGGGGAGAGCCTCACCCTGCGGCTCTCGGGCTCCACACGGCGGCACGTCTGCGACTGGACCGCCACTCTCCGCTGGTGGGACGGCACCGGGACGCGGAAGCGGACCATCGACCACCGAGGTCGCCCCTTCCGGGTCACCGCCCCCGTCGCCGAAACCGGGGAGGCCGCCCGATGAGGCTCCCGTTCCCGCCGGTCCGCGGTGGGCACACCGCGGCCTGCCTGCTGGGGTTCGCCGCCGCCGAGGTGCTCGCCGTCCTGCCCGGACAGGTGGGCTGGGCCCTGAACGGCGGCTTCGCCGAAGAGGGCGCCGCCGCGCGCTTCCGGCTGCTCACCGTCTCCCCGGCACTGCTGTACCACGCGGGCGGCGGCTGGGAGGCCGCCCGGTACGAGGCCGTGCGCATGCTGGTGTTCACCGCGCTCCTGGTGTGGGCGGCGCGGTGGGCCGCGCCCCGCATCGCCCCGGTCGGGCTGAGCGCCCTGGCCTGGCCGCCGGTGCTCCTGCTCTCGGCCGCACCGGCGAACCTGCTCGCCCTGGCGGTGACGAACCTGCGCCCGCTGCTGTCCGGCGCGGCACCGCCGGGGCGACTGCTGGAGCAGGTCGCGGCGGACGCCCGGGCCTTCACCGGCCACGCCACCTGGCTGGCCCTGTGGGCCGGGCTGGCGGTCGTCGCCCGGGAACTGCTGAGCACCACCGAGGCCGGGGAGGAGCCGGACCTCCCCGGCTCCGGCCCCGGCGCCCTGCTGGAGTGGCTGCGCGTCCGGTTCGCCTCGCCGTTCGGCCTGGCGGCCCAACTGGCCCTCTGCCTGGCCCTGGTGGCGGTGTGCACGGCCACCCTCGTCCTGCTGCGCGACCACGTGCCCGCCGGGCCGCAGACCTTGTGCGGGCCCCGCGCCCCCTGCGAACGGGGCGAGTTGGAGGAGGCGTTTCACCAGGCGTGGTCGTGGCGCTGGGAACCCTGGGAGGGCGTGCCCCACGCCCTGCGGGAGCGGCGGGCCGCCGAAATCGCCGCCGCGCTGCCGACCCTGCTGGCCGTGCTGGTCCCCCTCGCCTGCCTGCCGTCGACCTTCTTCGGTCTGCGGTTGCTGGCGACGGCCCGTTCCAGGGGCCTCGCCGCCTTCGTGTGGGGCTGGGGCGTGTACGTCCACACCTGCGTGCTGTACGCGTTCGGCACGGAGGTGGTGCTGCTGTACCACCGGTACGGGGAGTTCTCCCTCGCGCTGCCGGTTCAGGCCCTCTCCCCGCCCGCGGGGCTCGTCCACGCGGCCGTCTGGGGGTGGGTGGTCGGTCTGACGGCCGCGGGGGTGGTCCGTCTGCTGTGGCGCACCGGGAAGGACGGCCGGGGGACGGTCGCGGGAGACGACGAGGGGAAGGGCGGGGAGGACGGCCGGAAGGACGGCACGGACGACAGGGGGGAGACGGTCGGCCGTTAGTCGGACGGGACGCCGTCGGTGTGGGTGTACACGGGCGGGTCGCCCCGCATCCGGTACACCCGTTGGTAGCGGGAGTCGTCGAGCTGGGCGCTGATTTCGAACGGCCCCGGTGTGGAGCCGGACTCCAACCAGCCGCGGCCGTAGGAGGGGTCCTTGATCGTCATCGTCCGCGACTCGCCCGTGGCGTCGAGGTACTGGGCCTCCAGGAAGAAGCGGCAGAAGGACTTCTCGATCTTCATGTCGATGAAGATGTCGAAGGCGTCGCCAGGGGGCAGGGGCACCGAGTAGTTGCGGAAGTAGTCCTTCCCGTCGGCCATCAGGCGCGGGTTCTCGCTGTCCAGGTCCAGCACCGCGTAGACCGCCTCCTCGCCCTCGGCGCCGCCGATCGGGTAGTACAGCACTTCGTCGATCGCCGGCTCGCAGCGGAGCGAGGAGGGTCTGATGTCCACCAGGCGGATCCGGGAGTCCCCGGTGTTCACCACCGACAGCTTGAAGGAGTCCGCCACCTTCACCGGGTGCTGCCGTTCCCGGAAGGCGGCGGCGTCGGGGGTGTCCTGGTTCCGGTAGGGGTCGTGGAGGTGGGCGCGGTCCTCCCGCTCGGTGGGGAGGTACTTCGACACCGTGAAGACGCCGGTGTCGCGCAGGGTCATCGTCGCCCGAAGGGCACCGGCCTCCCCGGCCGGGTCGGAGTGCCCGGCGGGCTCCTCCGGTCCGTTCGGCCCCGGGGCCCCCTGCCCCGAGGCGTCGTCGTCCGCCGGTTCGGTACGGGCCACCACGTAGAAGGCCAGCAGGCCGGCGAGCACCACGGCCAGGGCCCCCATGAGCAACCGGGCCACGGCACCGCCGGACAGGCCGACGGTCATCGTCCCCCCGGCCTGGTAGACCCTGCCGTGTTCCTCGGCCCTGCCGTCCTGCCGGGTGGTGGTCCGGCCGGTCTCCTCCGCGCCCACGTCCGCGCCGCCCGTACCGGTCAGTTGACGGTCATGTCGCGGCCGGCCTGGTAGACACGGGACTTCCCCGTCGCGTGGGCGTTCTGCACCACGGTCGTGCCGCCCGCGCCGGCCGCCTGAGGCTCGAAGTGCCGGACGAACTCCCGCAGGACGTCGGCGGCCTCGGGCTCGTCCCGCACCAGGCGCCGGATCCGGCCGCTCCACTCGCCGCGGATCTCCCCCTCGGCCTCACCGTCGTCCGCCTGCCGGGCCTGCGCCAGATCGTCGGCCGACGCGTCGAGCTGCCGGGAGACCGAATCCGCCTGCTCGGGCCGGAAGCGGCGCCACACGCCCACCATCCGGTCCCTGGCCTGTTCCCAGGCGTCGGTCAGCATCAACGCGACGAGCGTGTTCGCCGACGCCGTGGCCACCTGCATCCACTCACCGCTCACGGTTCCCCCGTATCTCCTCGAACCCGGCGCCGTGCCGGGGCGGTTGACGTCCACCGATCGTAGTACCGCGATCACGTCCGAGGGAGCGGGCGGCGAGACCACCGGGCCACGTCGGTACCGCTGCCCCGCTCGTGCCCTCCGACGGTTCGGCCCGCGCGACGGCGGCGGTCGGACGCCTCCCGTCCAGCAGTTCGGGCCGGACGGCCGCGCTCATCGCCGCGCACGCTCCCAACGACCGCCCAGCCGACACGATCCGGTCCGCGTCGCCGCCGAACCCGCCCGCCCGCCCGCTCCCGGACGGACCGCACCGACGCCGACAGGCGCCCCGGCCGCCGTCGGGCGCGTCCGGGCGCCAGTCGGGCACCACGACTGTCAGACCCAGCGCGGCGGCCTGGCGGCGAGCGGCGCGAGCACGTCCCGCTCGTCCGCCCCCTGCCGTGCCAGAGGAGAACGGTGGGCGTGGCGGCCGGGGTGCGGACGGGCCGGTGGATGTCCAGCAACCGGCCGCCGGGTTCGTTGACGACGTCCTGCCCGGTACGGGCAGTGGTCCCGTTCACCCCCGGTCGGACGGCCCGGAGTGGGCGGAGGTGCCGCGCGGGGCGGGGTCGTCCGGGTCGTACGCGCAGCCGCGCGTGGCCCTGACCGGACACGCCGGTGGAGGAGCCCCGCGTCCGACTCGGACCGGGTGGGACGCGCGCCGCCCGCGTGTCGTCGATCTCCCGGGACCGCACAAGCGGGCTTTCTCCTCCGGACCACTCCCACGGGTGTGCGGTAGGTTGCCCGCCATGACCGGACTCGGACCCGTCGCCTGGCCCCCTGCCCCGATCAGGACCGAGCGGCTCGTGCTCCGCGAGTCCGAGGCCCGGGACCGTGCGGCGTTCATCGAATTGTTCGCCTCGCCCGAGGTGCACGCCTACCTCGGCGGCCCCCGGCCGCGCGACGAGCTCGAACGCGCGGTGCCCGAGGTGCCCGGACGGCGCCCCGGCCTTTTCGTGGTCGATCTCGACGGAGCGATGATCGGCACGGTCGCGCTCGACCGGCGCGACGCGGAGCGTCCCGGTCATGTCCGTCCGGAAGCCGGGGAGGCCGAACTCGGTTACCTGTTCCTGCCGAAGGCGTGGGGACGCGGGTACGCCGCCGAGGCGTGCGCGGCGGTACTCGACCGGCTCGCCGGCGTACTCCCCGGCGAGCCGGTGGTGCTCTGCACCCAGACCGCCAACGACCGCTCGGTGCGCCTCGCGGCGAAGCTGGGGTTCACCGAGGTGGAGCGGTTCGAGGAGTGGGGCGCCGAGCAGTGGTTCGGCGTGTGGTCCCCGGTCGCGCCGTCCGGTTGAGACGGCCGGTTCCCGGGCTCGTGACGCCGGCCGGATGACGCCGGCCGGACGGCCGGGCCCGACCCGCCGCGCGGCGGAGGCGGCCCGGGACCGTCCGGGGATGTGGGGCGGGGACGCGCCGAGGCGGCCGTCGGCGGCGGGCGCGGTCAGTCCACCCGGTCGCCGAGCGACTCCAGCAGCTCGCGCAGCAGTCCGGCGAGTTCACCGCGCCGGGCATCGGTGAGCCCGGCCAGGACGCGGTGCTCGGTGGCGAGGTGGTCGGGCAGGACCCGGTCGATCAGGGCGCGCCCCTCCTCGGTGAGGGTGACGTGCACGACGCGGCCGTCCGTCTCGCTGGGGGAGCGCACCACCAGGCCGCGCGCCTCCAGCCGGTCCAGGCGCTGGGTGATGGCCCCCGAGGTGACCATGGCCGACCGCATCAGCTCGGCCGGGTTCAGCCGGTACGGCGGTCCGCTGCGGCGCATGGTGGCCAGGACGTCGAACGACGCGTGGTCCAGGCCGTGAGCGGCGAACGTACGGCGCAGTTCGGCATCGACCAGCCGGGAGAGCCTTCCCAGCCGCCCGATCACTCCCATCGGGGAGACGTCCAGGTCAGGGCGTTCGCGGGCCCACTGCTCCAGCACTCGGTCGACGTGATCGGTCACGGTCTCACCCTACGGGATGCCTTAGCGGTGAGATACACGTCACATGCCGTGGCCAAACCTCTTAGCGCTGAGATACTTTTACTTAGTGCTAAGCAATCGAGTCGGAATCCTGCTGATCACCGCCCTGGCCCCCGCCATCTGGGGCACCACCTACCTCGTCACCACCGAACTGCTGCCCCCCGACCGCCCGTTACTGGCAGCCGTCCTGCGCGCGCTGCCCGCCGGGCTCCTCCTCCTGGCCCTCACCCGGCGCCTGCCCACCGGGCAGTGGTGGTGGCGTGCGGCCGTGCTCGGCGCCCTCAACATCGGGGTGTTCCTCGCGCTGCTGTTCGTCGCCGCCTACCGGCTCCCCGGCGGTGTCGCGGCCACCGCCGGAGCGATCCAGCCCCTGATCGTCGCGGGACTCTCCGCCGCCGTGCTGGGCGAGCGGTTCACCGCCCGCACCGCGCTCGCCGGGGTGGCGGGCGTGGTCGGCGTCGGCCTGCTCGTCCTGCGGGCCGACGCGCGGCTGGACGCGGTCGGCGTCGCCGCCGCGCTCGGCGGCGCGGCCGTCATGGCCGCCGGCGTCGTCCTCAGCAAGCGGTGGACCGCGCCCGCGCCCCTGCTCGCCGTCACCGGCTGGCAGCTCGTCGCGGGCGGAGCGCTGCTGCTCCCCGTCGCCCTGGCCGTCGAGGGGCCGCCGCCCGCCGGGCTGACCGCTCAGAACCTGCTCGGCTACGGCTATCTGTCGATCGTCGGCGCGGCGCTCGCCTACGCCCTGTGGTTCCGGGGGATCCGCGCCCTGTCGCCCACCTCCGTCACCTTCCTGGGTCTGCTCAGCCCGCTGGTCGCCACCGTGCTCGGCTGGCTGGTGCTCGGCCAGTACCTGACCTGGGCGCAGACGGCGGGCGCGCTCACCGTCCTGGCCGCCCTCGTCGCGGCCCAGACCCGGCCCCGTCCCGCCACCGCGGAACCCGCCCCCGCCGCCCCCGTCGACACCGGCAAGCCCGAACTCCAGAGGAGCTGACAGACATGAACATCACCGTCTTCGGAGCCACCGGAAGCGTGGGCGGCCACGTGGTGGCCGAGGCGCTGGCCCGGGGCCACGAGGTCACCGCCGTCGTACGTGATCCGGCCCGCCTGTCCGGACTGCCCGCCGCGGCCCTGGGTCGCACCGGCGATGCCCGAAGCGCCGAGGACGTGGCCGACCTGAGTGCCGGCCGGGACGTGGTGGTCGGCGCCACCCGCCCGGCACCCGGCCGCGAGCGCGAACTCGCCGCCGTCACCCGGACCCTGCTGGCGGGCGCGGCCGCAGCAGGAGCCCGGTTACTGCTCGTCGGCGGCGCCGGAAGCCTGACCGTGCCCGGTACCGGCGGCCGCACCGTCCTCGACGACCCCCGGTACCTCCACCCCGACTGGCGGGCCATCGCCGAGGCCGGAGCCGAGCAACTGGCGGTCTGCCGGGCCGACACCTCCACAGCGGACTGGACGTATCTCAGTCCGCCCGCCCAGCTGGAGCCGGGCGAGCGCACCGGCCGGTACAGGCTGGGCGGCGACGAACTGGTCACCGATGCCGGGGGCGTCTCCCGCATCACGGTGGCCGACCTGGCGGTAGCCCTGCTGGACGAGGCGGAGAACCCCCGGCACCGCCGCAGGCGGTTCACGGTGGCGTACTGACGCGGGGCCGCCGGGTGTCCAGCGGTCCGTCAGACGCGGTCGAACGGCTCGGCGTAGGCGAAGGTGCCGTGCAGCGCGGGGTCCTCAGGTCCGTACGCGGCCAGCGTGCGGACCTGGAAGTACCGCCCCCAGGCCGGATCGGGCGGGTCGATGCCGTACTCCGTGCTGGTGCGGAAGCCGAATCGTCCGTAGTAGGCGGGATCGCCGAGCAGGGCCACCAGCGGCTCGCCGAGCGCGTCGGCCGCGCCGAGCACGGTGTGGACCAGCGCCGAGCCGATGCCGCGCCGCTGGTGACCGGGGTGGACGCTCAGCGGGCCCAGGCCCAGTGCGGGCCGCTGCCCGACGTGCCCGCGGGTGCACACCACATGGCCGACCACCGCACCGTCCGCCCCCTCGGCCACCAGCGACAGCGCGGGCAGCCATCCGTCGCAGCCGCGCAACTCGTCCAGCAGGGTGACCTCCACCGGCACGGGCGTTTGCGCCCGCCCGGCGAACGCCGCCCCGGTGACGGCGCGTACGGAGGGGACGTCGGCGGGGGTTTCGCGTCGGATCAGCACCGCGGCAGTCTGCCGCGCCTCGGCGGGCGCGGCAACGGGACTGCGTCCGCGCGGCCCTCCGGCCACACGGAACCGGCACCGGCGTAAGGCCGAAAACCGGCCACTACCCCTTTGCTCCCTGCCCGGCCTGCGTGACAGGGTGCCGCCGCACCGCATTGCTGTTCGAGGGCCAGGGCCGTACGCACGACCGCGCACGGCCCTGACCGGACGCTCCGGCGGAGGAGGGGGCATGTCGTTCGACGAGGAGTGGAACCGCCTGGTGGCGGAGGCGGGCCGCAGACGCGAGGTTCAAACGCGGCTCGCATCGGCCAAGGGCGACGCACCGGGGGGAACCGGATTGGAGAACGCGGACTTCGGCCTGGACGACGGACCGGTCCGCTCAAAGGCGTCAGGCATTCGCACGGTGAACGCGGAGGCCCGTTCCAAGTCGAAACTGGCCGACGCGCAGGCGGCGGGGAAGAGCCACCCCGGCTGGTTCGCCGGGGCCGCTAGCGACGAGCGCGTGGAAGCCTGGCAGCATCAGCTCCACAAGCTCGGCGACCTGGTCGAGGACGCGGCCGACGGGCTGACGAAGGCGATGGACCAGCAGATCGGCCACGACCGCTCCATGGCGGCTCGACTGCGCGCCTCGGCCCGCTGGCTGGAGGGCGCCTGATGGTCTCCGTCCCCGAACTCGACTCCGCCCAGCCCCAGAAGTGGCGGGACGCCGCGGACGACGCGGTGAGCGCCGCCAAGCAGTGCGACAGCCTCGCCGCCTACGCTCGCGACGAGGTCGCCGCCACGCTCCGGACCTGCTGGGTGGGCGACACCGGCAAGGCGGCCCGCGAGCGCTTCGTCAAACACGCCGACGATTACGAGGCGGCGGCCGCCTCGTTACGCGCCCTGGCCCGGGTCTACGACGGCCTCGCCGATGACATCACCGACGCCCAGCGGGACCTGCGCAGCGCCCTCGACTACGCGAGCCGGCACGGTCTGAAGGTGGACGACAGCGGCCGCGTGCGGCCTGCCCAGGAGGTGATGGAACCGCCCGGCGGGGGTGACTCCCGAGAATCGGTGAAGCACGCTTACGACATCATCTCCAGCGCGCTGATGAGGGCGACACGGGCGGATATTGAAGCTACCCGGGCGCTTCGTGCCATTGAGAAACTCACCACCATGGAAAACCCGGATCTGGTGCGGGAGGCGCTCAAGGACAACAGTCCTCTGGGTATCGCGCTGCGTATCTCGGACGGACTGGACGGACTCCACAGGGTCAACGTCCCGCCGACGATCCTTGCGGCGGTCGACCGGGCTTCTCTGGAAACCGGAGTCAGCAAGAAGCTCTTGCTGGCCATTTTGTGGCAGGAACAGCAGTGGTACCAGAACTACGAATCGAGTCTGCGTGGGCCGCTGACGGAGGCCGGCAGGTTGTTGAATTGGGGATCTCTGACAGTCGGAGTCTTTCCGGATAAATCCCTTGGTATCACCCATGTGAAACTGGATACCGCGCGCGAAATCATCAAGAATCACCCTCAGGCATTCTGTTTGGATGACGGTGGAATTCTTTCAGATGTGAGCGACACGCAACTCGCTGCTGAGATCGAGGCGAACCCGGAGTTGAACGTGCGCCTCAGTGCGTATTACCTGTTGGACCTTGGGGAGAACCCGTACGGAGCCAGGAGCGAGAAAGATCTTTTTTGCTCTACTCGGCCGATACTCCTGCGGTCAGGGAATTGAACGAGCGTTATGGGCCGGAGTCGGATCCGCGTGGGGGCTCCATCAAGTCGCGGTCGGAGAATTGGGACAGGATCGAACCCCATCTTGAGGATGCCATGGCGTGGGAGGCTCTGAGTGAAGAGGAACGTGCTCGGGCCATCAATCAACTGAAATCGGAGGTGCCTGCTGGGCGTGAGGTCAATATTGAGCCGATCTACAGTGCTGAGAGTCCGATTTTCGACGTTGGTGCGGACTCCTCCGAGCCCGGATACGGAGCGGTCAGGCCTTCGCCGCGTCCAGGTCCTCCGCCGACTCCCCCTGGGGGGAGCTGACAAGATGCGGAGTTTTTCGACAGGTCTTTCCGTCTGCTTGGTGATCATACTCCTCGGAGCATGCGGAAAGTCTTCCTTCAGTGCCCCGGTGTCGAGGGAAAAAATTCCGGAGAATGTTCCTTCTGGGCCTCGGTTTTCAACTGCGGACGAACTGCTTGAAGCGCTTTCCGAGGGAGGGGTGGGATGTGAAGTTCTGCGCCGGAGGAAGGGGCAGGCGAACTCCGGGACCAGTCTCGACTGCATCGCTGAGGTGAACGGCGCACGATTCGAGAACGAGGTGTCGGTTTTCAACACCAAGGTTGTCGAGGAGGGGGAAATCGGGAATTCCATCGCCAGCCGGCGGAAGGAGCCGTACAGTCACACCCTGGTCGCCGCCGGAAACTGGTACATCCGCGTGCTGAATCCCATCTACGCGCCCCGGATCGCCGAGGCGCTCGACGCCGTCGTCCTCCCGCCGCTCTTCCCGCTGCCCGACATCCCGGACGAGCCGCGCTACACGGACCCGGACGCCCTCGCCGATGCGCTCGACGGATCCGTCGGCTGCGCGGAGCGGAAGCCCGAGAAGGGATCCGCGAACGTGATGACGTGCGTGACGGAGAAGCCCGGGGAGAAACCGTGCGCCCGTCTCGAACTGCACGGTTCGGCCGCTGCCCGTGACGACGCGCTGCGCCAACTCATGAGTGTGCCGGAACTGCCGAGGTTCGTCGTCACCGCCGCCAACTGGTCCGTCCAGTTCTGCGACGAGTCCGTGGGGCGCGCCGCCGCTCGCGATCTGGGCGCGGCCGTGGTGGACCATGAGGGGGGCTGGCCGGTGCTGGACCCCTGAGCGCCGGTCCGCGGCGGCGAGCTCACCGAGTCGGGCCGAGTGCCGGTGAGCCGGTCCCGCGCGCATCCCGTCCGGGAAGACGGACCGGGCGCCCCGTCCGGCACCGGTACCGGCCGGGGCGGGCTGCCCGGAGTCCCGTACGGCGGTTCCACCCGCCTGCCGGGGCGGTGGTCCGGGCGCGGTCGGCGCTGCCGCCGTGCGGCGGGGCGGTCCGTCCGGGGCCGGGCCCGGAACCGCCGGTGCTGTGCCCGGTCATGAGGCCTCCTCCTTCAGGCGGCGGATCAGCCGGAGCGAGGCGTCGTGGGGGGGCGCGTTCGCGGTGATGCGCCCGAAGGCCGCCGAGCAGCGCTCCACTTCGGTCTTCTCCTCGACGTACCGGGAGTCCGTCAGGTGCTCCAGCAGCACCACGTCGTGGTCCGGGCCGTCGGTGGAGATGACCTCGCGGGCGTAAGCGGCGGTCTGGAAGAGCCCGGGGACGAGACCGCACTCGTACGTCCGCACCGCGCAGGCGCTTCCCGGGGAGCGGCTTGACGCCAACTATTCTCTCAGGGAATAGTCACGGCCATGTCGACCGCAGCCCATGTACTGCTCGCCCTGCTGGCCGCCGGGCCGATGCACGGCTACGACCTCAAGAAGGCTCACGACCAGCGCCTTCCCCAGGCCAAACCGATCGCCTTCGGCCAGGTCTACGGCACGCTCGGCAGGCTGGAGCGCGACGGCCTGGTGGAGAAACGGGGGCAGAGCCGGGAAGGGGGTCCGGACCGCACCGAGTTCGCCCTCACCGACACCGGCCGGGAGAAGCTCCGCGCCTGGCTGGGGACGGTCGAGACGCCGGCCCCGTACGTCACCAGCACCCTGCTGGCCAAGGTCGTCGTCGCCCTTCTCGT
Source organism: Streptomyces glaucosporus (assembly GCF_039533345.1). Classification (NCBI taxonomy): domain Bacteria; kingdom Bacillati; phylum Actinomycetota; class Actinomycetes; order Kitasatosporales; family Streptomycetaceae; genus Streptomyces; species Streptomyces glaucosporus. The sequence goes on along the minus strand of NZ_BAAATJ010000009.1, from coordinate 51,947 downwards.
CGACGGGGCCGGCCAGGCCCGCGACTACCTCACCGCACAGCGCCGGGCGCACACCGCCCGGCTGCGGGAGCTGACCGCCATCAAGACCGACCCGGCGTCCTCGCCCGGCGACGTGATCGCCGCGGACTACGCCATCGCCCATCTCGACGCCGATCTGCGCTGGTTGCGCACCACGCTGGAGCGCGTCGCCGACCTGCACCGGGAGGTGCGCTCATGACGCTCCTGCAAGCCCGCGGACTCATGAAGTCATACGGACCCACGCCCGCTCTCCGCGGCGTCGACCTGGACCTGGCCGAGGGGGAGATCCTCGCCGTCACCGGTCCCAGCGGCTGCGGCAAGTCCACGCTGCTGCACTGTCTGTCGGGCATCCTGCGCCCCGACGCGGGCGAGGTGCTGTACGGGGGGCAGCGCCTCGACACCCGCTCGGAGGCCGACCGGTCCCGGCTGCGGCGCACCGACTTCGGGGTGCTGTTCCAGTTCGGGCAGCTCGTCGCCGAGCTCACGGCCGCGGAGAACGTCGCCCTGCCGCTGCTGCTCGCCGGGCAGGGGCGGCGCGAGGCCCGCACCGCCGCGCTGGACTGGCTGGAGCGGCTGGGCGTGGCGGACGTGGCGGACGTCCGGCCGGGGGAGATGTCCGGAGGCCAGCAGCAGCGGTGCGCCGCGGCGCGGGCCCTGGTCACCGGGCCGAAGGTGCTCTTCGCCGACGAACCCACCGGCGCACTGGACGCCCTCGCCGGGGAGCGGCTGATGGCGCAGCTCACCCAGGTCGCCCACGAGCGGCGCACCGGCGTCGTCCTCGTCACCCACGAGGACTCGGTGGCCGCCTACGCCGACCGCGAGATCGCCCTGCGGGACGGCGCGGTGGACCCGACCGGCCTCGGCGCCGACGTGCCGGCGGGCGGTCGCCCGTGAAGCCCGCCGTGCTCCTCCGACTGGCCCTCGCCGGAACCCGCACCGACACCCTGCGGGTGGTGCTCACCGCGCTCAGCGCACTCCTCGCCGCCCTGGCGGTGTTCTCCGCGCTGAACGTGCTGGCCATCCCCGACCCCGGAGCCCCGCAGGACGCGGGCGCTCCCCTGAACGACCAGTACGCCAACGCCCTCCTCCGGGAACCCGGGCTGCACATCGGCGTGGTCACCGCCCTGCTGCTGCTCACCGTCCCGGTGCTGGTTTTGGCCGGGCAGTGCGCCCGGCTCGGCGCCCCCGCCCGCGACCGCCGGCTCGCCGCGATCCGGCTGGCCGGCGCCACCCCGCGCCAGGCCACCGCCGTCGCCGCCGCCGAGACCGGGGTGGCGAGCCTGATGGGCACCTGCGCCGGACTCGTCGTCTACCTGGTCGGGCACGAGGCGCTGCACCGGCCGGACGCCCAGGGCAGGCTGCGCCTCCCCACCGACGTCCTGCCCCCCGTCCCCGTGCTCGCCGTCGCGGTGCTCGGGCTCCCGCTGCTCGCGGCCCTCGCCGCCGCGGTGATGCTGCGCCGGATGACGGTGGACCCGCTCGGCGTGACCCGGCGGACGCGCCCGGAGGGGGCGCCGAAGCCGTGGCCCGCCGTCCTGATCGTGCTCGGCGTCGGCGCGTTCTTCGCCTTCGAGATGCTCCGGGAGGGATACGAGGGGTCCGGCGACCCCGCCTTCCTCTCCGTACTGCCGTTCGTCCTGCTCTTCGGAGGCGGACTCCTCGCCGCCCTCGGCGTCGTCCTCGGTACCGGCTGGGTCTCCCACACCGCCGGCCGGGTGCTGCACCGCCTCGCCCGCCGCCCCGCCCCGCTGCTGGCCGCCCGCAGGCTGCTCGCCGACCCCTGGCACGGCAGTCGCACCCAGGCGGCCCTGCTGGTGGCCGTGGTCTTCGGCTCCGGAGCGCTGGCCGTACGCGCCCACTTCGCCACCATGCTGGAGGCGAGGCAGGAGGTACAGCGCTTCTACGACGAGGCGGCCGGCCGCGAGACGACGAGCGGGTACGGCTCGGACAGCTTCTACCTGGAGACCATGGACCTGGTGGACGTGGCCGTGACCGTGGCGCTGGTGATCGCGGTCGGCGGGATGCTGGTGGCCGTCGCCGAGGCCGTCGTCGCCCGCCGCCGCACCCACGCCGCCCTGACAGCCTCCGGCGTGCCCCGGGCGGTGCTGGGCCGGGCGGTGCTGTGGCAGACGTTCGCGCCCCTGGTCCCGGCCGTGCTGCTGGCCATGACCGTGGGCACCCTGATGGGCCGGGGGTACTTCGGCCCGGAGGTGAAGGAGTTCGGGGGCCAGGCGCAGACCTGCGACGCGGACCCCGCCCTGTGCGCCGAGAACTTCGAGAAGTACAGCCGCCTCGTCGAGGTGCCCGACGTCGTGCGCGCCGTCCCCGTCCCGTTCGGCGACCTGGCCCTCCAGGGCCTGGGCGTGCTGGCCCTCGCGCTGGCCGCCACCGGCGTCGGGCTGCTGCTCCTGCGTCCCGCCACGTCGGTGGAGGAGCTGCGCACCGGGTGACGCCCCGGGGGCGCGGTGCGACGCGGTGTCCGGCCCGTCCCGCGGACCGGACACAATGGGGGAATGACCGACAGTCCCGCTCCCCTCGCCGACCCGCACCTGCGCCGGCCGGCCGGCACCGCCGACACCACCGCCGACGGACCGCGCGACATCGTGATCCTGGGGTCCACCGGATCGATCGGCACCCAGGCCGTCGACGTGGTGCTCGGCAACCCCGACCGCTTCCGCGTGACCGGACTCTCCGCCGCGGGCGGACGGGTGGAACTGCTGGCCGAGCAGGCGCACCGGCTGGGGGTCCGCACCGTCGCGGTGTCCCGCGCGGACAAGGCGGACGAGCTGCGCGAGGCCCTGCGCGCGCGGTACGGGGCCGGGGAGCCCCTGCCCGAGGTGCTGGCCGGACCGGACGCGGCCACCGAGCTGGCCGCGTCCGAGTGCCACACCGTCCTCAACGGCATCACCGGCTCCATCGGGCTGCGCCCCACGCTGGCCGCCCTGGAGGCCGGGCGCGTCCTGGCCCTGGCCAACAAGGAGTCGCTGATCGTCGGCGGGCCGCTGGTGAAGGCCCTGGCGGAGCCCGGCCAGATCGTCCCCGTCGACTCCGAGCACTCGGCGCTGTTCCAGGCGCTGATGGGCGGCACCCGGGCTGAGGTCCGCAAGCTGCTGGTTACCGCCTCCGGCGGCCCCTTCCGGGGACGCACCCGGGAGGAACTCGAGGACGTCACGCCCGAGGACGCCCTGGCCCACCCCACCTGGGCCATGGGCCCGGTGATCACCGTCAACTCGGCGACCCTGGTCAACAAGGGCCTGGAGGTCATCGAGGCGCACCTGCTGTACGACATCCCCTTCGACCGCATCGAGGTCGTCGTCCACCCGCAGTCCTACATTCACTCGATGGTGGAGTTCACCGACGGCTCCACGCTCGCCCAGTGCGGCCCGCCCGACATGCGGCTGCCCATCGCGCTCGGCCTCGGCTGGCCGCACCGGGTGCCCGACGCGGGCCCCGTCTTCGACTGGTCCAAGGCGATGAGCTGGGAGTTCTTCCCCCTGGACGAGAAGGCCTTCCCGTCCGTGGCGCTGGCCTGCCACGTCGGCGAGCTCGGCGGCACCGCCCCGGCGGTGTTCAACGCCGCCAACGAGGAGTGCGTCGAGGCGTTCCTCTCCGGCAGGCTGCCGTTCAACGGCATAGTGGATACGGTCGCGGCGGTGGTCGCCGAACACGGCGCCCCGAAGGGAACCGGCCTGTCCCTCGACGAGGTCCTCGACGCCGAGGACTGGGCCCGCGCCCGCGCCCGCGAACTGGCGGCCCGTACGACAGCGGAGGTACGCGCATGACGACGGTGATGACCATCCTCGGCATAGTCGTCTTCGTCGTCGGCCTGCTGTTCTCCATCGCCTGGCACGAGCTGGGCCACCTGTCGACGGCCAAGATGTTCGGCATCCGCGTGCCGCAGTACATGGTCGGCTTCGGCCCCACCCTCTGGTCGAAGAGGGTGGGCGAGACGGAGTACGGCATCAAGGCCGTTCCGCTCGGCGGCTACATCCGCATGATCGGCATGTTCCCGCCCGGCGAGGACGGCGCCGTCCGGCAGCGCTCCACCTCCCCCTTCCGGGGCATGATCGAGGACGCCCGCGCGGCGGCCTTCGAGGAGCTCCAGCCGGGCGACGAGAAGCGGCTGTTCTACACGCGCAAACCCTGGAAGCGCGTGATCGTGATGTTCGCCGGGCCCTTCATGAACCTGGTGCTGGCCGTGGCGATCTTCCTCGCCACGCTGATGACCTTCGGCATCAGCACCCAGACCACCACCGTCGCCACCGTCTCCGACTGCGTGATCAAGGCCTCCGAACGGACCGACACCTGCCCGAAGGACGCCCCCGACTCCCCGGCCAAGGCGGCCGGCCTGAAGCCGGGCGACACCATCGTGGCCTTCGACGGGGCGGAGGTCACCGAGTGGGGCGACCTCCAGCAGCGCATCCGCGGCACGGTCGGCCCGGCCACCATCACCGTCGAGCGCGACGGCGAGCGCCGGGTCCTCCACGCGAACCTGGTGGAGAACCAGGTCGCCAAGTCCGACGGACGCGGCGGCTACGTCGAGGGCGAGTACGTCACCACGGGCTTCCTCGGCTTCTCCCCGGCCACCGGCGTCGTCGAGCAGTCCTTCCCGCAGGCCGTCGACCGCATGGGCGACATGATGATCAGCGGCGTCGAGGCCCTGATCGGGCTGCCGGAGAAGATCCCGGGCCTGTGGAACGCCGCCTTCGCCGGCGCCGAGCGCGAACAGGACTCCCCGATGGGCGTGGTGGGCGCGGCCCGGGTCGGCGGCGAGGTCTTCGCCCTGGAGATCCCGGCGGAGCAGCGGGTGGCGGTGATGCTCTTCCTGGTGGCGGGCTTCAACCTGTCGCTGTTCCTGTTCAACATGCTGCCCCTGCTGCCGCTGGACGGCGGCCACATCGCGGGCGCCCTGTGGGAGTCGGTGCGCCGGGGCTTCGCCAAGCTCCTGCGCCGCCCCGACCCCGGACCGTTCGACGTGGCGAAGCTGATGCCGGTGGCGTACGTGGTGGCGGGCATCTTCGTCTGCTTCACGCTGCTGGTGCTCATCGCCGACATCGTCAACCCGGTGCGCCTCACCGGCTGACCGGCGGCCGGCAGGAGGGACGCCGGGCGGCGGCCGGACGCACGTCGTCCGGCCGCCGCGGCGTGCCGGCCGCGTGTCCGCCGCCCGCGCCGCCCCTCCCGGCCGCGTACGGCGGACCGGGGTGTGCCCGGCGCATCCGGCGTACCGTAATCTCAGAGGCCGGAGCCCGCGGCCGAACGGGGCCCTCGAACCACAGCTTGGGGTTGCACACCACAATGACAGCGATTTCGCTCGGAATGCCGTCCGTACCGACGAAGCTGGCCGACCGGCGGGTGAGCCGGAAGATCCAGGTGGGTTCCGTGGCCGTCGGAGGCGACGCCCCGGTGTCCGTGCAGTCGATGACCACGACCGTCACGGCGGACATCGGCGCCACCCTCCAGCAGATCGCCGAACTGACCGCCGCCGGCTGCGAGATCGTCCGCGTGGCCTGCCCGTCCCAGGACGACGCCGACGCCCTGCCGGCCATCGCGAAGAAGTCCCAGATCCCGGTGATCGCGGACATCCACTTCCAGCCCAAGTACGTCTTCGCGGCCATCGACGCCGGCTGCGCCGCCGTCCGGGTCAACCCCGGCAACATCCGGCAGTTCGACGACAAGGTCAAGGAGATCGCCAAGGCGGCCTCCGACGCGGGCATCCCCATCCGCATCGGCGTCAACGCCGGCTCCCTGGACAAGCGGCTGCTGGCCAAGTACGGCAAGGCCACCCCCGAGGCCCTGGTGGAGTCCGCGCTGTGGGAGTGCTCCCTGTTCGAGGAGCACGGCTTCCGCGACATCAAGATCTCGGTCAAGCACAACGACCCGGTCGTGATGATCAACGCCTACCGGATGCTCGCCGAGAGGTGCGACTACCCCCTCCACCTGGGCGTCACCGAGGCCGGTCCGGCCTTCCAGGGCACCATCAAGTCCGCCGTGGCCTTCGGCGCCCTGCTCAGCGAGGGCATCGGCGACACCATCCGCGTCTCGCTGTCGGCGCCCCCGGTGGAGGAGGTCAAGGTCGGCCTCCAGATCCTGGAGTCCCTCGGCCTGCGGCAGCGCCGGCTGGAGATCGTCTCCTGCCCCTCCTGCGGCCGTGCCCAGGTGGACGTCTACAAGCTCGCCGACGAGGTCACCGCCGGCCTGCAGGGCATGGAGGTCCCGCTGCGCGTGGCCGTCATGGGCTGCGTCGTCAACGGCCCCGGCGAGGCCCGCGAGGCCGACCTGGGCGTCGCCTCCGGCAACGGCAAGGGCCAGATCTTCGTCAAGGGCGAGGTCATCAAGACCGTGCCCGAGTCCAAGATCGTCGAGACCCTCATCGACGAGGCCATGAAGATCGCCGAGGAGATGGAGAAGAACGGCACGCTCTCCGGTCCGCCCCAGGTCTCCGTTAGCTGACGTGCGCTCCCGCGGCGGCCTGGAGGTACAGTGCGGGACATCCCATCCGCACACCCCTCCGGGCCGCACGGTGAGGCATCCCACGTGTTGACGACCACGACCACCCGAGTCGTCGAGCCCCACGAGCTCGAGAACGCCCTCGCGGTGCTCGACCGAGAGCCCGTCGACAACGCCTTCGTCGCCGCCCGCGTCCGGGTTTCCGGACTGGACCCCTGGCGGCTCGGCGGCGAGATGTGGGGCTGGTACCACCGCGGACGGCTGGAGGCCCTGTGCTACTCCGGGGCCAACCTCGTGCCCGTCTGCGCCGGCCCGGACGCGGTGCGCGCCTTCGCCGAGCGGGCCCGCCGGCAGGGCCGCCGCTGCTCGTCCATCGTCGGCCCCGCCGGGCCCACCGCCGCCCTGTGGGCCCACCTGGAGCCGCACTGGGGACCGGCCCGCGAGGTCCGCGCCCACCAGCCGCTGATGGCCACCGACCGCATGCCCGAGGACATACGGCCCGACCCCTACGTGCGCCGCGTCCGCAAGGACGAGATGGACGTGCTGATGCCCGCCTGCGTGGCGATGTTCACCGAGGAGGTCGGCGTCTCGCCGCTGGCCGGGGACGGCGGGCTGGTCTACCAGGCCCGGGTCGCCGAACTGGTCGGCGCGGGCCGGTCCTTCGCCCGGATCGAGGACGGCAGGGTGGTCTTCAAGGCCGAGATCGGCGCCGTCACCCCGCAGGTGTGCCAGATCCAGGGCGTGTGGGTCGCCCCCGAACGCCGCGGCGAGGGCCTCTCCGTCACCGGCATGGCTGCGGTGCTGCGCTACGCGCTGGCCGAGGTCTCCCCGGTCGTCAGCCTCTACGTCAACGACTACAACACCCCGGCCCGCGCGGCGTACCGGAGGGTGGGCTTCCGCGAGGTCGGGGCGTTCATGAGCGTGCTGTTCTGAGCCCCGGGCCGCCCGGCACGGCCGCCCCGCGGGCGTCCGGTGACTGTTCCGGCACTCTCCAGTAGGGTCGATGACCATGGAAGACGTCGTGGTCGGTCCCCTGGACCTCGCCGCCCGGGTGGACGAGGCGCTCGCCGTGCAGGCGCTCGCCTTCGGACTGACCGACGAAGAGGTCAACGTGCGCCGCCACATCGTGCTGCGGCACCTGGCCTCCCCCGGAGCCCGCGCCCTGGGCGCCACCACGCCGGACGGGCGGCTGGTCGGCTTCGTCTACGGCATGCCCAACGACCGCGCGCAGTGGTGGTCCACCGTCGTCGAGCCCTACCTGCGGCGGGCCGGGCACGCCGACTGGCTCGACGACGTCTTCGCCGTCACGGAGCTGCACGTCCACCCCGCCCACCAGAAGCGCGGCATCGGCCGGGAGCTGATCACCAGGATCACCGACGAGGCCCGGGAGCCGCGCTCCATCCTCTCCGCGATCGACACCGAGAGCCCGGCCCGCGCCCTCTACCGCTCCCTGGGCTACCGCGACCTGGCCCGCCGCGTGCTGTTCCCCAGCGCCCCGAGCCCGTACGCGGTGATGGGGGCGACGCTGCCGCTGCGGCGGTGAGGCCGCCCGGCCGGGAGCCCGGTGCCCGGGCCCGCGGACGGCGACGGGGCGACGGGTGCGGCGCCGCCGCGGCGGCGCGGGTACCCTCCGGAGGGTCGCAGTCCGCACAACCCCGCAGGAGAGACCCCATGGCAGCCCGTGTCCAGCGCATGTCCCGTCTGATGGTGAAGACGCTGCGCGAGGACCCTGCCGACGCCGAGACCCTCAGCCACCGGCTCCTGGTCCGGGCCGGCTACGTCCGCCGCACCGCCGCCGGGATCTGGACCTGGCTCCCGCTGGGCAAGCAGGTGCTGGAGAACGTCACCCGGATCGTCCGCGAGGAGATGGACGCCATCGGCGCCCAGGAGGTCCTGCTCCCGGCCCTGCTGCCCAAGGAGCCCTACGAGACCTCCGGACGCTGGGAGGAGTACGGGGACCTGCTGTTCCGGCTGAAGGACCGCAAGGGCGCCGACTACCTGCTCGGCCCCACCCACGAGGAGATCTTCACCCAGGTCGTCAGGGACCAGTGCACGTCCTACAAGGACCTGCCGGTGATGCTCTACCAGATCCAGACCAAGTACCGGGACGAGGCCCGCCCGCGCTCGGGCATCCTGCGGGGCCGGGAGTTCCTGATGAAGGATTCCTACTCGTTCGACGTCTCCGACGAGGACCTGGCCGAGTCCTACCGGCTGCACCGCGAGGCGTACGTGCGGATCTTCGCCCGGCTCGGGCTGGAGCACCGGATCGTCTCCGCCGTCTCGGGCGCGATGGGCGGCTCGGCCTCGGAGGAGTTCCTCGCCCCGGCCGCCGCGGGCGAGGACACCTTCGCCGACTGCCCCTCCTGCGGCTACGCCGCCAACACCGAGGCCGTCACCTTCCCCCTCAAGCCCGCCGACCCCATGGGCCACCCGCCGGTGGAGGAACTGGACACCCCCGGCACGCCCACCATCGAGACCCTGGCCGAGCACCTGGGCGTACCCGCCTCCGCCACCCTGAAGAACCTCCTGGTCAAGGTGGACGGCGAGATCACCGCCGTCGGCGTCCCCGGCGACCGCGAGGTCGACCTGGGCAAGCTCGCGGAGCACCTGGCGCCCGCCACCGTCGAACTGGTCACCGCCGAGGACTTCACCGGCCGCCCCGCCCTGGTGCGCGGCTACGTCGGCCCGCAGGGGCTGGCGGGCGCCGCCTTCCGCTACATCGCCGATCCGCGGGTGGCCCCCGGCACCTCCTGGATCACCGGCGCCAACAAGCCCGACACCCACGCCCGCAACGTGGTGTGCGGCCGGGACTTCGAGGTCGACGAGTACCTGGACGTGGTCACCGTCGAGCCGGGCGACCCCTGCCCGTCCTGCGGCGCCGGGCTGAAGCTGGACCGGGCCATCGAGATCGGCCACATCTTCCAGCTCGGCCGCAAGTACGCCGACGCCTTCGGGCTGGACGTGCTGGGGCGGGACGGCAAGCCCGTCCGCGTCACCATGGGCTCCTACGGCATCGGGGTGTCGCGCGCGGTGGCCGCGCTCGCCGAGCAGACGGCCGACGACAAGGGCCTGTGCTGGCCGCGCGAGGTCGCCCCGGCGGACGTCCACCTCGTCGCGGCCGGCAAGGGCGCCCAGACCGAGCTGGCCCTGGAACTGGCGGACCGGCTGGCCGCCGCCGGCGTGCGCGTCCTGGTGGACGACCGGGCGGGCGTGTCGCCCGGTGTGAAGTTCACCGACGCGGAGCTGATCGGCGTGCCGCGGATCCTGGTGGTGGGCCGGGGCGCCGCCAAGGGGCTGGTGGAGCTGAAGGACCGGCGCACCGGCGAGCGCGAGGAGGTTCCGGTGGACGAGGCGGTGGAGCGGCTCGCCCGCCGCAGCTGAGCCCGGGGCGGGGCGCCCCGCCCCGCCGTCCCCGGTGCGTCCGGCGGCCCGGCCGCCGGACGCACCGGGTCACAGCCAGCCGGCGAACTCCAGCAGCATCTCGCCGTCCGCGCGGTTCCCGGCGGCGATCTGCCGGGAGGCCGACTCCACCGCCCGGTACAGGCACCAGCCGCGCAGCCGGTCGCGGTCCACCTCCAGGGAGTCCGCCAGCTTGCGCACCCTGCGCCGGGTGAGGGAGGCGGCGCCGGAAGTGGCCCCCAGGTCGTGCAGCCGGTCGCGGACCAGCCGGGCCAGGTCGTAGGCACGCTCGCCCACCAGCGGCTCCGGTCCGATCGCCAGCCAGTGGGCGCGCCCCGGGTCCGCCGAGAGCACCGCGCCCTGCCGGAAGTCGCCGTGCAGCAGCAGTTCCTCCGTGGCGTCGGCGAGAAGCGCCGAACGCAGCTCCAGCGCCTCCCCGGCCAGCGGCCGGGCCTCCTTTGGGATGTGCTCGCGGATCCTGTCCACGGCCCGGGCGGTGTGCTCGGCCACGGTCGTGAAGGGGTGCGCGGCGCCGGGAGGGGCCGGGGGCACCCACAGCCGCCGCAGCGCCGAGACCGCCTCCAGATTGGCCTTCGCCTCGGGCAGGGAGCGCAGCGAGATCTCCGCGTGCAGCCGCTCCAGCAGCAGCGCGCCCGTCTCCGGCGCCGCGTCCAGCAGCCGCACCGCACCGTGCCCGTCCCAGCGGGCCAGGGCCGCGGCCTCCGCCCCGGCGCCCGCCGCGCACAGCTTCAGCGCCGCCGGGGCGCCGTCCGCCCGGCGCACCAGGAGGACCAGGCTGCCGCGGCCGCCGGGGGCGACCACCCGCTCGACCGTCAGGTCCCAGCGCGTCATCGACTCCCGCACCAGCTCCGGGAGTTCGGCCAGCCAGGGGGAGTCCGCGCCCAGGGAGCGCACCAGTCGCTGCGGGGGTTCGACGTGCGGAGCGGGTGCCATGTGCCCGGGCCCGTGCCTTTCCGTGGGGTCAGAAGGTCTCCGGGGACGCCGACGCGGCGCGTTCGGCGAGCCCAGGGAAGGGTACGCCCGTGCCGCGCCACCGCACCGCGCGGACCGCCGCTTCCCGCAGCGCGCCCGCCGCCTCCCGCCGCAGGTCGCCCTCGCTCGCCCGCACCAGATCGGCGTAGACGGCGGCCAGCCGCTCCTCCAGCTCCGCGGCGAGCCGCACCGCGGCCGGGCCGTCCGGAACGGCGAACGGCAGGGCGTAGGCCGCGGCGGCGGCCGCCGGCTCGCCCCCCAGCCTCCGGACCGTGCGCCGCAGGGCGTCACGGCGCGCGCGGTGCGCGTCATGGGCCTGGCGCGCCTCGGCACGCCGGTCCTCGGAGATCCGCCCGCCGACCACGCCGTAGCCGTAGACGGCGGCGTGCTCGGCGGCGAGCGCGGCCTGGACCGCCGCGAGCGCGCCGCCGCCGGAACCGGTGGCGGCGGACGGGGCGGAGGTCCTGGCCGGGGTGGAGGCCGGGGTCGTCGTTCGGGTCATCACTCGCCGTTCGTGAGCAGGTACGCGTGGACCGCTCCCGCCGCCGCGACGGACGCCAGCAGCCGCGCCAGCTCCGGCGGGGCGTCGAGGAGCGCCCGGGTGCGGGCGTCGGCCGCCGCGCGCTCGGCGTCCGCCAGCGCGGTCAGCGCGCGCCCGGCGTCCCCCGGTACGGCCGTGCCGGTCCCGCCGTCCCGGGCGGTTTCGGGGCCGGCCGGGGAACCGGGGCTCGTCCGGCCCCCGGGGCCGGGGGACGCCGGGCCGCCGAGGGCCTTCACGTGCCGCGCCACGTCCGCCCGCAGCGGCTCCAGCCGCTCGGCGAGCGAGGGGTGCGCGGCGATGGTGCGGTCGTAGCGGTCCAGCAGGTCGGCGCTGTCGCGGGCCGCCCTGCGCCGCAGCCGCTGTGCTCGGGAGGCGCGTTCGGCGGTCTCCCGGTCGCCGCCGGAGCATCCGGTGAGGACCAGCGCGGCGGCGCCCGTCACCCCGGTGGCGAGCAGGCTCCTCCGGCGCGGACGCGGGTCGATCGGCACGGGCGCTCCCTGGGGAGGTGGTTCGGTGGTGCGCGGGGACGGCGGCGATCACCGCCCTGCGAGCGTACCCGTGTTCGTACCGTCCCCCGAGACGGGGCACGGCCGTGCCCCGCGCGTGCCCCGGCCGGGGGACGGCCGCCCGGCGGAGCGTCCGGTGATCGTCTGGTCGGCGGGACCCGCCGCAGACGATAGGCTTGACCCCCGTACCCCCAGGACAGGATGTTTCCCACAACAGCACACGCGGCCGAGGAGTCACCCGGATGAGCACCACCCAGAGCGAGAGGCTGCGAGTACTGCTGGAGCCGCTCGTCACCACCAGGGGCCTCGATCTGGAAGAGGTCACCGTGACCCCGGCGGGGCGGAGGCGCGTCCTGCGCGTTGTGGTGGATTCCGACGAGGGCGTCCAGCTCGACACCTGCGCCGAGCTGAGCCGCGCGGCCTCGGAGGCGCTGGACGAGACCGACGTGATGGGCGGCGCCCCCTACGTCCTGGAGGTGACCTCCCCCGGCACCGACCGTCCGCTGACCGAGCCGCGGCACTACCGCCGCGCCGTCGGCAGGCTGGTCAAGGCCCAGCTGACCGAGGAGGCGGGCGGCGGCGAGCTGGTCGCCCGGATCCTCGGCGCGGACGACGACGGCGTGGAGGTGGAGGTGCCCGGCGTCAAGGGACGCAAGCCCACCACCCGCAGGATCGCCTTCACGGAGATCGCCAGGGCCCGGGTGGAGATCGAGTTCAACCGCAAGGCCGCCGAGAAGGCCGGGAAGGCACGTCAGGCTGCGGCCTCTGACGACGAGAGCCAGGAGGAGGCGTAGCCGTGGACATCGACATGAGTGCCCTGCGGGGCCTGGTGAGGGAGAAGGAGATCTCCTTCGATCTGCTGGTGGAGGCGATCGAGGCCGCTCTCCTGATCGCCTACCACCGCACCGAGGGCAGCCGCCGGCAGGCCCGTGTGGAGCTGGACCGCGAGACCGGGCACGTGACGGTGTGGGCCAAGGAGGACGCGGACGACCTTCCGGAGGGCGCCGAGCCGCGCGAGTTCGACGACACCCCCTCCGGGTTCGGCCGGATCGCCGCGACCACCGCCAAGCAGGTCATCCTCCAGCGGCTGCGGGACGCCGAGGAGGAGGTCACCTTCGGCGAGTACGCCGGCCGCGAGGGCGACATCGTCACCGGGGTCGTCCAGCAGGGGAAGGACCCGCGCAGCGTCCTCGTCGACATCGGCAAGCTGGAGGCGATCCTGCCTCCGCAGGAGCAGGTGCCGGGCGAGGACTACTCCCACGGCACCCGGCTGCGCAGCTACGTCGTCCGGGTCGCCAAGGGCGTCCGCGGCCCGTCGGTCACGCTCTCGCGCACCCACCCCAACCTGGTGAAGAAGCTCTTCGCCCTGGAGGTGCCGGAGATCGCCGACGGCTCGGTGGAGATCGCCGCCATCGCCCGCGAGGCCGGGCACCGCACCAAGATCGCGGTGCGGTCCACCCGGTCGGGCCTGAACGCCAAGGGCGCGTGCATCGGCCCGATGGGCGGCCGGGTGCGCAATGTCATGGCCGAGCTCAACGGTGAGAAAATCGACATCGTGGACTGGTCGGACGACCCGGCCGAGATGGTGGCCAACGCCCTCTCCCCGGCCCGGGTGAGCAGGGTCGACATCGTCGACGCCGCCGCCCGGTCGGCCCGCGTGACCGTGCCCGACTACCAGCTCTCGCTGGCGATCGGCAAGGAGGGGCAGAACGCCCGGCTCGCCGCCCGGCTGACCGGCTGGCGGATCGACATCCGCCCCGACACCGAGCAGAGTGGTGAGCGGTGACCGGCACGGAGCCGGGTGCCGACCACCTTCCGTCCCCCACCAACGGCGTAATCGGCGCCAGGAGGTAGACTAGACAGTGTCTGGCCGGACACGTGCCCGCGCACGCCCTGAACGCACCTGCGTGGGCTGCCGGGAACGGTCGGACAAGAGCGCCTTGCTGCGTGTGGTGTTGGTCGAGGGTCGATGTGTGCCCGACCGGCGCGGTACGCTGCCCGGCCGGGGTGCTTATCTGCACCCCACACCGACCTGTGTCGACCTGGCGGTCCGCCGCCGGGCGTTCCAGAGGGCCTTCCGGGCCCCGGGGACGCTCGATACCGCGGAGCTGCAGCAGGCAGTGCCGCGGGCAACACCGTAAGACAGCAAGCCAGCACAAACGGCCCGCACGGCATCCCGTGCGGGACAGGTACCTCGCGAGTTGGAAGTAGGTCGAGATTGCGATGAGCACTCGATGAGTACGCGATGAGTACGCCCATGAAGTAGCGAAGGTCCGGCGGACGATCCCCCCGGACCGTAAGGAGCGAAGTGGCTAAGGTCCGGGTATACGAGCTCGCCAAGGAGCTTGGAGTCGAAAGCAAGGTCGTCATGGCCAAGCTCCAAGAACTCGGTGAATTCGTCCGTTCGGCGTCCTCGACCATCGAGGCGCCGGTCGTACGCAAACTGACTGACGCTTTGGACGCGGGCAACGGCGCGGGAGGCGCCAAGAAGTCCGCCGCCAAGCCCGCCGCGCCGCGCAAGGCGGCACCCCCCAAGCCGGGCGCCCCCAAGCCGGGCGCGGCTGCGCCCAAGCCGGGCGCCCCCAAGCCCGCCGCGCCCAGGCCGGCGGCCCCGGCGCCCACGGCCGACACGGCCAAGAGCGCGCCCCCGAAGAACGCCCCGACCCCGGGACCGGCGAAGAGCGCCCCCACCCCCGGGCAGCAGCGGCCCACCCCGGGCAAGCCGGGTCCCGCGCAGCCCGCGGCTCCGGGGAAGCCGGAGTTCACCGCGCCGCCGGCCGCTCCCGGCGCGCCCCGTCCGGGTGCCCCCAAGCCGGGCGCCCGTCCGGCGCCGGCCGGTCAGGGTGGCCAGGGCGGCCGCGGCCAGGCCGCGCCCCGTCCCGGCGCTCCCAAGCCGGGCGCCCGTCCGGCCGGACCGCGTCCGGGCAACAACCCCTTCACCTCCGGCGGCTCCACCGGCATGGCGCGCCCGCAGGCGCCCCGGCCGGGCGGCGCCCCGCGTCCCGGCGGCGCAGGCCAGGCCGGTCCCCGGCCGCAGGCTCCCGGAGGTCCCAGGCCTCAGGCTCCGGGCGGTTCCCGTCCCAGCCCGGGCAACATGCCGCGTCCGCAGGGCGGTGCGGCGGGCCCGCGTCCGGGCGGTCCCCGCCCCAACCCGGGCATGATGCCGCAGCGTCCCGCCGCGGGCCCGCGTCCGGGTCCCGGTGGCCGCGGTCCCGGCGGCGCAGGCCGTCCGGGCGGTGCCGGACGTCCCGGCGGCGGCGGCTTCGCCGGCCGTCCGGGCGGTGCCGGACGTCCCGGCGGCGGTGGCGGCGGTTTCGCCGGCCGTCCCGGTGGCGGCGGCGGTGGCGGCGGTTTCGCCGGCCGTCCCGGCTTCGGCGGCCGTCCCGGCGGTCCCGGTGGCCGCGGCGGCACCCAGGGCGCGTTCGGCCGTCCCGGTGGCCCGGCGCGCCGTGGCCGCAAGTCGAAGCGGCAGCGGCGCCAGGAGTACGAGGCCATGCAGGCCCCGTCCATCGGCGGCGTGATGCTGCCGCGCGGCAAGGGCGAGGTCGTCCGGCTGTCGCGCGGTGCGTCGCTCACCGACTTCGCGGAGAAGATCAACGCCAACCCGGCGTCGCTGGTCCAGGTGATGTTCAACCTGGGCGAGATGGTCACCGCGACCCAGTCGGTCTCCGACGAGACGCTTCAGCTCCTCGGCGAGGAGATGAACTACACCGTCCAGATCGTCAGCCCGGAGGAGGAGGACCGCGAGCTGCTCGAGTCCTTCGACATCGAGTTCGGCGAGGACGAGGGCGGTGACGAGGCCCTGGCGCCGCGTCCGCCGGTGGTGACCGTCATGGGTCACGTCGACCACGGAAAGACGCGTCTGCTGGACGCGATCCGGAAGACCAACGTCATCGAGGGCGAGGCCGGCGGCATCACCCAGCACATCGGTGCGTACCAGGTCGCCACCGAGGTCAACGGCGAGGACCGCAAGATCACCTTCATCGACACCCCGGGTCACGAGGCGTTCACCGCCATGCGTGCCCGCGGTGCGAAGTCGACCGACATCGCGATCCTCGTGGTGGCGGCCAACGACGGTGTGATGCCCCAGACGGTCGAGGCGCTGAACCACGCCAAGGCGGCCGACGTGCCGATCGTGGTCGCGGTCAACAAGATCGACGTCGAGGGCGCGGACCCGACCAAGGTGCGCGGCCAGCTCACCGAGTACGGCCTGGTGGCCGAGGAGTACGGCGGCGACACCATGTTCGTCGACATCTCCGCCAAGCAGGGTCTGAACATCGACCAGCTGCTGGAGGCCGTGATCCTCACGGCGGACGCCGCCCTCGACCTGCGGGCCAACCCGGACCAGGACGCCCAGGGCATCGCGATCGAGGCCCACCTCGACCGCGGCCGCGGCGCCGTGGCCACGGTCCTGGTCCAGCGCGGCACGCTGCACGTGGGCGACACGATGGTCGTCGGCGACGCGTACGGCCGTGTCCGGGCGATGCTCGACGACCGCGGCGAGAACCTCCAGGAGGCGGGTCCGTCGACCCCGGTCCAGGTGCTGGGTCTGACCAGCGTCCCGGGCGCCGGCGACAACTTCCTGGTGGTCGACGAGGACCGTACGGCCCGCCAGATCGCCGAGAAGCGCGCCGCCCGCGAGCGGAACGCCGCGTTCGCCAAGCGCACCCGCCGGGTGTCCCTCGAGGACCTGGACAAGGTGCTCAAGGCGGGCGAGGTGCGTCAGCTCAACCTCATCATCAAGGGCGACGCGTCCGGTTCGGTCGAGGCCCTGGAGTCCTCGCTGCTCCAGCTCGACGTCGGCGAGGACGTGGACCTGCGCGTCCTGCACCGCGGTGTCGGTGCGGTCACCGAGACCGACATCGACCTGGCCACGGGTTCCGACGCCATCGTCATCGGCTTCAACGTGCGCGCCGAGGGGCGTGCCACGCAGAAGGCCGAGCGCGAGGGCGTGGACGTCCGGTACTACTCGGTCATCTACCAGGCGATCGAGGAGATCGAGGCGGCCCTCAAGGGCATGCTCAAGCCGGAGTACGAGGAGGTCGAGCTGGGCACCGCGGAGATCCGCGAGGTCTTCCGCTCGTCCAAGCTCGGCAACATCGCGGGTGTCATCATCCGCTCCGGCGAGGTCAGGCGGAACAGCAAGGCGCGCGTCATCCGCGACGGCAAGGTCGTCGCGGAGAACCTCACCATCGAGGGCCTGCGTCGCTTCAAGGACGACGTCACCGAGATCCGCGAAGGCTTCGAGGGCGGTATCAACCTCGGGAACTTCAACGACATCAAGGTCGACGACGTCATCGCGACGTACGAGATGCGGGAGAAGCCCCGCGCCTGACACCCACCGGTGGGCCCACCGGTGACGGCCACGGAGCCTCCCGCCCCGGCGGGAGGCTCCCGGCCGTTATTCACGAGATCGACGAGGACCGGTGCGTGTACGGTTCTCGTGTCCCGCCGGGAGCCGGCGGGGTTCCACATCACGAGGCCTCACGGGTCGGCTGGACCCGCATCGTATGTACGTAGGCACACTCTCCTTCGACCTGCTGCTCGGCGACGTACGGTCGTTGAAGGAGAAGCGGTCGATCGTCCGCCCGATCGTCGCGGAGCTGCAGCGCAAGTACGCGGTGAGCGTCGCGGAGGTCGGGGACCAGAACATCCACCGCAGGGCGCTGATCGGCCTGGCGGTGGTCTCCGGTGACGCGGGGCACGTCACGGACGTGCTCGACCGGTGCGAGCGGCTGGTGGCCGCGCGCCCGGAGGTGGAGCTGCTGTCCGTGCGGCGGCGTTTCCACGGCGAGGACGACTAGTGCACCCGAACGAAGGCATCCGAAACAGAAAGAAGCAAACACATGACCGACACCGCGCGGGCACGCAAACTCGCTGACCGCATCCGGGTCGTGGTCGCGGAGACCCTCCAGCGGCGGATCAAGGACCCGCGGCTCGGCTATGTGACGATCACCGACACCCGGGTCACCGGCGACCTGCGGGAGGCGACCGTCTTCTACACGGTCTACGGGGACGACGAGGAGCGGGCGTCCTCCGCCGCGGCCCTGGAGAGCGCCAAGGGCGTCCTCCGCTCGGAGGTGGGGCGGCAGACCGGTGTGCGTTTCACGCCGACGCTGACGTTCGTGCCGGACGCGCTCCCGGAGAACGCCCGGACCATCGACGACCTGCTGGCGAAGGCCAGGGCCTCGGACGCCCAGGTGCGCCAGGTGTCCTCGAACGCCACGTACGCGGGCGACGCCGACCCGTACCGCAAGCCCGTCCGCGACGAGGACGAGGAGCCGGACGGCGAGGCGGACGGCGGCACGGACGGCGAGGGCTCCTGACCCGTGGCACGCACAGGCAACCAGGGACCGGGCGGGCTCGTCATCGTCGACAAGCCCGCCGGGTTCACCTCCCACGACGTCGTCGCCAAGATGCGCGGCATCGCCCGCACCCGCCGGGTCGGGCACGCGGGCACGCTGGACCCGATGGCCACGGGCGTCCTCGTCCTGGGCGTCGAGAGGGCGACCAAGCTGCTGGGCTACCTGGCGCTGACCGAGAAGGAGTACGTCGGAACCGTCCGGCTCGGCCAGAACACGGTCACCGACGACGCGGAGGGCGAGACCACCTCCTCCACCCCGGCCGCCGGCATCCCGCGCGAGGCGATCGACGAACAGGTCGCCAAGCTGACCGGCGACATCCTCCAGGTCCCCTCCAAGGTCAGCGCCGTCAAGATCGACGGCAAGCGGGCATACGCCCGGGTGCGCGGGGGAGAGGAGGTCGAACTGGCCGCCCGGCCGGTGACCGTCTCCTCCTTCCTCGTGCACGACGTGCGCGAGGAGACCGCCGGGGACGGCACCCCCGTGACCGACCTGCTGGTCTCGGTCGTGTGCTCCTCCGGCACCTACGTCCGGGCGCTCGCCCGCGACCTGGGAGCCGCTCTGGGCGTCGGCGGCCACCTCACCGCGCTGCGCCGCACCCGTGTGGGCCCTTACGGCCTGGACTCGGCGCGCACCCTGGAACAGCACCAGGAGTCGCTGACGGTCACACCCCTGGGCGAGGCCGCGGCGGCGGCCTTCCCCCGCTGGGACGTGGACGAGCGGCAGGCAGGGCTGCTGGCGAACGGCGTGCGGATCGCCATGCCGCCCACCCCGTCCGGGCCGGTCGCCGCCTTCGGGCCCGGCGACCGCTTCGTCGCCCTGGTCGAGGAGCACAAGGGCAGGGCCAAGAGCCTGGCCGTGTTCGCCTGAGACCGCTCCCGGAACTCCCGGGACGGCCGTGTGGACGAGGAGGGGTAACGCGCGCGGCGGCCCGCCGCCGGCGCACCGTGGGACGGGCACCCCGAGGGCGCCCGCCCCACGATCCCCCTCCTGTGCGCACCTACCTCCCTATCCACGGAAGGTCCCGTACTCACCCGGCGGACCGGGCGCTCGGGGTGAAACGCGGCGCACACGGGGCGCTTTGAATTTCCCGTGCGCTCCCGGGGCGGTCCGGCCGGCCCGGGGGACCTCCGAACCCGGACGGGCGCGGGGCCCGTGCGAAGCACCGGGGGCGCCATGGCACCCTTGGACCGGCAGCATCCGACTGGTTATTTCCGACTGGTATCTCGGCGAGGAGCGGGCACTGTGCAGCGCTGGCGTGGCTTGGAGGACATCCCCGAGGACTGGGGGCGCAGCGTCGTCACCATCGGCTCCTACGACGGGGTGCACCGCGGGCACCAGGTGATCATCGGCAGGACGGTGGAACGCGCCCGCGAGCTGGGGGTGCCCGCCGTCGTCGTCACCTTCGACCCGCACCCGAGCGAGGTGGTGCGTCCCGGCAGCCACCCGCCGCTGCTCGCCCCGCACCACCGGCGCGCCGAGCTGATGGCCGGGCTGGGGGTGGACGCGGTCCTGGTCCTCCCCTTCACCGAGGAGTTCTCCAGGCTCTCGCCGGCCGAGTTCGTGGTGAAGGTGCTGGTCGACAAGCTCCACGCCCGCACGGTCGTGGAGGGCCCCAACTTCCGCTTCGGCCACCGGGCCGCCGGCACCGTGGAAACCCTGGCGGAACTGGGCGGGACGTACGACTACGACGTGATGGTCGTCGACCTGTTCGTCCGCGGGGAGGCGGGCGGCGGGGAGCCGTTCTCCTCCACCCTCGTCCGGCGGCTGGTCGCCGGGGGCGACATGGCCGGCGCCGCGGAAGTGCTGGGCCGCCCGCACCGGGTGGAGGGCGTGGTCGTCCGCGGCGCGCAGCGCGGGCGCGAGCTGGGCTACCCGACGGCGAACGTCGAGACCCTGCCGCACACCGCGATCCCCGCGGACGGCGTCTACGCCGGATGGCTGGTCGTGGAGGGCGAGTCGATGCCCGCCGCGATCTCCGTCGGCACCAACCCGCAGTTCGACGGCACCGAGCGGACGGTGGAGGCGTACGCCATCGACCGTGTGGACCTCGACCTGTACGGGCTCCACGTCGCCGTGGACTTCCTCGCCTACATCCGCGGCCAGGAGAAGTTCGCCACTCTCGACGAACTGCTGGAGCGGATGGCCGAGGACGTGCGGGTGGCGAAGGAACTGCTGGCCTGACAGGCCCGGCCCAGGTTTTTGGACGGCCCGCCGTCCCCGGTCGCGCACCGGGGACGGCGGGCCGTCTCATGTCGTGGGACCGCCGTCCGGCGTCCTCACCGCTCCGGCTGCTGCCACTGTTCCGGAGGTGTCTGCGGCTGCTGCTGCCACTGTTCCGGAGGCGTCTGCTGCCACTGCTGCCCGGGCACGGGCGGTGCCGTCGCGCCGGGCTGCCAGCCCTGCGGGGCACCGGGCTGGGACTGCCCGGGGTGGCCCGGCTGGGGCTGCGCGTACGGCTGCCCGGGCTGCGGCGGATACGGCGCCTGCGGCGCGGCGCCGCCGGCATGGGGCTGCCCGGGCTGCGGCAGGCCGGGCATCGGAGGCGCCACGTGCGGCGGGTTGCCGCCGGGCGACCACAGGCCCTGCTCCTGCTGGTGGCGCGCGAAGTCCTCGGCCACCAGCGCGGCGAGGTTGAAGTACGCCTCCCGCGTCTTGGGACGCATCATGTCCAGGTCCAGCTCGGCGCCGGCCGCCAGGTGCTCGTCGAAGGGGACGACCACCACCTCGCGGCAGCGCGTCTTGAAGTGCGCCACGATGTCGTCCACCTTGATCATCTTCCCGGTCTCGCGGACCCCGGAGATGACCGTGATGCTGCGCTGCACCAGGGCTCCGTAGCCGTGGGCGGAGAGCCAGTCCAGCGTCGTGCTGGCGCTGCTGGCGCCGTCCACGGAGGGGGTGGAGATGACGATCAGCTGGTCGGCCAGGTCGAGGACTCCGCGCATCGCGCTGTAGAGCAGACCGGTGCCCGAGTCGGTGAGGATGATCGGGTACTGCCTGCCCAGCACGTCGATGACGCGGCGGTAGTCCTCGTCGTCGAAGGTCGTGGAGATCTCCGGGTCCACGTCGTTGGCGAGGATCTCCAGACCGGAGGGCGCCTGCGAGGTGAACCGGCGGATGTCCATGTAGCTGTGGAGGTACGGGATCGCCGTCACCAGGTCGCGGATCGTCGCACCCGTCTCGCGCCGCACCCGGCGCCCGAGCGTGCCCGCGTCCGGGTTGGCGTCGATCGCGATGACCTTGTCCTGCCGCTCGCTGGCGAGCGTCGCGCCGAGCGCCGTGGTGGTCGTCGTCTTGCCGACACCGCCCTTGAGGCTGATCACCGCGATGCGGTAGCAGGACAGCACGGGCGTGCGGATGAGTTCCAGCTTGCGCTGCCGCTCGGCCTCCTCCTTCTTGGCGCCGATGCGGAACCGGGAGCCGCCGCCGCGGCTGCTCTGCGGACGGGGCTTCTTCTTCTGGTTCAGCAGGCGGTCGGAGGACAGCTCGACCGACGCGGTGTACCCCAGCGTGCCGGGCTGGGCCGGCGGCTGCTGCCGCGGATCGGCGGGCCAGGCGGTGCCGGCACGGGGGTCCTGCGGCTGCACGGGCGGCTGCGGGGCGGCCGGGGGGAGGGGCTGGGACGGTCCTGCGTGGGGCTGCGCGGGCGGCTGCGGTGCCGCCGGGGGCTGGGCCGGTGCCGTGTGGGGCTGTGCGGGCGGCTGCGGGAAGCCGTAACCGCCCTGCGGCGCCGCCGGGCCGACCGGGGCCGGGGCGTCCGAGGGGGGCGGCATGGGCATCCCGCCCTGCGGCTGCGGCTGGGCCTGGGGGAAGCCGTAGCCGCCCTGGGACGCGGCCTGGTCGGGCGCCGGGGGGAGGGGCTGGGACGGTCCTGCGTGGGGCTGCGCGGGCGGCTGCGGTGCCGCCGGGGGCTGGGCCGGTGCCGTGTGAGGCTGTGCGGGCGGCTGCGGCAAGCCGTAACCGCCCTGGGGCGCGGACGGGGCTGGAGGCTGCTCCGGGCCACCGGGCCGGTCCGCAGCCGGTGCCGGTGTCCCGGCCGGAGGGGTGGCGGGCCGGAAGTGCGGGGGCAGCGGCGGCAGCCCCGCGGGAGCACCGCCCTCCGGCGCGGGCTGCCACGCCGGGGGGAGGGGCTGGGACGGTCCTGCGTGGGGCTGCGCGGGCGGCTGCGGTGCCGCCGGGGGCTGGACCGGTGCCGTGTGAGGCTGTGCGGGCGGCTGCGGGAAGCCGTAACCGCCCTGGGGCGCGGCCTGGTCGGGCGCGGACGGGGCGGGGGACCGCGGCCCCGAACTCCGCGACTCGCCGTCTGCCTGCTCCCCGGGCCCGTCGGTCGCCCCGGCCTCCCCGGCCTCCCCGGCCTGAGCGGTCTGCGCGGTCCCTCCGGTCCCCCCGCTCTCGTCGGACTTCCCGGCCTCGTTCGGCGGTGCGGAACCGGACGCGCCGCTCCCGCCCTCCGGCGACTCCGCGGAGGCTTCCCGCTCGGCGATCTCCCGGCGCAGCGCGGCGGCGGAGAAACGCATGGTGGCGCCGCTGTCGACGGCCCCGTCCCCGAGGCCTTCCCCCGGGCCGCCCCGGAGGTCCTCGTCCGTCCGCCCGCCGTCCCCGTCAGGAACACCGGACGCGGGCACGGCCGGGGGAACAGGCGGGGGCACGGGGAACGCCGGCGGCGCGGCGGCGCCCGCCCCCGTGTCGCTCCCGCCGGACGCCCCGTCGGCGGCCGTCGGCGACTGCGCCGCGGAATCGGCGTTCCGCGTGTACCAGGCAGGCGGTGTGTAGTCGATGGTGAACTCGCCCGTGGCGTCGGTGTCGTCCTCGGGCAGGTCGTCGCCGGGTGCGATCCCGTCGACGCGGATCTCGTCCCGGTCGCTGTTCACAATGCCTCCTGCTGATCTGGTCGGGCACCCCGGTCGGGCCGCGCGGACCGTCCGTACGCGGACGACCGGCTCCCCCCGCCGCCACGGCCTGGGCCGGTTCCCTCGGACTGTCCTGCCGCGAGCACGCCCACCCTAATCGCCGCGGGCGCCGATGCGGGATGCCGGTCCCGTCCCACTCGGACAACGGACCGGTGACGGCGGCCGGTTGCGGGAGGTCCGTCCCGGATCAGTCCAGCCGCCGGGCCGCGCCCAGCAGGCCCAGCTCCGCGTCGGTGGGCCGGGTCAGCACGAACTGCCGGTCCCGTCCCGCGCACCACAGCGTCACGCCGTCGGCGAGGGTGGACAGCGCCTCCGTCTCCTGCTGGGTGAGCGAGAGGATCCGCCCGACCTGCCGCGCCTCCTCCGGCGAGACCTGCTGGATGCCGGCGAGCGAGGCACCCCGGAGCAGCCGGGGCGCCGCCGGGCTCAGATAGGGCAGCAGCGTCAGCACCGACTGCCAGGGACCCGAGGAGACCCGGCCGCGCGGCGGCTTCATGCCGCAGTCCCGGATCACCACCACCGGCGAGACGGCCGTCGCGCCCAGCGGAGGCACCCGGCCGACCTCGTGGAGCGTCATGCACTGCTGGTCGCCGCCCGCGGCCCGGGCCAGGCCCGTCCACACCTGGGGGCGGCCGGTCTCGACGGCCACCCGCGCCCCGGTGCCGGCCGCGCGCAGCGCCAGCACCTGAGCCGTCCACAGACCGCCGACCAGCACGACGTCGTACGGGACCGGACGGTGCAGGCCGAGCACCGCCGGACGCTCCTGCACGTCCACGCCGGCCACCACGCCGTCGTCCCCGAGCGGCAGGGCGAGCGCGTCCACCTGTTCGAGGGGCAGCACCTGACGGGGCGTCCGGGGACCGCGCAGCCCGAACCCCAGCCGGAGCCGCGGGGAGGTGCGGACGGAATCCGTGGAACCGGGCATCAGCGCGTCCCTCCCAGCGGCAGCGTGGCCAGCACTCCGGGTACCTGCTCGCGGTCCAGCCGGGCGAGCCCGAGCCGGCTCTCGCGCGACAGCCGCTCCAGCGTGTGCCGGGCGGCGACCAGCTCGCCGTCGCTGCGCGCGGTGATCCGTACGTGGCCGCGCACCGCCACGGAGCGGCGCTCGCCCCGGCTCAGGGTCAGGCTGAACGTCGTGGCCAGCGCGCGCAGCCCCGTCAACCGCGCCACCAGCGACGGCAGCGAGGCGGCGCCGGGCCCGAACTCGGGCCAGCGGGACACCCCGTACGTGGTGTGCCAGCGGTCGTCGCACCGCCAGGCACGCGCCTTCTCCTCGGTACGCCGTGCGGGCGGGGCGTCGGGCCGCCCGGCCCGCGCCGTGGCCATCGGGCTGGCCCCGGCCGAGGTGGCGAGCGCCGTGACCAGCTCCTGCTCCGACAGCAGCGTGGCCCGGAAACCCGCCCCGGCCAGCCTGCTCGCCAGGTGGTCCGCGGCCCGCACCAGGCACCGCTGCGCGCCCTCGACGCCGTCACCGCGCGCCTGGACCGCCTCCCGGCACAGCTCGGGGTCCAGCTTGAGCGCGACCCAGGTCAGCCGCACGGCCGGAGCGCCGCACGCCGCCTGCAGGGGGCCGTAACTCGTGGCGGCCACCGACTGCGCGGGCAGGTGCGGAGCGGGCGCGGGCTGGGTGTACTGCACGGCCTGCACCGACTCCAGCCGGATGCCGTCCACCTCCAGGACGTCGGCCAGCAGCCGCAGCGGCAGCGGACGCTCCGCGGGACCGGAGCGCAGGGCCGCGGCCCGCGGCTCGACGCGCAGCACGGCCGTCAGGAACGTGCCGTCCCCGACCATGCCGATGCCGCGCCGGTCGCGGTCGGTGTAGGACAGGCTGCGCAGGGCCGGGTCGCACTCGACGGCGGGAGCGAGACCGGGATCGGTGTCCGGCGGCAGCACCTCGGAGGCCGCCCGCCGCCTGCGGCGGCGCAGCTCCATGACGGTGCCCAGCCACTCCAGGAACGGTCGGCCGCGTCTGCGCACCACCGAGACCAGCACCAGGAGGACGGCGACCACGGCCGCGGGGATCACGAGGATCCGGTCGACGGCGGCCGCTCCCAGCACTCCCGCGGCGGCCACCTCCAGCACCACGAAGTGCCGTAGCCGCAGCGGCCCCAGCCCGCGGTGGCGCGCCTCCGCGCGGAGCACGACCGTACGCGCCGCCCGCGACCGCGCGGACGCGGGACGTGCGCCGTCCGGCGCCGGATTGTCGGGCACGGACGTGGCGGTCCGGGCCCGCGTGGCGGTCCCCATCCCCTGCAAATCCCCTTGTGTCCGTAATCGCCCCGGCTTCCAAGGGCGTTGGGTCGGGCGATCACCCTACCGGAGCAGCGGAGGGCGAACACCAACGGGCATAGTAGGGGCCGGTCCGACCATCGGCACCCGTGGCGGTGCCCCGCATCTTTCCGGGGACGCCGGGCCGACCAGTGGGGAGAAGCATCCAGACATGGCATCACGGCGGGACGAGCTCAACGCCTACACCTTCGCGA
The DNA here is from genome assembly GCF_039533345.1 of Streptomyces glaucosporus. Classification (NCBI taxonomy): domain Bacteria; kingdom Bacillati; phylum Actinomycetota; class Actinomycetes; order Kitasatosporales; family Streptomycetaceae; genus Streptomyces; species Streptomyces glaucosporus. The sequence continues at coordinate 26,285 of NZ_BAAATJ010000009.1, read as the reverse complement.
AGAAGCGGCTGGTATCGGCATTCCTGCAACCCTCGCCGACCGGCACCGAGGAGGGAGCGCCGCGCCCGCTGCGGGCGGTGCTTCCCGGACTCGTCGTCGGAGCCGTGATCCTGGCGGGCTTCGGAGCCTGGGGCATGTTCAAGCCCAAGGCCCCCAAGGGCTGGGACAACCCCGGCGAGAAGGTCATCATCGGCAGCAAGTCCACCACGCGCTACGTCGTCCTGGAGACCAAGGGCAAGAAGCAGCTCCACCCGGTGCTCAACCTGGCCTCCGCCAAACTCCTCCTCGACCCCAGCAAGTTCGGGATCGTCGAGGTCGACGAGAAGATCCTGGACAGCGGGAAGATCCCGCACGGGGCCACCATCGGCATCCCCTACGCCCCCGACCGGCTGCCCGAGAGGGCCGAGGCGACGAAGGCCAAGCGCTGGGCCGTGTGCACCCGCCCCGGCGACGACGGCGCGCAGAAGGCCGTCTTCGTCCTCGCCGACCGGGACAAGGACAGGGTCGAGGGGAAGAACCGCCTGCGCGGCGGCGACGTGATGTACGTACGCGCCGGCGACGGGCTCCACATCGTCGACGCCCGGGGCACCGCCTACGAGATCGCCGCGGACGACACGCTGCTGCGCACCGTCGTCGGCGACACCCGGCCGCAGCAGGTCACCGAGGACTGGCTGAGGACCCTCAAGAAGGGCGACGAGATCCAATTCCCGCAGGGCATCGAGAACATCGGCGCCCCGGCCGGCGCCCCCGGGAACCTGGACCCCGACGCCAACCGGATCGGCATGGTGCTGCGCGCGCCCTCCGGCACCGGCCTCCAGCACTACGTCGTCCTCGAGAACGCGGTGCGGCCGGTCACCGACTTCATGGCCAAACTCCTGCTGAACGCCCCGGAGGCCACCCCGCTCGGACAGCAGGGGAAGCCCATGGACGTCAGCGCCGGCGCCATCCGGACCGAGGGCACCCCCTACGGCGGCGACCTGAGGTGGCCCGAGCGGGAGGCACGGCCGGTCAACACGGCCGACAGCGGCCGGAACACCCTGTGCAACGTACTGCGTGACGTGGACGAGAAGAGGGGCACCACCACGCTCAGCACCTGGGCCGCCGACGACTACCCCGCCGTCCTCCCCAGCGGCGCCACCAACACGTACGTCACCCCCGGCTCGGGGCTGCTCTTCCGGCAGGTCAAGGGCCGGGACACCGGCTCCGGCGGCGTCTTCCTGGTGACCGACACCGGCCTGCGCTACGCGGTGCAGGCGAACACCGACAGCGGCCAGGACGAGTCCGGGATCGGAACGGACGGCAAGAAGAAGGACGCCCAGGAGGCCGCCCAGGCGGGCAACCTGGCGCAGCTCCGGCTCGGCTACGACGGCGTCCGGCCCGTACCGGTGCCCGCCACCTGGTCGGGCTTCCTGCCGACCGGACCGCGGCTGAGCACGAACGCGGCGCGGCAGCCGCAGGGCTCCTGACCCGAGGGAGACACACGCCATGAAAGCCAGGACCAGCGAAGCCGCCGGACCCCGGCCCGCCGCGGGCACGTTCCGCGACCGGTGCCGCAGGTGGACGGCGCTCCCCGCGGCCGTGGCCCTCACCGCCGTCGGACTGCCCGTGGCCTGGGCGCCGCCGGCCGCGGCCGACGTGGGGCAGTGCACCTTCCCCGCCAAGCCCTACGAGGGCCGTCCGTGGTCGCTCAAAAGAGTGCTTCTGGAGGAGCTCTGGAAGAACACCAGGGGCGAGGGCGTCCGGGTCGCGGTCATCGACACCGGGGTGGACGACGACCACCCGCAGCTCAAGGAGGCGGTCGACGCCGGGAGCGGCAGGAGGTTCCTGAAGGACCCGGAGAAGGACGAGTACGGCAACGCCCCCGAGCCGCTCGCGAAGAACGGCACGGACGACCTCGTCGGCCACGGCACCAAGGTCGCCGGCATCATCGCGGCGCGCCCGGCCGACGACACCGGCTTCGTCGGCATAGCGCCCGAGGCCACCATCATCCCGATCCAGCAGAACGACGCCGAGGGCAGGGGCACCTCGAAGACCCTGGCCGCCGCCATCGACTACGCCGTGGGCGCGGACGCGGACGTCATCAACATCTCGCAGGACACCGCGGGCGCCGTCGAACCCGACCCCTCGCTCAAGGAGGCGGTCGACAGGGCGCTGGCGAAGGGGGTCGTCGTCGTGGCCTCGGCGGGCAACGACGGCCAGGGCGGCAACGTCAAGGAGACCTACCCGGCCTCCTACGAGGGGGTCATCGCCGTCGCCTCCTCCGACCGCAACAACGAGCGGGCCCCCTTCTCCCAGTCCGGCGACTTCGTGGACGTCGCCGCCCCGGGCGTCGACATGATCTCCACGGTTCCGGGAGGCGGCCACTGCGCCGACAACGGCACCAGCTTCTCCGCCCCGTACGTCGCGGGCGTCGCGGCGCTGCTGGTGGCCGAGCACCCGGACTGGGAACCGCGCCACATCGCCGCCCAGATCATGCAGACCGCCGAGCGCTCCGTCCCCGGACACGACCGCCACGTCGGCTGGGGCGTCGTCGACCCCGTCCGCGCCCTCACCGAGGACGACAGGCGGATCGACGAGCCGGTGGCGCGCGAGGGCCTGGACAAGGGCGAGCCGCCCACCCCGGCGAAGCTCCACCTCGGCGAGACCACCCGGGAACGCAACGAACGCCTCGGCACGTACGCGGTGATCGGCGGCGGCGTCCTGGTGTCGGTGATCGCGGGCGGCTCCCTGGTCCACCGCGACTGGCGGCGCCGCCGCGCCGCCGGTTAGGGTCCCGTGCCCGACGGGAAGGGCACGCCTTCCCCTCGCCACGCCAATCCCCCCGCGCGGATTCGCCGTTGGAACTGTCGGAGGCGGTGGCTAGAGTGAGGGCGGCGCAGAACCGGATGCACGCGCGTTCAACGGGGGGAGGGGGAGCCTGATGGGGGTGCCCGCCGGCAAGCTCAAGGGCGGACTCGAGTCGCTCGAGGACTTCAAGAAGCGGGTCGGCGGCATTCTCGGCGACCTGGAGAAGTCCCCGGCCTCTCCCACCAGGATCGGGCAGCAGGAGGTGGGACGCTCCTCCTTCGGGGGCGAGCTCGCCGAGGCCGACGGCGTCTACACCCAGAACAACCGGGTCCACGCCCGGCCCACCGGCCTCTCCCGGGTGCTCGGAGCCCAGATCGAGGCCATGGGCATCGCCGTCCACGGCGCGGACGTGGGCTTCGGAAACCCGGAGGACGACCTGAAGCGGCGCTTCTGGAAGCTCCAGGGCCGGGCGCTGGAGCACCGGCAGCAGCGGGAGGCGGAGAAGCGGTCCGGCGACCGGAAGCCCAAGGACGAGGCCACCGAGGTCACCTACTGATCGGGGGGAGGCAGGGACGTGACCGACAAGGACAGCGAGCAGAGGCCCGAGGAGCCGGAGTCCGGCCCGATGCCGAACCCCGGCCAGCCCGGTACGGGCCGGGCGGACGGCGCGTCCACCGTGCCGCCGGTGAGCAGCGCGGCCCCCCGCCCCGTCACGGGGTCCGGCGGTACCCCCGCCGCCAAGGCGCCCATCACGGCCACGCCGCCGGTGGGCCAGGGCGGCGACATCTACGGCGGCACTCCACAGCAGGGCGGAACGGCGGGCAACGGCCCGCACCTTCCCCGGGGGGCCGTGATCGGAGCGGAGCACGGCATGACCGGACGGCCGCCCGGAGGACCCATGGGCGCGGGGGCTGTCGGCCCCGGCACGGGAAGCGGTTCCAACCGGACGCAGGCCGGTCGCGGGCACCGGCGGCGGTGTCGTCGGCGCTCCCCGCAACGGTCCGGGACAGGGAGCCCCGGCACGCCCGTTCACTCCAGGAGGCACCGGGCTGACGGGAGGCGGCGCCACGGCCGGGACAGGATTCCGTCGCGAGGCATGCGGCGGCGCCTGCTCTCCGTGCTGGCCGCAACCGGCGCGTGGGCCACGTGCCTCGCCGGATCGGCACCGATGGCCCGTGCGGACGACGTACGTTCGCAGCAGTGGTACCTGGACGCCATGCGGGCCGAGGAGATGTGGAAGGTCAGCACGGGTGAGGGCATCAAGGTGGCGGTCGTCGACAGCGGTGTCGACGCCTCCACCGGCGCACTGCGAGGTCAGGTCCTGCCGGGTGAGGACATGACCGGCGTGGCAGGAGGAGCCACCGGCGATTACACCGGCCACGGAACGGCCATAGCCGAGATCATCGCGGGCACCGGCAAGAACGGGAGCGTGAGGGGACTGGCGCCCGGGGCGAAGGTCATCCCCTGTCGGATTCCCCTGAAAGGGCTCGGCAGCGAGATCAAGGCCGACGGCTATGTGAAAGCGATCCGGACAGCGGCGGACAGCGATGCGGAGATCGTCAACATGTCCTTCGGCGGGCCGTCCTACGATTCCGAGGGAACGAAAGCCGTCGAGTACGCGCTCAGCAAGGGGAAACTGCTCTTCGCGGGCGTTGGAAACGGTGCGGAGAAAGGAAACGAGCGACAGTACCCGGCCTCGTACACCGGCGTGGTCGGTGTAGGCGCCACCGATAGGCGGGGAAAGGTGGCCGGCTTCTCCCAGCACGGCCTCAACGTCGATCTGTCGGCACCCGGGGACGAGATGCCCTCATGGTGCGACGAGACCTTCCGGAAGTACTGCGTGCGCGACGGCGGTACCGGTTCCGCCACTGCCATCGCCTCCGCCTCGGCGGCCCTGACCTGGTCCAAGCACCCTGACTGGACGGCCGATCAGGTCCTCCGCGTCCTGGTGGACACCGCCGGACGCAGGGACGCCTCCAGCGTCCACATCGGCTACGGCGCCGTCCGACCCCGCATCCACCTGCTCGAAGGCGAGGGCGGTCCGGGGAATCCGGACGTGAACCCGATCGAGGCCACGGAACCGACGCCGTCGCCCTCCGCGTCCTCCCCCGAGGGGAAGAGCGGCGCGGAAAACGAGAACGGGACGGCGGGAGAACGGGTGGGGAAGGCGAGTTCCGAGTCCGGGAACAGCAACCACCCGTGGGTCTACCTGGGAGCGGGCGCCGCGGTGGCCGCCGTCGCGGCCGGCGCGTTCGCTCTCGTGCGGAGGGCGCGCCGCACCTGATGGGCACCGCCTGTGGCACGCCCACGACAGCCACCCCGTAAACGCAGCAACTCACAACCAAGGAGGGCAACATGTCCGGAAACGGCGACTTCCAGTCAAGCGAATCAGATCTCAATGACCTGATCCGCGATGTCCGGAGCATGCAGGAGAAGCTGAAGAGCAAGATCAACAACCTGAACAACGTGGTCGACACGATCGAGGCCGGCTGGAAGGGCGATGCGGCCAGGTCCTACGACCACCTCCAGCGCCAGACGAACGACTACGCCCAGAAGCTGGACCGCCAGCTCCAGCTGATGGAAGAGGCTCTCAGCGCGAGCAAGGACGGGTTCAGCAACAACGAGATCGAGCAGATCCAGAAGTTCAAGACGCTCAGCGCCGGAAGCCCGATCAGCGACTTCGCATAACGGATATCGAGAAGAGAGGAGGAGCGGAAATGACGATCAAGGTCACTTACGCTTTCGTCGAGAACGCCGCGAATGACATCCGCAACGTGGCCAAGGAGCTCGACACCCAGCTCACCGATCTGGAAAGGCGCGTCAACGCCGTGGTCCAGACGTGGGAGGGTGAGACCAAGCAGGTCTACGAGAACAAGCAGCAGCACTGGAACAGGAACGTCAAGGGGCTGAACGACACGCTCGAGGCCATCGCCCGAGCCCTGGACGGCGCGACCGACGGCTACAGGGGCACGGACAAGAAGGCCGCGGCGCAGTTCGACTTCTGAGCCCTCCGGTTCCGCTCCGAACGCTTCAGGCGGGCGCCCGACGCACTGCGCGGGGCGCCCGCCTGCCGTTTCCCGTCGAGGCGGTTCAGGGCTTGAGGTCGAACTCCCCGTCGCGCACGCCCAGGACGAAGGCCCGCCACTCCGCGGCGGTGTAGCGCAGCACGGTGTCGGGGTCCTTGGAATTGCGCATGGCCACGGCCCCGCCCGGCAGATGGGCGATCTCCACCTTCTCGTCCTCCGGGCCGCCCGGAGCGCTCTCCCACACGGCGTCGGAGATGTCCATCGCGTACAGCTCGTCCTTCTCCTGCTGAGTCCCCATCAGCGTTCTCCCCTTCGTGGATGGTGGCGACGGGGGGTGCTCCCACGCCGCACTGTGCGCGGCTCTGCGGCGGCGATGACGATCGGGAATCCCGGCGGAAAGTCCCGCATCCCGGGCCATCGAGCAAGATAACAGCCCGGCGCGGGCCCCGAGCGAAATCGCGGGAGACCCAGGCCAAAGGAGGACGGGCAGGCGCGAAAGCCTGTTCGCCCCATGCACGGTGGGCACCGCTCCGATCCCTTTTCGGTGCGCGCTGCCCGTCTTCCGCCCGCAATGCACGACGCTCCCGGGCACCTGGCTGCCGTGGATCCCCGGCGGCTCCGTGACCGGGTCCGCTAGGAGACGAAGAAGGAGATGGGGCTTGTGCCGGGAGTCTGGGAGAGGGGGTTCGCCATGGGCTGTCCGTACGGCGGGCCGGACACATCCGGGGAGGCGAGGGGACGGGCGACCACCTCCACCGTGTCCACGATCCCGGAGAGCATGTGCACGTACCAGGGGAAGTCGGCCGTCGACGGGGTGCTCAGACTGAACACCAGGAGCCGTGATATCCCGGGCAGGGGGCAGTAGACGTCGATCTGGGCGGTCACGAGCGGCGGCACGGGGGCGGACGGAGCGGGGAGGAGCCCGATGGCCTCCTCCTCCCCGGTGGGCGACAACAGGTTGCCCGAGAAGGAGATGACGACCGGTCCGCAGTCGGCCTCGGTCCGGTGGACCTCCTGAGCGGGATCGTTGGACAGGAACTCCTCCAGGGCCGTGGCGGCCACATGCGCGTCGGCGCTGTCGACCTGTTCGCAGCGTATGACGAGGGAGGCGATGCTCAAGCGGTCGTCGTCGGTGGAGAACAGCCCGATCCCGGCGTACACGGCCTCGTCCCCGGCGGCCACGGAGGAGACCTCCCGGTACCAGGACGCGATGGTGTCGTGCTGTTCCCCGGTACCCCCCGGCCAGATCCGGACGGCGAGCTCGGAGAGGTGGGCCTCACGCCGCTCGTCGTCGTACTCGAGGCCGAGCGAGTGGAATTCCGCCGGTACTTCCCAGTACAGCTCGGGAGCGTCGGGCTCGGGCCAGTCGGGTGGGAGGGACGGTGCGCCGTCCCCCGGGTTCTGCTCGGAGGTGTCCATGATCGATTCTTCTCGCGGGCCGGGAAGGGGAGGGGGCGGGGTCAACTCATCTGGTCGAGGACCGCCTGCGCATAGGCGATGCGCACGTCGAGGCGCTGCTCGTCCCGGCGGTACCTCTCCCTGCGGCAGTCCAGGACGGCCGGTGCGACGGTGAGGCCGGAACGGGGACGCCACACGGTGCGGCGGGGCGGCCCCCAGGTCAGGCCGTCCCAGGCGCCTCCCGATTCCAGGACGGCGACCACGACGCTGACGACCGTGAGGGGGATCCACAGGGGAAGGAAGAGGGTGAACAGCAGCCAGCCCGCCCAGGTGCCGCGGTATCCGACGAAGGACTCCCGCGCGCCTTCCGGCTCGATCGTCCAGGCGCGGCGCAGGCCCAGAGGGGACCTTCCTCCGGCGATGCGGCACAGCGGGCGTCCCAGGGCGTCGTTCACCACGTAGGCCTCCTTCTCCCGCCCTCCGGGGTCCACGGGCCGCACGGAGCACAGGGGGCGCGAGGGGGAGGACTTCGCGAAGAGGGTGAAGGCCGGACGCTTGCCGTCGATCCGGTCGCGGTGCGCCTTGGCGACCTGCTGGAGGATCTGCCGGGGACCGTCGGCCGGCCCGTCGGGGTCAGAGCCGGCCTCTCCGGGAGGCCCGGCCGTGGCGGGTTCGCCGTAGGCGACCCAGGCCCCGGCGGCCCCGGAGGCGTTTCCCTCCTCTTCGCTCACCGACAGCCAGACGCTGTACGGCAGTTTCCTGGCGGCCTCGGCCGTCTCCCTGTCCATGGGAAGCGTGATGCTGAAGTGGGGCACCGGTGTGTCCGATCGTTCATGGGCGTGTACGGCGGCCGTGCCGTCATCTGGTCCCCGCGGCCGGCGGGTCCGGGGTGACGACGTCCGCCACCTTGATACTCCCGGTGAGGAGGTCCCCGCCCATCTGGGGGCCCCGTGACCACCACGACAGCGGATCCAGGGTGCCGTCGGCCCTGATGGCGTCCTCGAGTCCCGGAAGGCTGCGGAGGGGGGTCTTCGTCAGCGCGGTGCCGTAGAGAGTTCCTTTGACGGAGGTCTCCGTCGTCTCCGCCATGTGGGCGGTCCAGGCCAGGTTCACCCTGTTGCCGAAACCCTTCGGGGTGAACTTCGCGACGTCGTCGGCGCCTCCGAGCCGGCTGAACTTCCCCGGGGACAAGGTGAGCTTCGTTCCCGCGGGCGCCGCGTCGGCGACCTTGGTGAAGGTATTGGCTCCCTTGAGCATCAGGTCACCGTGCTTGCCGAACTTCAGGCCGACCTTGACCCCCGTGGACACCCCCTTGACCAGCTTGCCGAAGGGCAGGACTCCGATGCCGTCGAATATCAGGGTGGACGCCTTGATGTCGGCGCCGCCGTACTTCGCCGCGCCGTGGGTGGCCAGCGCTCCCAGGGAGGTGACCCCGCCTGCCAGGGCGAGGGCGCCGGAAAGCGGCGGGAACCAGACGGTGGCCAGGGCCAGGATGCCCAGGGCGGTGGAGGCGATGCTGAGCCAGTCGCCGATTGTCTTGAGCAGGTCGGCGTGCTCCTCGCACCACTCCTGGAACTTGTTGCCGAGCTTCTTGAACGCGTCGGCGACGCTTTCGAAGAAACCGGTGTCCGGGGCGTTGCCGTTGGCCTTCCTGAGCCGGGAGGCGATCCTCCGTGCACAGTCCTGGTGCTCTTCCAGGAGGTCCTCGGCCTTCTTGATGAGGGCCTCCAGCTCCTCCTTGGCCTTCTCGACCTTCCCGGTGGCGGTGTCGAGGGCGTCGCCCGCCCGGCGCAGCCGGTCCGCCGCCGCGTCGTACCGGGCCTGGGCCTTGTTCAGGGCGTCCTGGTCGGTGTAGATCTGCCCGGCGTAGCCCAGCGCGGGGTCGTTAGCGGCGGAGTCGTACGCCGTGACGGCCTTGGAGCGCTCGGCTTCTGCGGCGGTCTGCCGGTCCTTGGCGGCCTTGGCCCTCGCCTCGTAGTCGCGTGCCGTCTCCTGGTACTCGGCGAGTCTGGCGCGCCAGTCCTTCAGGTGCTTCGCGGCCTTGCTCAGCGCGTCGTGGCTGTCGTCGAGGTATTTGGGCAGTTCGCCGACCTTCTTGGAGAACGCCTCGGCGGCCTCGCCCTCCCAGGCGGAGCCCTGTCCTCCGCTCTTGCCGATCTCCACCAGGGTGTCGTGCGCCTTCTTCAGGCCGTCGGCGGTCTTCGACAGTTTTTCCGTCAGGTCGTCTATGCTGCTCAGCTTTCCCGGGGCCGGGTCGAAGCCGATGGTCGGAAAGTCCTCGGCGCTCACGGACGCTCTCCTGACGGCCGGGGCGAGGGCCGGGGCGAGGGCTGGGGCGAGGGCTCCTTCGCGGCCTTCTGGAAGGCTTCCTTGATCGCCTGCTCGGTCGCCGCGTAGTTGTCCTTGGTGGACTTGAGCATGTCCTCGATCGCGTCGGTGCCGTCGGCGATCTTGTCGATGGCGTCGTCCCAGCTGTCGTGGATCTCCTCGCAGGCGTTGTCCAGCGCCTTGCTGCCCGTGCTCTTCGGGCCGATGTCCCGCAGGGCGTTGAGCGCCTTGCGCATCTGGGTCCGGCTGGAGTTCAGCTGTTTCAGCAGGCGGTCGAGCTCCTGCTGCTCGACCGTAAGGCGTCCGCCCATGTTCGCCTCCGCGGGGAGTCGTCGGTTCCGGATCGTCCGGCGGGGAGACCGCGGCCTCCCCGCCGGGGGTGTCAGCGAGCGGGCAGCCAGCCCACCTGCACCAGCGGGTTGCCCCGCCGGCGGGAGACGAAGTAGCCCCGGCCCGGCGGCATGGGACGGGCCCGGACACTGCCGAGGAGCTCGCCCTCGGAGGGATCGCCGGAGAGGATCACGCCCTGGGCGCCGAGCTCCTTCATGCGCTGCATGAACGGCTCGTAGGAGGCCCGGGAGGCGCCGGCGGCGCTGCGGGCGATGATGAAGCAGACGCCGATGTCGCGCGCGAAGGGCAGGTGCTCGGTGAGCATGGCGAGCGGGTTGCCGCTGGAGGTGGAGACCAGCTCGTAGTCGTCGATGATCATGAACATCTTCGGGCCGGCCCACCAGCTCCGGTCGCGCAACTGCTGCGGAGTGACGTCCTCCGGCGGGGTGCGCTTCTCCATCAGGTCCTTCATCGCCGCCATGTGCGTCTCCATGGCGTTGGACATGGCGGCGTAGACGATCAGGTGGGAGTCCGGGATGTTGCTCAGCAGGGAGCGCCGGTAGTCGGCGACGACGATGCGCGCCTCGTCGGGTGTGTAGCGCTCGCAGATCTGCTTGGCCAGCAGCCGCAGCAGCGCGGTCTTGCCGGACTCGCTCTCGCCGAAGACCAGGAAGAAGGGGTCGGTCTCGAAGTCGACGAAGACGGGCTGCAGGGTGTTCTCGTCGATGCCGAAGGCGACACCGTGCTGCGGGTAGTCGCCGCCCTTCGGCAGCCGGTCGGCGGGCAGCTCGCGGGGCAGCAGCCGGACCGGCGGGGCCGACGGCCCCCGCCAGGCCTGCGCCACCGCGCGGTTCAGCGCGGCGGTGGCGTCGGACAGCTCCTCGTCGGAGGAGACGCCGTCGATGCGGGGGACCGCGGTCATGAAGTGGAGCTTCTCCGGGGTCTGGCCGCGGCCGGGGACGCCGGCCGGGACGTTCGCGGCGACCTTGCGGTCGAACTCCGAGTCCATGGTGTCGCCGAGCCGCAGCTCCAGCCGGTTCAGCAGCTGGTCCTTGAGCGCCGGGCGCACCTCCATGTAGCGGGAGGCCGCCACGACGACGTGGACGCCGTAGCCCAGACCGCGGGAGGCGATGTCGGTGACGACGGCCTCCAGCATGTCGTACTCCTGCCGGAACGCGCCCCAGCCGTCGACGACCAGGAAGACGTCTCCCCAGGGCTGGTCGGTGATCTCCCCGCGCGCCCGGCGGCGCCGGAAGGTGGCGATGGAGTCGATGCCGTTCGCGCGGAAGTACTCCTCGCGCTGGTTGAGCACCCCGGCGACCTCCGCCACCGTCCGCCGGATCCGCTCGGGGTCGAGGCGGGAGGCGACGCCGCCCACGTGCGGCAGGTCCGCCACGGCCGACATGCCGCCGCCGCCGAAGTCCAGCCCGTAGAACTGGACCTCCTGCGGGGTGTGGGTGAGGGCGAAGGACGTGATCAGGGTGCGCAGCAGGGTCGACTTGCCGGACTGGGGGCCGCCCACGACCAGCATGTGGCCCGCGGCGCCGGAGAAGTCGCGCAGCAGGGTCTCGCGCCGCTGCTCGTACGGCTTGTCCACCAGCCCCAGGGGCACCACCAGCCGGCCCGCGTGGGGGTAGTCGGGCTGGGTCAGGCCGCGGCCCTCGACGACCGCCAGGCCGGGCAGCAGCTCGTCCAGCGGCGGAGCCTGGTCCAGCGGCGGCAGCCAGACCTGGTGGGCCGCGGGGCCCTGGTTCTCCAGCCGGCGCACGATGACGTCCAGGACGGTGTCCGCCAGCGCGTCGTCGTCCTCCGGGGCGGCGGGCGACGGAGCCGCGGGGACGGGGGCGGCCTGCCGTACCGGCACCGGCACCGGCGCGGCGGTGAAGAGCACCGGCCGGCGGTCCGCCGGCAGCGGCCCGGCGGGGGCGTCCTCGCCGGAGGAGTTCGAGCGGTAGACCCCCGAGACGTAGGCGGCCTTGAAGCGGACCATCTCGTCGGTGCCGAACTTCAGGTAGCCGGACCCGGGCACCGACGGCAGGTGGTAGGCGTCCGGCACGCCCAGCGCGGCACGGGACTCGGCGGCGGAGAAGGTGCGCAGACCGATCCGGTACGACAGGTACGTCTCCAGGCCGCGCAGCCGGCCCTCCTCCAGGCGCTGCGAGGCCAGCAGCAGGTGCACGCCCAGCGAACGGCCGATGCGGCCGATCTGGATGAACATGTCGATGAAGTCGGGCTTGGCCGTCAGCAGCTCGCTGAACTCGTCGATGACCAGGACCAGCGAGGGGAGCGGAACCAGGGGGGCGCCCGCCGCGCGCGCCCGCTCGTAGTCGTGGATGTTGGCGTAGTTGCCCGCGTCGCGCAGCAGTTCCTGGCGGCGGTTGAGCTCGCCGCGGATCGAGTCGCCCATGCGGTCGACCAGGGAGAGGTCGTCGGCCAGGTTGGTGATGACGGCCGCCACATGCGGCATCTGGGCCATGCCGGCGAAGGTGGCGCCGCCCTTGAAGTCCGCCAGGACGAAGTTCAGCGTCTCCGAGGAGTGCGTGACCGCCAGGCCCAGGACCAGGGTGCGCAGCAGCTCCGACTTGCCGGACCCGGTCGCGCCGACGCACAGGCCGTGCGGGCCCATGCCGTCCTGCGCGGCCTCCTTCAGGTCCAGCATGACCGGCTGGCCGTCCTCGCCCACGCCGATGGGGACGCGCAGCCGCTCGGCCGTCGACCGCGGCCGCCAGGTGCGCCGCACGTCGACGGAGGCGGCGTCGCCCAGGTTCAGCAGATCGGTGAACTCCAGGTTCGCCAGCAGCGGTTCGTCGTCGCCGCCGCCCGAGCCCATCCGCAGCGGGGCGAGCTGCCGGGCCAGCGCCTCGGCGGCCTCCGGGGAGAGGAAGTCGGGCCGTCCCTCGTACACCGCGCCGTGCGCCGACTCCAGCCGCAGCCGGTCGGGCCGCACGACCACCGACAGGCCGCCGCGCGGGCTGCCGATGTCGCCGGGCACCACCTCGACGACCGTGACGCCCTGCAGGCCCTCCGCGGAGGCCAGCACCGACGTCGGGGGCACCGTCGCGCCGCCGTCCAGCACGACCAGCACGTGCGGCTGGTCCAGCACGGGCTGCCCGCCGGAGTTGAAGCGCGGCCGGCCCTCCAGCCGGGACCCCAGCAGGGTCTCCAGCTCCGTCACGCCGGCCGTTATCAGCCGCCGGCTGCCCGCACCGTCCGTGGCGCCGGGGGCCTGGACGTGCGGGAGCCACTTGGCCCACTCCCAGCGCTCCAGCGCGTCGTGCCCGGTCACGACCCCGACCACCAGGTCGTCGGGGGAGTGGAGGGAGACCAGCGAGGCCACCATCGCGCGGACGCCGCCGTGCACCGAGTCGGGGTCGCCGCTCACGGTGATGTGGTAGAAGGCGCGCAGCGACACGGCCATCGGCAGCCCGTCGACGGTGCTGTGCGTCCTGATGAACTGGTGCATCGCCCCGGCCGTCAGCGGCTCCAGTTCGTCCACGGGGGCCGTCTCCGGCGCCACCAGCGGCGTCGCGAGCCGCTGCGTCCCCAGACCGACGCGCACGTGGACGAAGTCGTCGTCCCCGGCGCGGCGCTCCCACACCCGGCTGCCCTCGGCGACCAGGGCCCACAGCTGCTCCGGCGCGGGGTGGAGGTAGAACTGGGCGTCGCGCTGCAGACCGGCCGTCCTGCGGACCTTGCGCCGGGTCTGCGCGAGGTACTTGAGGTAGTCCCGGCGCATCTGCGCCATCTCCCCCTGCGTGCCCCGGCGGAAGCGCACGATGGTGGCGATGAGCATCGCGACGGTGGACGCGATCATGATCATGCCCATGATGCGCATGAACGGCGCGGGCGACAGGAAGAAGAACACGACCGATCCGCCCATGCCGAGCATCGGCAGGAGCTGGAACAGCACCCCTTCCTGCTGCCCGCGCGGCAGTTCGGGCGGGGGCTCGAGCCGCAGATCCTCGCTGGGCACGCTGGGTGGCAGAACCCGTGGCGGACGCTTGACGACGATCTGACTCACGGCGCATCAATCCCTCGGGCAGACGGGACAGTTCCTGCCGACGCCCCCATGGCGACGGACGCCGTCCGCGCGGGGCGATCCTACTGGGACTGCCGGACCACCGAGGGCGGTAGGGTGTCGCGCGACAATGCGCAGCAGCGAACGAACAGCCGCCGGTGGAGAACCGCGGGAGATCGCGGGGGGCCCTGTGAACGGCCCGTGCGCACTGTGGAGCCAGTGAGCAGCCCATGAGGGGGATCTCAAGGTGAGTACGACTGCACCGGCAGCCGCCACCGGCTTCTGCCGGGTCACCATCGTCGCGCCCGACAGCCGCATCGACGTGGCCCTCCCCGAGGACATCCCGGTCGCGGACCTGTATCCCGAGATCCTCCGACTCAGCGGCCAGACGCCCGCGGAGGGCGCCCCCGTCGGCTACCACCTGGTGCGCCGCGACGGCAGCGTGCTCGACAGCGCCCGCTCCTTCGCCGCGCAGCGCGTCCTGGACGGGGAGGTCCTGAGCCTCCGGCCGTTCGCCGAGTCGCTGCCCCCGGCCGTCTTCGACGACGTCTCCGACGCGGTGGCCTCCGCGGTGAGCCGGGACCGCAAGCTGTGGAGCGACGACCTGATGCGGGCCGCCGGGCTGGTCGGCGGCGTGGTGCTGCTGGCGCTCATGGCCTTCGTGCTGTGGTTCGCCGACCCGGTCCGCCACGACATGCACGGCCTGCCGGGCGTCCTCGCCGCCGTGACCGGAGTGCTGCTGATCGGCTTCGCGGCGGTGCGGGCACGGGTGTACGACGACCGCCCCTCCGCGGTCGCCCTCGGGCTCGCCTCCCTGCCGCACGTGATGATCGCGGGATCCGGGCTGCTGCCGCTGGAGGAGGGAGGCGGTGTCGGCAGGCTGCAGTTCCTGCTGGGATGCGTGGCCGTCCTGGTCGCCTCCGCCGCCCTGATCGCCGTCACGCCCAGCGGCGACGGCCCGTTCGTCGCAGCCGCCTTCGCCGCGACCGTCGGCACCCTGGTCACCTTCGTCGCCGTCCTGACCGACATCCGTCCGGTGGAGACCGCGGCCCTGTGCGTTCCGGTGGCGGTCGGGGCCATCGCGTTCCTGCCGGGACTGTCCTCCCGCTTCGCCCGGCTCCCCATCGGCTACAACGCGCCGCGGTCCGGCGCCATGCGGTACGACGAGGATCCCGACGCCGCCCCCGACACCGACGGCCCCGTCGACGCGGACCGCATCGCCGCGCAGGCCCGCCGCGGTCACGAGATGCTCCTCGGCCTCGTCGGCGGATGCGCGGCCGTCGTCGTCGGCGCGGCCGCGGTCCTGGGGTTCTCCGACTCCGGCTGGGGCCAGCTCCTCGCCCTCGCCGCCGGACTGGGCATGCTGATGCGCGCCCGGCTCTTCCGCTACACCGTCCAGGTCGCCTGCGCGCTCGCCGCGGGCCTGGCCGCCCTCGCCCTCCTCGCCCTCGGCCTGGCCCTCAACCCGCCGGCCGACCTGCTGCGGAAGCTGCTCATGGGAGACGACGGCGCCCTCGACCTGCGGACGATCTGGCTGTCCGCCGCCCTGGCCGCCGCTGCGGCCCTGATCACGGCCATCGGACTGGTGGTGCCCAGGCGCGGTGTCACCCCCTTCTGGGGGCGCTTCCTGGACATCGCCGAGAGCGCCGTCCTGCTGTCGCTGGTCCCGCTCTGCCTGGCCGTGCTGGACCTCTACACCGCCGCCCGGAGCATGACGGGCTGAGCGGCGGCCGCCGGTCCCCGGCGGGACGGATGACCGGCGGTGAACGTCCCGTCGCGCGACTGGTAGGCTGATGGGCGGCCGTTTGCGTACGCGTCTTCCGGAGTGCCTGGAGACTGCGCCCAGCGGACCCCGCCTCCCGAGTCGTGAAAGATCCCCTGCACAGCGGGCCAGGGGCACTCGGTGGCCTCGACGAGAAGAATCCAAGGAGTATCGCGTGTCGCTCGACGCCGCTACGAAGAAGCAGATCATGGCCGAGTTCGCCACCAAGGAGGGCGACACCGGCTCCCCCGAGGTCCAGGTCGCGCTGCTCACCCGCCGCATCTCGGACCTCACCGAGCACCTGAAGACCCACAAGCACGACCACCACTCCCGCCGGGGTCTGCTGCTCCTGGTCGGCCAGCGCCGCCGCCTGCTGCAGTACCTGGCGAAGAAGGACATCCAGCGCTTCCGCGCCCTGGTCGAGCGTCTGGGCATCCGCCGCGGCGCCGCGGGCGCCCGGTAGCACCCGTCGAAGGGAGCGGTTCCCACCGTGGGGACCGCTCCCTTCGCCGTACTCACCGGGACTCACGGTGAGTGAAAGCTTTGTAGTCTGGTTACACAACGACATAGAGAACGAGGCGGGGCGCCTTCACGCCGCCGGTCCTCGGTAGTGGCTCCCGGGCACTCAGCCCCGGGAGCTTCGATCGAAGACCGGCCCGCACGGGAAGACGCTCCACCGCCACCGTCCTCGCCACAGGGGCGAGGACGCAGACGAGGAGAATTTCCTGGTGGAGAACGAGACCCACTACGCCGAAGCCGTCATCGACAACGGTTCCTTCGGCACCCGCACCATCCGCTTCGAGACGGGCCGGCTCGCCCGCCAGGCCGCCGGCTCCGCCGTGGCCTACCTGGACGACGACACCATGGTGCTGTCGGCCACCACCGCCTCGAAGCAGCCGAAGGAGCAGCTGGACTTCTTCCCCCTGACCGTAGACGTCGAGGAGCGGATGTACGCCGCCGGGAAGGTCCCCGGCTCCTTCTTCCGCCGCGAGGGGCGCCCGAGCGAGGACGCGATCCTCACCTGCCGCCTGATCGACCGGCCGCTGCGCCCGTCCTTCCAGAAGGGCCTGCGCAACGAGATCCAGATCATCGAGACGGTCATGGCGCTCAACCCCGAGCACCTGTACGACGTCGTGGCGATCAACGCCGCCTCCTGCTCCACGCAGCTGGCGGGCCTGCCCTTCTCGGGCCCGATCGGCGGCACCCGCGTCGCCCTGATCCGCGGCCAGTGGGTGGCCTTCCCCACCCACTCCGAGCTGGAGGAGGCCGTCTTCGACATGGTCGTCGCCGGCCGCGTCCTCCCCGACGGCGACGTGGCGATCATGATGGTCGAGGCCGAGGCCACCGAGAAGACCGTCGAACTGGTCAAGGGCGGGGCCCAGGCCCCGACCGAGGAGGTCGTCGCCGCCGGTCTGGAGGCCGCCAAGCCCTTCATCAAGACCCTGTGCAAGGCCCAGTCCGACCTCGCCGCCAAGGCCGCCAAGCCCACCGCCGAGTTCCCGATCTTCCTGGACTACCAGGACGACGTGTACGAGGCGCTGAGCGAGGCCGTCCGCGACGAGCTGGCCCAGGCGCTCACCATCGCCGCCAAGCAGGAGCGCGAGGCCGAGCTGGACCGCGTCAAGGCGCTGGCCGCCGAGAAGCTGCTGCCGCAGTTCGAGGGCCGCGAGAAGGAGATCTCGGCGGCGTACCGCTCGCTGACCAAGTCCCTGGTCCGCGAGCGCGTCATCAAGGAGAAGAAGCGCATCGACGGCCGCGGGCTCACCGAGATCCGCACCCTGGCCGCCGAGGTCGAGGCGATCCCGCGGGTGCACGGCTCGGCGCTCTTCGAGCGCGGCGAGACCCAGATCCTGGGCGTCACCACCCTCAACATGCTCCGCATGGAGCAGCAGCTCGACACCCTCTCCCCGGTGACGCGCAAGCGCTACATGCACCACTACAACTTCCCGCCCTACTCCACCGGTGAGACCGGCCGCGTCGGCTCCCCCAAGCGCCGCGAGATCGGCCACGGCGCCCTGGCCGAGCGGGCGATCGTCCCGGTGCTGCCCTCGCGCGAGGAGTTCCCGTACGCCATCCGCCAGGTCTCCGAGGCGCTGGGCTCCAACGGCTCGACGTCCATGGGGTCGGTCTGCGCCTCCACCATGTCGCTGCTGAACGCCGGTGTGCCGCTCAAGGCCCCCGTCGCCGGCATCGCCATGGGCCTGATCTCCCAGGAGATCGAGGGCGAGACCCACTACGTCACCCTCACCGACATCCTCGGTGCGGAGGACGCCTTCGGCGACATGGACTTCAAGGTCGCCGGCACCCGTGACTTCGTCACCGCCCTCCAGCTCGACACCAAGCTGGACGGCATCCCGGCCTCCGTGCTGGCCGCGGCCCTCAAGCAGGCCCGCGACGCCCGTCTGCACATCCTCGACGTGATGATGGAGGCCATCGACCGGCCGGACGAGATGTCCCCGAACGCGCCGCGGATCATCACCGTGAAGATCCCGGTGGACAAGATCGGCGAGGTCATCGGCCCCAAGGGCAAGATGATCAACCAGATCCAGGAGGACACCGGCGCCGACATCACCATCGAGGACGACGGCACCATCTACATCGGCGCCGCCGACGGGCCGGCGGCCGAGGCGGCCCGCGCCGCCATCAACGCCATCGCCAACCCGACGATGCCGGAGGTCGGCGAGCGCTACCTGGGCACGGTCGTGAAGACCACCACGTTCGGCGCCTTCGTCTCCCTCCTCCCCGGCAAGGACGGCCTGCTGCACATCTCGCAGATCCGCAAGCTCGCCGGCGGCAAGCGCGTGGAGAACGTCGAGGACGTGCTCGGGGTCGGCCAGAAGGTCCAGGTCGAGATCGCCGAGATCGACCAGCGCGGCAAGCTGTCGCTGATCCCGGTCCTGGACGAGGAAGGCGGCGAGGAGAGCGCCGAGAAGACCGACACGAAGGACGCTGCGACCAAGTGACGCGCACGCCCCGTACGACGGCCCGCCCCACCGCCGCGGTGGGGCGGGCCGTCGCCCATCACCGGAAGCCCTCCCACCCGCTCGCCCGGCGGTCGGCCGCAGCCTCCCCGGGGGGCGGGAACGGCGCGGGCACCGTCCGCAAGACCGTCCTCCCCGGCGGCCTGCGGGTCGTCACGGAGTCCGTGCCGACCGTCCGCTCCGCGACCTTCGGGATCTGGGTGCGGGTCGGTTCCCGCGACGAGACGCCCTCGCTCAACGGCGCCACCCACTACCTGGAGCACCTGCTCTTCAAGGGCACCAGGCGGCGCAGCGCCCTGGACATCTCCGCGGAGATCGACGCGGTCGGCGGTGAGATGAACGCCTTCACCGCGAAGGAGTTCACCTGCTACTACGCCAGGGTCCTGGACACCGACCTGCCGCTGGCGATCGACGTCGTCTGCGACATGCTCACCGGCTCGCTGATCCGCTCCGAGGACGTCGAGGCCGAGCGCGGCGTCGTCCTCGAGGAGATCGCCATGACCGAGGACGACCCGGGCGACTGCGTCCACGACCTGTTCGCGAAGACCATGCTGGGGGACACCCCGCTGGGCCGCCCGGTGCTGGGCACGAACGAGACGATCAACGCCCTCACCCGCGACCGCATCGCCCGCTTCTACCGCCGCCACTACGACCCGACCCACCTGGTCGTCGCGGCCGCGGGCAACCTCGACCACGACACGGTCGTCCGCCAGGTGCGGGAGGCGTTCGAGAGGGCCGGCGCGCTGAAGGACGCCGACGCCGAACCCGTCGGTCCCCGCACCGGCTCGCGCCGCATCCGCACCGCGGGCCGCGTCGACCTGCTGGACCGCGGCACCGAACAGGCCCACATGGTCCTGGGCATGCCCGGCCTGTCCCGCATGGACGAGCGCCGGTGGGCGCTCGGGGTGCTCAGCGCGGCCCTGGGCGGCGGCATGAGCTCGCGCCTGTTCCAGGAGGTCCGCGAGAAGCGCGGCCTGGCCTACAGCGTGTACTCCTACACCTCCGGCTTCGCCGACTGCGGCCTGTTCGGCGTGTACGTCGGCTGCCGCCCGAACCTGGTCCACGACGTGCTGAAGATCTGCCGCGACGAGCTCGGACACGTCGCCGAGCACGGTCTGGGCGACGAGGAGCTGCGGCGCGCCGTCGGGCAGCTCTCCGGATCGACGGTCCTGGGCATGGAGGACACCGGCGCGCTGATGAACCACATCGGCAAGGGCGAGCTGTGCTGGGGCGAGCAGTTGTCGGTCGACGACATGCTCGCGAAGATCTCCTCCGTCACCCCGGACGACGTGCGCTCGGTGGCCCGCGAGATCCTGGGGCAGAGGCCCTCGCTGTCGGTCATCGGGCCGCTGACCGACCGGCAGAGCGCCCGGCTGGACGAAGCCGTCGCCTGATCCGATCCCACGTACCCGTGAAGGAAACACGCACATGAGCAAGCTCCGCGTAGCAGTCCTCGGCGCCAAGGGCCGGATCGGCTCCGAGGCCGCACGCGCCGTGGAGGGCGCCGACGACCTGGAACTCGTCGCGGCCCTGGACAAGGACGACGAGCTGGAGAAGCTCACCGAGGCGGGGGCCCAGGTCGCGGTCGACCTGACCCACCCCGACTCGGTGATGGGAAACCTGGAGTACTGCGTCGGCCACGGCATCCACGGCGTCGTCGGAACCACCGGCTGGACCGAGGAGCGGTTCGGCCGGCTCCGCGGCTGGCTGGAGGCGTCCCCGGGCACCGGCGTGCTGGTCGCGCCGAACTTCTCCATCGGCGCCGTCCTCACCATGCGCTTCGCGCAGCAGGCCGCCCGCTTCTTCGAGTCCGTCGAGGTCGTCGAGCTGCACCACCCCAACAAGGCCGACGCGCCCTCCGGCACCGCCACCCGCACCGCCCAGCTCATCGCCGCCGCGCGGGCCGAGGCGGGCTGCCCGCCGCAGCCGGACGCCACCACCTCCGCCCTCGACGGCGCCCGCGGCGCGGACGTGGACGGGGTGCCGGTGCACGCGGTGCGGCTGCGCGGGCTGCTGGCACACCAGGAGGTGCTGTTCGGCGACACCGGGGAGACCCTCACCATCCGCCACGACTCGCTGCACCACAGCTCCTTCATGCCGGGCATCCTGCTGGGCGTACGGCGCGTGGTCGACGCGCCCGGCCTGACCGTGGGGCTGGAGCACTTCCTGGACCTGGACTGAGGACCATGGGCGGAAAGATCACCTACGCCTTCCTCTCCACGGCGCTGATCGTCGTCTTCGCCGTGGTGGTCCTCCAGGGCGTGCTGCTGCTGAGGACGGGCGAGCCCGCCGCGATGGGGATGGGAGCGGTGGCCTTCGTGCTGCCGTGCGTCGGCGCCTGGTTCCTGTGGCACAACACCCGGTTCGCCCGGAACGCGAACCGCCTGGCGAGGGAGCTGGAGGCCGAGGGCGGACTGCCGGAGGAGGATGCCTCCAGGACCCCGGGCGGGCGCATCGACCGCGCGGCGGCCGACGAGATCTTCGCCCGGCGCAAGCGCGAGGCCGAGGCCTCGCCGGACGACTGGCGCTGCTGGTTCAGGCTGGCCGTCGCCTACCACGACGCCCGCGACACTCCGCGCGCCCGCAAGGCCATGCAGCGGGCCATCGCCCTCCACGACGGCGGGTCCGCCCCGGACGGGCGGAAGACGGCGGCCTGACCGTCCAACCCGCACAGGGCTTCTTCCCCGGCGCCCGGCACCGGGGAAGAAGCCCTACGGGTGCTGCGGGTGGCGGTGCTCCGCGGCCCAGGCCTCCAGCACGTCGGCGGCGCGGTCGAAGGCGTCGGGCCGCGCCAGGAAGTCGGCGTTGTGGTCGGTGAACACCGTCCGCAGGGCCTCCCGGCCGCGCGGCTCGACGAGCAATGCCTGCCCCTGCACGGTGCGCGGAGTGCCGAGCCACTTCACCGGCTGCTGCGCCGTCCGTACCGCGGCCACGTCCTGCCAGGCCAGTGTCGTCGTCGTGAACAGGCCCACCTGCCGTATCCCGCGGGAGCTGACCCACACTCCCGCGCGCAGCAGACGCAGCGCGTACGCGATCACCAGGGCGGCCCCCGCCAGGCACACGAGCGCTTCCACGAGGGTGCCGGCCATGGCGATGATCAGGGTGGACATCAGCATGTACGAGGCGAGCAGCAACAGCAGCGCCGCTCCGCCCACCCTCCAGGGGCCGGGGCGGTAGGGGCGCCGCCACCGCTCGCGTTCCTCGTACGGCAGGGGCGTGTCCGACGGCGCGGTGTCCAGCCCGTCGTCGGCTGTCAGGAAGTGCAGGGGCACGGGATCCTCGCTCACGGGCGCGGTCGGTGGGGCCTGTGAGCGAGGAGATTATCAGCGGCTCTCGGCGGTGGCGGGCCGGTCCGGCCCGCCACCGCGGGAATCCGGCGTCTCCAGGGCGGGTATCCCGAGCAGCAGGGAGCCGACGAGCCCGGCGATCACGACCAGTCCCAGCAGCACGCCGCCCAGCGTCTCGGAGGGCGTCCGGCGCCGGCGAGGGGGAGCGACGGTGCTGTGGAAGTGCCCGGATTCGGCGGCGGAGGCGAAGCTCGGGAACTCTTCGCGGCGGTCCATGTGCGGCTGCTCCTTCGGTGACGGTCTGCGCTCTCACGGATGGAACGTCCGTTCGTCCGGTGAAGTGCCCGGTTTCGGGTGCTTGCGGCGGAACGCCGGCGGTCGTGCGGCCGCCCGGGGGCCGACACCGCGTGCCGGGAGCGAGTCGCCGCCGCCATAGGCTGTGCACCGCTCCAGAACCGATGTGACACGACTGGAAGGAACCCCGGTGTCCGACGCTCCCGACCTCCGCTTCCGCAGCGACATGACCGTCGAGCTGGTCAAACACTCCGCCGCCGACACCGACGTGCTGTGGGCGGCGCGGGTCTCCACCGCGGGCGAGCAGTCGCTGGACGAACTGGAGAAAGACCCGGAGCGCTCCAAGGGCTTGATCAACTTCCTGATGCGCGACCGGCACGGCAGCCCGTTCGAGCACAACTCGATGACCTTCTTCATCAGTGCGCCGATCTTCGTCTTCCGCGAGTTCCACCGCCACCGGGTGGGGTGGAGCTACAACGAGGAGTCCGGCCGCTACCGCGAGCTGGAGCCCGTCTTCTACGTCCCGGACGCCTCCCGCAAGCTGGTGCAGGAAGGGCGCCCGGGCAAGTACCGGTTCGTCGAGGGCACCCCGGAGCAGCACCGGAGCGTCACCGAGACCCTGGAGTTCTCGTACCGGCGTTCGTACGAGGCGTACCGGGAGATGCTGGAGGCCGGCATCGCCCGCGAGGTGGCGCGCGCCGCTCTTCCGGTCGGCCTGTACTCCTCGATGTACGCCACCTGCAACGCGCGCTCGCTGATGCACTTCCTGGGGCTGCGCACCCGTCACGAGTCGGCGAAGGTGCCCTCCTTCCCGCAGCGGGAGATCGAGATGGTCGCCGAGAAGATGGAGGCGCACTGGGCGAGGCTCATGCCCCTCACCCATGAGGCCTTCAACGCCAACGGACGAGTCGCCCCGTAGGGCCGGGGGGGCAATCCAGGGTTGTCCGGATTGCGACTTTCGCGGGCATTCGTCTAGGCTCATTCCACGGACCCGGCACTGTCTGAACCCCCGAGCGGACAGTGTCGGGCTCCACAACCGGCCTCCCGAGGGAGCATCGCACCGCAGCCTGCGAGTAGCGTGGGACCCATGGCTCCGACCTCCACACCGCAGACGCCCTTCGGGCGGGTCCTGACCGCGATGGTCACGCCGTTCACCGCGGACGGCGACCTCGACCTCGACGGCGCGCAGCAGCTCGCCGCCCACCTGGTGGACGCCGGCAACGACGGTCTCATCGTCAACGGCACCACCGGTGAGTCCCCGACCACCAGCGACGAGGAGAAAAGCCTGCTCGTGCGCGCCGTGGTCGAGGCGGTCGGGGACCGGGCCCACATCGTCGCGGGAGCCGGTACCAACGACACCCGGCACAGTGTGGAGCTGGCCCGCGCGGCCGAACGGGCGGGAGCCCACGGCCTGCTGGCCGTCACGCCGTACTACAGCAAGCCCCCGCAGGAGGGCCTGTACCGGCACTTCACCGCCATCGCCGACGCCACCGACCTGCCGGTCATGCTCTACGACATTCCCGGCCGCAGCGGGGTGCCGATCAACACCGAGACCATCGTCCGGCTGGCCGAGCACCCGCGGATCGTCGCCAACAAGGACGCCAAGGGCGACCTGGGCCGTGCGAGCTGGGCCATCGCCACCAGCGGGCTCGCCTGGTACAGCGGGGACGACATGCTCAACCTCCCGCTGCTGTCCGTGGGCGCCGTCGGCTTCGTGTCGGTGGTCGGCCACGTCGTCGCCCCCGAACTGCGCGCGATGCTGGACGCACACCTGAGCGGTGACGTCACCAAGGCGACGGAGATCCACCAGAAGCTGCTGCCGGTCTTCACGGGCATGTTCCGCACCCAGGGCGTGATCACCACCAAGGCCGCCCTCGCCCTCCAGGGCCTGCCCGCGGGACCGCTGCGCCTGCCGCTCGTCGAGCTGTCCCCGGAGGAGACCGAACAGCTCAAGCGCGATCTCGCCGCCGGCGGGGTACAGCTCTGAGACACGGACTTCACAACTACATACGGACCGAAAACAACTGCAAGTGCACGACGATCGCGCGCCACGTGCCCCGCGGGGGCGCGTGGCGCGCGTGGTGAGGAGAGTCTTTTGAGTCATCCGCATCCCGAACTCGGCCCGCCCCCGCCGCTCCCCGAGGGAGGCCTGCGGGTCACCCCGCTCGGCGGCCTGGGCGAGATCGGCCGCAACATGACCGTCTTCGAGTACGGCGGCCGGCTGCTCATCGTCGACTGCGGCGTCCTCTTCCCCGAGGAGGAACAGCCCGGCGTGGACCTGATCCTGCCGGACTTCAGCTACGTGCGGGACCGGCTGGACGACATCGACGGCATCGTCCTGACCCACGGTCACGAGGACCACATCGGCGGTGTCCCCTTCCTCCTGAGGGAGAAGCCCGACATCCCGCTGATCGGCTCCAAGCTCACACTGGCCCTGATCGAGGCCAAGCTCCAGGAGCACCGCATCCGGCCGTACACCCTTGAGGTGGCCGAGGGAAACCGCGAGCGCGTCGGCCCCTTCGACTGCGAGTTCGTGGCCGTCAACCACTCCATCCCGGACGCGCTGGCGGTCGCCATCCGCACCCCGGCGGGCATGGTCGTGCACACCGGCGACTTCAAGATGGACCAGCTCCCGCTGGACCGCCGCCTCACCGACCTGCCCACCTTCGCGCGTCTGGGCGAGGAGGGCATCGACCTGCTGCTGTCCGACTCGACCAACGCCGAGGTGCCCGGCTTCACCCCGCACGAGCGCGACATCTCCCAGGTGCTGCGCCAGGTGTTCGCGGGAGCGCAGAAGCGGATCATCGTGGCGAGCTTCGCCAGCCACGTCCACCGCATCCAGCAGATCCTCGACGCCGCCCACGAGTACGGCCGCCGTGTCGCGTTCGTCGGCCGTTCGATGGTGCGCAACATGGGCATCGCCCGTGACCTGGGCTACCTCAGGGTGCCCTCCGGGCTGGTCGTGGACGTCAGGGCCCTGGACGACCTGCCGGACGACGAGGTGGTGCTCGTCTGCACCGGATCGCAGGGCGAGCCGATGGCGGCGCTGTCGCGCATGGCCAACCGCGACCACCAGATCCGCATCGTCCCGGGCGACACGGTGATCCTCGCCTCCTCCCTGATCCCGGGGAACGAGAACGCGGTCTACCGGGTGATCAACGGCCTGACCCGGTGGGGCGCCAACGTCGTCCACAAGGGCAACGCCAAGGTCCACGTCTCGGGACACGCCTCGGCGGGCGAGCTGCTGTACTTCTACAACATCTGCCGGCCGAAGAACCTGATGCCCGTCCACGGCGAGTGGCGCCACCTGCGCGCCAACGCGGAGCTGGGCGCGCTGACGGGGGTGCCCAAGGATCACATCGTCATCGCGGAGGACGGCGTGGTGGTCGACCTGGTCGACGGCAGGGCCAAGATCGTCGGCAAGGTGCAGGCGGGATACGTCTACGTCGACGGCCTCTCGGTCGGGGACGTCACCGAGAGCTCGCTGAAGGACCGCCGCATCCTGGGCGAGGAGGGCATCATCTCGGTCTTCCTGGTGGTGGACAGCAGCACCGGCAAGATCACAGGTGGCCCGTACATCCAGGCCCGGGGGTCCGGCATCGACGACAGCGACTTCGAGTCGGTGATCCCCAAGATCGACGAGGCGCTGTCCAAGGCGGCCCAGGACGGCGTCTCCGAGCCCCACCAACTGCAGCAGCTCATCCGCCGGGCGGTGGGCCGGTGGGTGTCGGACAACTACCGCCGCCGCCCCATGATCCTGCCTGTGGTCGTGGAGGTCTGAGCCCTGCCGGAGGCGGGGCGCGCGGATTTGCATCCGGGCGCCCCGCTCCAGTACGTTTGAGGAACCGCCGAGGGGGGAACCGGAAGCAGTCCTGCTCCGGTACCCTTGGAAGCCAGAAGCGGTGAACGGCCCGGAAACGGACCGCAAACGCCTCTGGTAAGGTGGAAAAAACCGAAGGGAAGCGCCCGGAGGAGCTCCGGAAGGGGCGCCGAAGGAAGCGTCCGTTCCTTGAGAACTCAACAGCGTGCCAAAAGTCAACGCCAGATATGTTGATGCCCCGTCCCGAACCCGCC